>NZ_JBIFXS010000004.1:0-310841 GCF_043558645.1 Mariniflexile sp. HNIBRBA6329 | reverse complement strand
TTTCTTTCCATAAAAATACCCTCAAATAGTGTCTAACTTTTTGGGGGCACTTCAAAATCCGCGAGGATTTTCGTAAGTAGGCTAGAACTAGCAATAAATTATATACGGTGTTGTAAGCAGTTATTTTTTTACGTACAGTTCTAATTTATCGTTAATTTTTGTTTTATCGTAGTTCGTATTGATTTCCGACAGTTTCTCTTGGTCATAAATTGGATAAAATGATTGGATTCGGTTAAATTCAACATTTCCTTGCCCTTTTACTTGTTTAGTTCTTTTCTGAATCCATAGTTGGTAAACGACTCCATCAAATTCAAAAACTACGTTGTCAGTTAGATTTAAGTCAATTAGCCCAAGTTTGTCTATTTCGGTCAGAATGTTTCTTAAATCAATGTGCAACTCTTTAGGGTAAAAATTTTGATAGTGAAATGACTTTTCGGGTTTATCCTTAATAGGTTCAGCGTAATGCCTACTTGTAATGTGAACCAATGAATAATCAGTTAATTCGACTACTTGACCAGAGAAAGGTATTTCAAATTCTGATTGGTCATAGTCCTGTTTCATTGACTTAATCATATGATAAAGAAATTTAGATTGTAAAATTATCTTGTCCTTTTGCAACCTATATTTATCTTGCTTTGCTCGAAACCTTCTAATTAATCTCGGATATTTTTTATCGAGTTCTTTTAAGTCTTTTCTTGTCTCGATAGCTAATTCTTGTAATACTTGGTCTTTATGATTTGTAATTTCAATTTGTTTATACCATTGATTTGAAATAGACTGAAGTCTTTTAAAGTCTTTTATTTGTTCTCTTTGTGAGACTTCTACTATTTTTCCTTTTTTCGCTTTATGAAATGGTCCAGCAAGATTATTATGGAAATATGTTAAGTATAATTCTCGGAATATATAATCATTACAAAAATCAAAATTTTCAGGCCTACCATCGCTTTCGTGTATTGTAAGATTCAGTCCCATACATAAGAACTCTTTTTCTCGTTCCAAGAGAAATTTTCCATTAAGAGCTCTCTCTTTAAGGTCGTCAAATATTTTCCTTGTTCTTATTTGTTCACTTTCAGACCCATTTTCAATGTCAAGTTCTTCTGGTAGATAATGTTTCATTCAGCTTTTGAGGTGGTTTTGGTTAATTGCTTACAACGGTTACGTATAAGAATAGTGCGGTTTTGAGTCCGAGGATTTTCCGCAGGAAAATCAGAGTGACCAAATACGCACTAACCTTTTGATTAAGGATTAAACTTAAGCATTATTTTTATACAATGTTATGTGCTGGCTTTTTTTGTCAGCTTTAAATTCCGATTTTTAATTGACCAAACAAAATTTATTAGAAATACGATTATCGAAATCAGTATTAAAGTCAAAGTCAGACGAGAATCAGAATTCAAAATATCCTCCGAAATGAAAGTCAGTCCGATTAAAATCAAATGAGATATTGAAAGTTTTTTATTTGTCCAATAACTCAATATTGCTAAAATTCCGTATCCGATTAAGAAAGCTAACCATAAAAATGGCTTAACTATGAATATCCAAAAACTAAAATCATAAGACCAACCCAAAGTCCGATTATATCCAGTTTGAATTCCACCAAAGTATATTGAAATCATTAGTAGCATAATGATTAACAAAAACATTCTTTTTTGGACTAATTTTTCAAATGTCATTTTTCCGATTGAGTGAGTTTAGCTTGCACATAACGTGTTCGTGTATGGAAAGTTGCGTGTTTGGTGGCGAGGATTTTCCGAAGGAAAATCGGAAGCCAGCAAATACGCAACAAACTTTGTGCTAGCTAAAACTAGCAATTTTTTATACACGGTGTTGTAGCCAGTTTTTATTTTTATTCCAAGCAAGAACTTGAACTCCATTTGAATAATGAGTCAAATTCGGCTCGTTTTTTATTAAATTTCTAAATCTTGGATAATTAACGATTAACTTTTTAAACTTGATTTCCTGAGTTGGCCATTCCAAATGATGAATGTCAAATTCATTTATCGAATCCTTTGTGTCTTGAAAAAGGGCATACCTTTCTGTTAGCCATTTGTCAAGTTCAGTTTTTTCCGTTCTTGCTTTTCCCAATTCAAATTCGATGTTCAATTGGTCGTTATACTCTTTATTAGTTGATTCATAAATTCCGTTTTGTCTTTTTATTTTTGAATAACGATATGGTAATTCCGAAATTCCTTTAGCTATTTTACAGGATGCTAATTTTCCACCTTCTATGCTCAAAAAGTAAACTCCAGTTTTATTATTTGATTTTATGTAAGTCCGAATATTTATTTCATTAAAGTCCGAAATTGGTTTAAAAGATGGAATGTTTTTAGGTCTAATTTTTTCCATTGTAAAGGCAACAAGCGAAATCCAAGGTTTTTCTTCAAAAAGGTCGATTTCCAGTTCTTTAGGCACAAATTTTTTCAATTCGGTCAATTCCACTTGCCAATGAAGAAATATCGCATTATTCCATTCTTGGTAGAATTTCCAATTTTCAGTCGGCATTCTCCAAGGTCTGTGTTCAGTCGTATTTAATATCTCTCGGATGGTCATTTCTCAAATTGGCTACAACGGTTATGTATAAGGAAAGTTGCGTGTTTGTGTGCGAGGATTTTCCGAAGGAAAATCAGAAGCAAGCAAACGAGCAACTAACTTTGGTTTAGCTAAAACTAGCAATTTTTTTTATACAATGTTGTACGTAGTTTTTATTCTTTAAACTTTATTGTGTTCAGTATTTTAACTATCTCGTTATAATTGTCTTCAATTACTTTTTCGTTTATATTTTCAAAAGTCAGAGTAATAAATAATCGCTTATTTTTAAATCCGAATTCAAAACGAAATTGATATAGTTTTTCGTCCTGATAATTCAGAGCGTAAACTACAGATTGATATTCAGAAATATTTTTAATTTCCGCTTTGTGTCCATTCTGCTCTATTTCAGATATTGATTCATTTAGGTCAAAAACATAATTTTTGTCAGAATGTTGGAATGAACTTATTTGCAATATTCCGATATAGTTTTTCAGGTTTATAAAATCCGATACTGTTTTATTTCTAAATTTTCTTATTTGTCTCCAGTTCCGCCTAAATTTAATCGAAAAGTTATTTGATTCGAATAAATCAACTTTTTTAGTTGTCAGATTATTGTATAATATTCTCTTCACAATCTTGGTCTCAAATTACGTACAACTTGTTTATATACGGAACTTTCTTCATTTTATGCAACTGTTTTGGGAGGCTATGCCCATGTTTTGTTGTTTTTTTGCCTTTTTTTCTACCATCTTTAAAATAAAGAAAATTCTTATGTAGTGCAATATAAATATGTTTTATAAATTATCAAACGGATTTTTTATTTTTCTTATACTCGTTTCACTTACATGCGTATAAATCATGGTTGTTTTTGGGCTACTATGCCCCAATAATTCTTGTATATACCTAATGTCTGTTCCATTTTCTAATAAATGTGTCGCAAAACTATGCCTTAATGTATGCAATGTAACTTGTTTTTTTAAGCCCGCTTTACTTACCGCACTTTTTAATACGCTTTGCGCACTCGAACTGCTATACTGCTCGCCGCCTTGCCCCTCAAACAAATACACCTTTGGTTTATATTGCTTATAATAAATCCGTAATAAATCAAGAAACATCTCAGAAAGTAAGGTGTATCGGTCCTTTTTGCCCTTAGCGCCCCTTATATGTATTAACATTCGTTTGCTATCTATATCTTTAACTTTTAAATTAATGGCTTCGCCTATTCTTAACCCAGCCGAATAAATAAGACTTAACAATGTTTTATGTTTAATATTATGTGTTTGGTCAAAAATTTGTTTTAGTTCTTCTATGTTTAATACAACAGGCAATTTTTTCTCTTTTCTAGGGCGTTCCAATTCTAATGCCTCTACTTCCACTCCTTTATAATCAAGAAATTTCTTAATGCCATTAATGCATTGGTTTTGGTAGGAAATGGATTTGTTTAATTGAACTATAAAGTCGTAATTAAAAGATTCAATAAGGCGCTTACTGTAGTTTAATGTATTTTTTAAGGCTGCGTATCTTATAAAAAACGATGTAACTTCAACATAAGTATTTACCGTATTTTCACTTAACCGCTTTTGTTGCAACCATTTTTTAAACCTTTGTAAATCGGTTGTTTGATGCTCGTTAAGTTTTGGCAGCTTAAAACTTTGTGTTTTAGTAATGTTAGGAAGTACCGTTTTTAGTTCACTATAATCTATTAAACAATTAATAGCTCTTAAATGCTTATAAACTTTTATTTTGTTTTCTGAAGAATATTTAATGTAAAAAGTTTTGTTTGAATTACTCCACTTAATATCGAGCAACTTTTTTAAATGAATTCTTATAGAGTCATCATATCCAAACTTAACAGCTATTTGCTTTTCGTTTTTATATGTAAAAGGAACAAGTTTTACCTCTTTCATAACTATAAATAAAAGTTTAAAAATTTTATTTTATTCAGAATAACATGGTGAAATATAGTACTAAGCTTTTTATAATAAGTGTTTATAAAAAACAACCCACACATGTGTAATACAACTACGAATATAACAAAACTTTACTTACAATGGTATGCAGAATTTTAAAAATACTGGCGTTACTGCAATTTAATTTTACATGTATTCGCCCCTTGTTCGGGCAAACCCCCATCTAAAAAAAATACACCTAAACCGTACCTGAACAAAACCCGAACAAAACCCGAACAAAACACCCCTTTTTTTGGGCAGTTGTGTCAATATGTGTCAAACTGTTGCAATATGTTGCAATGTGTGTCAATATGTGTCAATATGTGTCATGCGTTTGTAAATTAGGCCCATGCGTTTTAGTTTCACCCCTTATTAACCCCAAAATCTTATAAACCTATGGGAACATTTAGTAAAGGCATCCTTGGAGGCTTCTCCGGAAAAGTGGGCAACGTTGTGGGTGCACGTTGGCGAGGTAAAGACATTATGCGCAGTTTACCTACTCGTGGCAATTATACCCCAACCCCTGCGCAAATAGACCAACGTGAACGCTTTAAAACGGCCATCCAATTTTTAACGCCTATAAAAGAAATTCTTTCGGCGTATTTTGGCAAACCACAAAGTGATAAAAGCACATTTAACCTAGCTACGGGCTACCATATTAAATATGCGCTATTGCCCGACGGCCTTGAAACCTATGTGGTTGATTACCCCAAAGTGCTTATTGGCAAAGGCGATTTGCGCGGGCTATCCAACCCTAGTGTCACGCCCGATGCCAACCAAGAGCTTAGCATGACATGGGATGATAACAGTGGACAAGGCAATGCTGCCGCTACCGATGAGCTTGTGGTAGTGGTGTACTGCGAAGCTTTAAATGTGTTTGAAACGGCAAACCCCGCAGGTACCCGCAATTTAACTACGGTACAAATGCCACTTCCTGCCTATTGGGCTACACAACAGGTGCACGTATGGGCTACTTTTGTTACTGCGGACAAGAAATTGGCTGCCACAAGTACCTACCTGGGCATGGTAACGCTTACTTAAACATTTATTTTTACAATAAAAGTGAGGCCCTTATTTACGTGCCTCACTTTTATTGTATTTTAAAAACGGATTGTTTTGCAACTTAACCCCCATAAGCGCTTCTATAAAGGCTTTGGGATAATACAACACACCACCTATTTTAGTAAATGGCAATTGCTTGGTTTTACCCCAGCGGTATAAGGTGCTGCGGCTTACCCTAAAAAATTCTTGCGCTTCATTGGAGGTCATCCAATGCTCGCCTTTAAACTCCTTTGAACCTAAAAAATGCTTCATAGTATTTGGGAAATTAAAGCATTAACATATGTATTAACTTACTAAAATACATAATTATAAAAATTTTCTCAATAATAAAATACTTACTTCTACGTATTTTTTGCTGGGTGAAGAAAGCAAACTAGGGTGTTTTTGATATAGCAATAAACATAAAACTTTACGTCTTTGCAAAGGAGGTACGACTGAAGCAATCTGTTTATAATATATTTCTAATTTTATTTGAAGTACGAATCATAAGATGGTTTTATCTTGTTTGCGCTCGGCACAGATGCTCCTTGCCATGACGATTCAAAGCGAATGACGATTAGCTTCCCAGAAAAGCTTGATACCATTTACCCGATGCTTTTACAATGCGCTCTTGTGTTAAAAAATTGGTGTAAACCAAACCAAAACGTGGGTGGTAGCCTTCTGCCCACTCAAAATTATCGGTAAAGGTCCAAACAAAATAACCTGCTACGTTGAGTCCGTCTTTTTTGGCTTTGTGCACTTGCTCTAGGTATGCCTGTAAATAATGTAGGCGTTCTATATCGTGCACTTTGCCATCAACAAGCATATCAGGGAAAGCGGCACCATTTTCGGTAATGATGATTTTATTAATGCCTTTGTATTGGTTAAACTGCTCTATCATACTATACATACTGGGTGGGTACACTTCCCAATCCATAAGCGTGGTTTTTACATGGCGCTTGGAAGCCTTTACTATTTTGGCACGCAAATAAGGTACTAAATAGTGATGCCTTACCATTTCGCGGGTGTAATTTTGCACACCAATAAAGTCGAAATCGAACACCGCATTTTTTAAATCTTGTGGTTTTATATAGGTTTCTATACGCCTTAGCACAGGCACGTGTTCGGTGGGGTAACCAAACCCCAACAGGGGTTCTATAAAAAGTCTATTTAAAAGCGCATCGGCTTTTTGGGCTGCCCGAATATCTTTGGGCGTATCCCTAAAAGGGGTTATTTGCGAACAGGAAAAGGTAGTGCCTATATGGGCATTGGACACTAAGGCGCGCAACACCCTACCACCAATGGCTTGACATAGCATGGCGTGGTGTACCGCAGGCAAAAAGTTTTTTAAGCCTCTATTACCCGGGGCATGTACCCCTAAAAAATAACCAGCGCCTGTAAATACCATGGGTTCGTTTAGTACCATCCAGTTTTTTACACGGTCGCCAAAATGGGTAGCGCAAACCTGTGCGTAGTTTTCAAACCAAGAAAGCACCTCCCTATTTACCCAACCGCCTTTGTTTTGTAGGGCTTGTGGTAAATCCCAATGGTAAAGTGTTACCCAAGGTGTGATGCCGCATTTTAAACAGAAATTAATAACCCGATTGTAAAAATCGATACCCTCGGCACTTACGGTTCCTGTACCATTTGGAAGGATGCGCGACCATGCCAATGAAAACCGAAAGTGTTTGATGTTCATCGATTGCATAAGCAGAATATCCGCTTCAAACCTGTTATAAAAATCGCAGGCTATTTGCCCATGCTGGTTGTTAAAGGTATTGCCTTTTTTTGAGGTGAACTGATCCCAAATGGACGTGCCTTTATCGTGTACGGTATGTGCGCCTTCAATTTGATAGGCTGCAGTTGAGACCCCAAACACAAAGTCTTTTCCAAAATCTTGAGGTTTTAGGTTAAAAGGTTTTTGGGGATTGTTAAAAGCCATAAAGTGGGTTTGTATTATAGATTTTCCTGTAATAGGGTATCTATAATTTGTTCGGTAATGTCCGGGTAGTTTACGTCTATAATGGTGTGGGTTTCCGTCCAATACACAATATCTTGTATATACTTTTTTTTAAGCGCCTTTATTACGGGTACGCCCATATCTTTTAAAGCAGCGGCATTGCATTGTTGCTCGTACTGTCCTTTCATGGGTATTACCAATAGTTTTTTACGCATAAACAGTGCTTCGGCAGGGGTTTCAAATCCGCCACCACAAAGAATGCCTTTGCTGGTTGCCATACTTTTTACAAAGGCTTCGTTGGTAATAGGCTGTACCGTAATATTTTTATAGGTTGTTACTTTTTTATTGTGTTTTGAAAATACTTGCCAGGACACTTCTTTTACTTTTGAAAGGATGCTTAGTATTTTTTCATCATCATACGATGGTAAATACACCGTGTAATGGTTTCCTGTTTCACAAACGGCATTTCTAATATCCTGCCTGATAACGGGCGTAAACACCCCTTCCTGATAGGCTTTGAAATGAAAGCCATATTGTTTGGTTGTGGGGGCATATTTTTTAAGAATCAACTTCCCTAAAGCGTCTTTTTTCTTAGGTTTTGGCGCATTGGGAACCATAACCGCTGCTTGGTGACTTAAACTGATACAGGGTTTCTTTTTAAGTTTGCACGCCCAAGCCGAAACAGGTTCGAAGTCGTTGATTACTAAATCGTAGTTTTCAACGGGCAAGCTGTTTATTTCCTTATGAAGGCGCATGCTTTTTGCCTTAAAATAGGTTTTCCAAACATCGACACCACCTTTTTTTCCAAACACAAAACTCAAGCCTTTTAGTCGGTACGTGATGGGGTACGGAATGTTGATGTCGGCTTCGGTACCGCTTACCAAAATATCCAACTCAATATCTTTTTTTTGAAGGATGGGAATGATATCGCGCGCCCTACTTAAATGCCCGTTGCCCGTGCCTTGAATGGCGTAAAGTACTTTCATGCCGTTTAATTGACTTTAGATGGTTTCACCCCGGTTTGAAACTCCTTCATCATGTTTTGAAACAACTCTTTGGTTTCCAATACTTCATCCTCTTCGGTGTCTGCATCGGCATCCTCTTCAAATAAAAAGTTGTCTTTAAAACTGAACAAATGCCACGTGCCTTCAAAATATTCTAAGGCGGTTAAGTTTTCTACCCAATCACCCGAATTCAAATACACAACCTCACCTTTGTCGGTTTCAATACGCTTTATTTCCGGTTGGTGGATGTGTCCGCAAATCACATAATCGTATTCATTTTCAATGGCAATATCCGAGGCTATTTTTTCAAAGTTATTGATGAACTTTACGGCAGATTTGACGCTGTTCTTTATTTTTTTAGACATTGAAATGGGCCCTTTACCAAACTTTGCTGCAAAGAAGTTTATAAAACTGTTTAATAGTATTAACGAATCGTAGCCCACCGCACCCAATTTGGCTATGGATTTGGAGTGCTGCATGGTGACGTCGAATACATCACCATGAAATATCCATGCTTTTTTGCCATCAATGTTCAATAATTCTTTATTGGAAATACTGAAACTTCCCATTTGGAAACCTACAAACTTACGAAGCATCTCATCGTGATTACCCGTTATGTAACGTACCTCAACACCGCTGGAAATCCATGAAGTGATGAGTTTTATAATTTTCATATGCGATTTTGGCCAATAGCGTTTGCTGAATTGCCAAACATCTATAATATCGCCATTTAAAATAACCTTTTCGGGTTTTATGGATTTTAGGTATTTGTGGAGTTCTTTGGCGCGACAGCCATAAGTTCCTAAATGCACATCTGAAATCACAACAATATCTACAGGACGTTTTCTCATGCTGTTGCAATGTATTTGTTAGTATTGATTTTTAGGGAGGAAGCGTAACTACTTAAACAAGTAGTTTTGGGTTTTACTGCTAGAGTAGATAAATCGGTTAAGATTATCGTCATAGGCTTTGTATGTTGAAATAGTGTATTTATTTCAAATGCAAAATTGCGCCAATATCCTTTATAATAAGTTAACGGAGTATTAAATGGAGGTTAAGGATTGTAGAGTTATGAGTTATGAGTTATGAGTTATGAGTTACGATTTACGATTAACGATTGAGGATTAACGAATTAGGAATTATCAATTACGAATTAAAAATTACGAATTAGGAATGATAGATTAGATCTTAAGACTAACTTCTAATGGCTAATGGCTAATGGCTAATGTCTAATGTCTAATATCTATTGTCATAAAACCCGCCGTAATGCTTTTTTTGAACGCAGCAACACATTGCATTACAGTAAGCAAACTGCGCTTCATTTCTCATCCCTCACCATAACGTTTCACTTTTTATGATTCACCATGGATGCCGACACATACACCCCAATACCTAGTGACAGACCTATAAATAATAATGAAAACCATTCAGGAATTTCTACCCAACTTGCGGTAATAAGTTTTATAGATACAAACACCAATATAGAGAACACACTGTATTTTAAGTAAACAAACCTTTCTAACATGTTTGCCAAGAAAAAGTATAACGAGCGTAAACCCATAATGGCAAAAATATTAGAACTGTAAACTATAAACGGGTCTGTGGTTACGGCAAAAATGGCTGGTATACTATCGAGGGCAAAAAGCAAATCGGTAAACTCTATGGTAATTAAGGCTCCAAACAAAGCAGTAAACACGCGTTTACCATTTACTCGGGTAACAAACTTTCCACCATCAATAACATTGCTAAATCTAAAATACTTCATATAGCCTTTAGGCTCATCAAATTCGGTATGTTCGGCTTCTTTTTTAAGCATCTTTAAAGCTGTGAACAATAAAAACAGACCAAAAACAATGTTCATTCCGTGTATTTTATTAATTAGCACTAAACCAACGCTAATTAAAATAGCTCTAAATACAATAGCTCCCAAAATACCTAAAAAGAGTAGTTTGTGTTGGTACTGGCTAGGTATTTTAAACGATGTAAAAATAATAGCTATTACAAACAGGTTATCTACACTTAATGAAAGTTCAATGATATAGCCCGTTAAGTATTTAATAAGAGCATCGGTAGCCGAAAAATTATTAATATTTGCCACCAAGTTATGGCTATAACACCAATACAGCACCCCTGAAAACACCAGTGCGTTCGACACAAAAAACACAACCTCTAATATGGCTTTTTTTACTGAAGGTGTTTTATTCTTTTTATGTAAAACAAAAAAGTCTATAAACAAAAGCACTAAAACATATACTATTAAAACAATCCAAGGGGTTGTACTTGCCATGGTATTACAGATTATTTTTTCAAGCTAATGTATGCTATTTTGCAATATACTTTTAAACTATTTTCATACTCAATACAATAACGTTTGCTTGATTATTTTTAAGCAACATTCCTCATGCGGAGCCGAAGTAAAATCATCCGCTTATCGCTTTTTGTGAGGCAGAACACAATGAGATTTCGCAAAACAGCAAGTAACCTGTAACCATATAAAAGTTGAATGTAAGTATTAATTGTGGATGTCTCAATCGTGCCTCATTTCGACATGACATAAATCGAAAATCATCAATCATCAATCGTAAATCGTCAATCATCAATCATCAATCGTCAATCATAAATCACTCCTCATCCATTTCCATAATCAAGTTGGCTATCAGTGCAGTCCACCCTGTTTGGTGAGATGCGCCCAAGCCTTTACCGTTATCGCCATCAAAAAACTCGTAAAACAAGTGCAAATCTTTAAAATGTGCATCTTTTGAAAACTTGTTGTCGGCACTATCGGCATGATATTGAAACTTGCCATCTTCATTGGCTTCAAACAGTTTTACCAAACGTTTTGTAAGTTCGTTGGCAATTTGCTTTAAGTTGAGTTTGTTGCCAGAACCCGTTGGAAACTCGTATTGATAGGCATCACCATAAAAACTATAATATTTTCGTAAGGACTGAATAATCATATAATTTAATGGCATCCAAATGGGTCCGCGCCAGTTGGAGTTACCCCCAAACATATTGGAACGACTCTCCCCTGGTTCGTATTGAATTTGATGATGCCCATGATGCGCAAATACAAAAGGATGTGCTTCGTGGTACTTGGACAAGGAACGAATACCGTAATCTGACAGGAACTCGTTTTCATCCAATAAACGAATCAATAAATGCTCCAATCTAAAACCACGCATGATAGCGAATAGGTAATTACCATCTAAATTAGTTTCATCTAAATTGGTGATTAACGACGCTAAGTCGGGGCGCGTTCGTATAATTTCATTCGCCCTAAACCTGAAATCCTTTAATTCTTCAAAAAGGTCTTTATGCATAATTTCGGCGGCAAACATCGGAATAACGCCTACCAACGAACGTACTTTTAAGCGACTGGTACTGCCATTTGCCATTTCAACCACATCGTAATAGAAATTATCTTCATCGTCCCAAAGCGAAATATCTTTTTTACCAATGTGGTGCATGGCCCAAGCTATGTTTAGGAAATGCCTAAAAAACTTAGCGGCAGATTCTTCATATATTTTATTGGTTTTAGCCAATTCCAAAGACATGCGAAGCATATTAAGTGTGAACATGGCCATCCAACTGGTAGCATCGGCTTGTTGCATTTTTTTAATACCTGGCGGCATATGGTTCCTATCGAACACCCCAATATTATCCAACCCTAAAAAACCGCCTTCAAAAAGGTCTGTACCACTGGTATCTTTTTGGTTTACCCACCACGTAAAATTGATAAGTAGTTTTTGGAACGCTTTTTCTAAAAATTCTGTATCGCCCCTACCCGTATAGTTTTTATCTTTTTCATATACATTCCACACAGCATACGAATGTACGGGTGGGTTTACATCGCTAAAATTCCACTCGTAAGCAGGAATTTGTCCGTTGGGGTGCATATAGTTTTCTTTAAGCACCAACAACAACTGTTCTTTGGCGAAAAAAGGATCGATTTCTACAAACGACGCCATATGGAACGCCAAATCCCAAGCGGCATACCACGGGTATTCCCATTTATCGGGCATGGAAATAACGTGCCTGTTGGTAAGGTGTTGCCAACTGTAATTTCGCATGTTTGCCCGCTCGGGTTTACTTTCGCCCGGGCCACCAAACAACCATTTAAACACATCGTTGTAATAGAATTGCTTGGTCCATAACAAACCAGAAAACGCGCTTTTAGCAATGGCTTGATGGGTTTCTGGGATATCGGTTCTTATGGTTTCGGCATAAAACGCTTCGCATTCGGTAATACGTTGGTGGAATATCGCATCAAATTCGCCCCAAGGGTCTTTTACTTTCTTTTTACTTAAACGTATTTTAATACTTTTTTCTTCACCTGCCTTTAACTTAAATTGGTGCCAAACGGCAAACTTAGACCCTGTTTTCTCTGGGTTTACGGTTGCTTTTCCGTGCAACACATGGTCGTTAATACCATCTTTTACATATTTAACATCATTGGCGAAATTATAAATGCGCTTGTTGTTGGTTTCGTTATCACAAAACAACTGTTCGGCATCTTCATGGTACAAATAATACCTACCGTTTCTAATACTTCTAGATTGCACACTATTGCTGGAAATAGATTTCATCACAGGGCGTTCATAACGCTTGTTGTGCTTCCAAAAATTACGGAACCATAGGTGTGGCAATACATGAATATCCGCTGCTTTTTCACCTCTATTTACAACGGTTACCTTCATTAAAATATCATCTACATCGGCTTTGGCATATTCAATGAAACAATCAAAATACGCATTATCCTTAAAAGCATCGGTATCCAACAACTCGTATTCCGGTTCATGGCGCCCACGTTGGTTGCCATTTACTAAATCGCCATACGGAAATTCAGCATGTGGATATTTATAAAGATATTTAGAGTAGGAATGTGTGGGCGACGATACTTGGTGAAAATAAAGTTCCTTAACATCTTCCCCGTGGTTACCTTGGTTGTTGGTAAGTCCGAACAGGCGTTCTTTTAAAATAGGGTCTTTTCCATTCCAAAAAGCAGGTGCCAAACACAGGATTTCGCGCGAATCGGTAAAACCGCCTATGCCCTCTTCTCCCCATCTATAAGCATTGCTACGTGCTTTTTCATGGTCTATAAACTCCCAGGCCTCACCATGCATGCTGTAATCTTCTCTAACGGTTCCCCATTGTCTTTCCGCTAAATACGGCCCCCATTTTTTCCAGTTTTTGTAATTATTGGGAACTTTTAATCTTTCTGCTTCAGAACCTTTTTGAATCATATATTTTAGGTATGAGAGTTTTGTGTATTAATAAAATCAAAAAAAGATAATATCTAAACTAAATTGTAGACTTATAACTTTTGAATTTTATATGCTTATGAATAAAAATAAGTTATTTTTTAGAAATAGTGACGCCTCTTAAAAAGTATTGTCTAATTGGTGTTTTTGTTAGCTTTCTTTTTTTAATCCCATAAAAAAAAGCCTCATAAATTAGCGAACCGACACTCTGAGAATGTGTATTAATTAACTAAGAAAAAAATTAGAAAGGTAATTGTATTACCACTCACGAAGTTTATCGAGTTCTTGTTGAGCCTTTAATTCTTTTTGGGAAATCACTTTTAAAAATGATGGATGTTGCTCAATAGCATACTCTATTTTTGTAACTATCTCGTCCGTAGTTTCGTTATCGTAATCAATTTCCAACGGCGGTTTTATTTCGAACGATTGCAGGATGTTTTTCTTTTTAATACGCAGACCTTTTTTATCGAACGAACGTCTAAATCCATCAATAACAATAGGCACTACAACTGGTTTATACCGTTTAATGACATGTGCTGTTCCTTTTCTGATGGGCTTAAACGGTGTGGTAGTACCTTGTGGAAAAGTAATAACCCAGCCATCGTCTAATGCTTTACCAATATTGGAAATATCGCTCATTTTCACTTGTCGGTTTACATCTTGTCCCTCTGCCCTCCATGTGCGTTCAATACTGATGGACCCCATGTATGCCAAAATTTTAGGCAACAAACCAGCTCTCATGGTTTCTTTAGCTGCTACGTAATAGATATTCAGTTTCGGGTTCCACAAATAACCTACGTTCTTTATAGAATCTGTGCGTCCGCTTAAACTGGCGTTAAACACATGGAACATAGATACCACATCGGCAAAATAAGTTTGGTGGTTAGATATAAACAGCACGTTTTTGTCTGGTAAGTTTTTTATAATTTCAGAACCTTCTATTTGCAATTCATTAAACCCACGAAAGCGTCTGTGGGTTAAAGCCCCAAAAATTCTAATTAGCCACTTTTTTACAAAAAGTATATGCCCAAACGGATTTCGCTTAAATAATCCCATAAATCACTCATCAAATTGGTTAGTTGGTACAAATGTAATAAATCTATAAACTACATGAGTTGTTTTAGTAAATCTTTAATCTCACTAAGCATCATTGCGGTGGCTCCCCAAACCACGTAGTTATTGAGTTTGAAAGCAGGCACTTCAACTTCAACGCTATACGACGTGTTTACTATTTCGGTAATAAGATGAGCATCATCTAAAAAATGGCTCAACTTTACTTCAATAATGGCTTCCACCTCATCATCTTGCTTTATAAATTGGGGTGTTGTCTTTGAGATGCCTATAAATGGATGCACATAAAAGTTACTGGGCGGTATGTAAACTTCGGTCAATGCTTTTACAACTTCTATTTTTTTTATAGGCACACCTATTTCTTCAAAGGTTTCCCTAACGGCAGCTGCTTGCAATGAAACGTCATGCGCTTCCAATTTGCCCCCAGGAAACCCTACTTGTGCCGAATGCACACCATGGTATGTTTTCCTTAGAATTAAAACCAAATAGGTCATTTGATTAACATCAGGATAAAACAATGCCAAAACCCCTGCCCTTTTTGCTGTTTTTATAGCTTCTTCTTGTTGTTTTAACAGTTCTTGCCTAAATGGAGGCACCATTTTAAACTGCGATGCTTGGGCTGGTAGCGGTATATTTTTTATTTTTGAAATTGATATTAAAAATTCATCAAAATTCATTCTGTATGCGCGTTATCTTATTGTTGTGTGGTTTTATTCTCTTTTTCAATTGTGAAAATAAGCAAAATAAAAAGAAAATAATTCCTAAAAAAGAAATAACAACCGTTGCAAAAGAAGAAGGTCTTACCGGTGATGAAGACACTACCGATGTTGTAAACAGAGCATTCCCTAAGTTAAATTCAAAAAATGCTATGGAGTTTTTTTTGCAGTATGATAAAGTACACAAGGAAAACAAAGTGCGTTTAACTACCGATTTTGGAACCATTGACATTTTATTGTTTAATGAAACAAAATTCCACCGTTCTAACTTTATCTTTTTAACAAAGCAAAAGTATTTTAATGGTACCCAATTTTATAGAGTAATTGATAATTTTATGGTACAGGCTGGAAATAGCGATGATAAAAAAACCGCTAACAAACGTACCTATATTGGCAAGTATTTACTGCCACCAGATACCAAACGCGGATTTAAACACGACCGAGGCGTCGTATCTATGCCCAGTAGCGAGATAGATAACCCACACAAACTAGCGTCGCCATACGAGTTCTTTATTGTTCAGCAACAAGGCGGTGCACACTTTTTAGATGGTGATTATACTATTTTTGGAAAAGTAATCAGCGGTATGGATTTGGTTGATAAAATAGCCGCCGTTGAAAAAGACGATGCCGATTGGCCACTACGTAATATTTATATTAGAAATGTTGAGATTATTAAATAGATGGCTAGATTGTTAGATTATTAGACATGTTAGACGCGTTAGACATGTTAGACGCGTTAGATATAAATAAAAACTTTCTAATCGTCCAAAAAATCTAGCAGTCTAAAAATCTAATAATCTAAAAATCTAGCAGTCTAACAATCTAACAATCTAGTTTTCTGTCTTCATTCTTATACAAACTAGGTAGGCTAATTTTAAATTTCACAGCTATTAAGCGTACCGCAATAACTACGGAACCAGAAATTATAAACATCAAATAATTCTCTATCGGTAATGCACGAAGTATAAAATAAGTAAAGCCACCTAAAATACAAGCGGTGGCGTACACTTCTTTTCTAAAAATAACGGGGATTTCATTACAAAGAATATCTCTAATAACGCCTCCGAAACAAGCTGTTATAGTACCTAAAGCTATACAAATAATGGGATGCAACCCCATAATCAAGCCTTTTTGTATACCCACAACGGTATATAAACCAATACCAATAGTATCAAAAAGAAATAGAGATATCCGTAAGTAATTAAGACGTTTTCTAAAGATAATAGAAAAAATAGTAGCTCCTAGAATAACATAAACGTAAGTCATATTTAACATCCACGTTACAGGCGTTAACCCAATAAGCACATCTCTTAATGTTCCGCCACCAACCGAAGTAACAAAAGCAATAATAAGCACCCCAAATGGATCCATTCTTTTTTCTAATGCCACTAACACCCCAGAAATGGCAAAGGCGAAGGTTCCGAATATTTCTATAATTTGAATAAACATCATGGTTGTTGGGTGTTGGTTTTTACTTGCTGGTTGTTAAGCTGTTAAGCTTTTAAGTTGAAATAACTTTGCTACTTTGTTACTTTGCTACTTTGCTACTTTGTTACTTTGTTACTTTCAACTTCAACCTACATGTTCTGTGTATAGTAATTATAATCTTTTAAAATGGTGTTTAAAAAATCTATATCGTATAAATTGGATTCTATATTCAGAACACTGCACACTTTGTTTCTTAATAAAGTAAGGGTTTTATAATCGTTATTCTTTTTTGAAATGGTGAACGCTTCCTTAATAATGCGCACATCCTTATCGGTAAGTTGGGTAACATTGGTAAAAACCGGTTGATAATCCACTTCTAGGTCTTCTAAAATGGTACTGGTAATTTTATGTTTCTTCTTCACACTAATAACAACAGTTCCAGCAGCGGCATCGCCTACGCGTTGTTTTTTATCTGACAATAAAATACTTAAAACACCAATAGAAGCAAAAAACATCCAAATATCCACAATACGCAACATCCATCTCACAAGTAAATTGTACCACTGGGTAGGGGCGCCATCCACACGAACTACTTTTATTTTCAATATCATTTTCCCAATGGTTTGCCCACTAAAAAGAATGTGGCACAACACCGAATAAAAAAGTGCCGGTAAGGTTACTAAGCCCAATATGCCACGTTTGGTCCAATCATCGGTACTGAAGATATCAGAGAGCGCGACCAAGTTCTCCATAATGGTTATGTAGGTCAATAAAATAAGACCATCAATTAAAAACGCGACAAAACGTTCTCCCAAACCAATTAATTTGTAATCTAAATTAACATTTTGGGCCGTGTTAATTGCTAAATTGCTCATTGAAATGTATATTCGTTTCTAATTAAAATAGTTTTATGCGCGAAGCATCTTTCGTCAAGCAAAATAAGGAAAAATGGATGGGTTTTGAAAATGCGTTACACAATAATGCAAAAATAAATCCGGACGACTTAGCTTCTTATTACATACATCTTACAAACGACCTTGCTTACGCGCAAACCTACTACCCCGATAGTAAAACCTTGCTATATCTAAATTCCTTAGCATCTGAAGCGCATCAAAAAATTTATATCACCAAAAGAGAATCTAAAAACAAGATTGTTTCTTTTTGGAAATATGAATTTCCGCTGTTCTTCAAAAACTATCAAAAAACATTATTGTATACGTTTTTAATATTTATGGCTGCTGTGGGCATTGGTGCGGTGTCAACTTTAAACGACGATTCGTTTGTGCGTTTAATTTTAGGCGATGCCTATGTAAACATGACCATAGAAAACATTGAAAAGGGCGAACCCATGGCGGTTTACAAAAGCGGCAGCAATATCGGGTCGTTTTTAGGCATTACCATAAACAATATACGTGTGGCCATTATTGCATTTGCGTTTGGAGTCATTTTTAGCGTGGGCACTATTTATATTCTTTTTAGCAACGGCATCATGTTGGGAGCGTTTATCACCTTTTTTTACAATTACGGTATTTTAGAAAAAACATCAACCGTTTGGTTGCATGGTACTATTGAAATTTCAGTCATTGTTATTGCAGGTTGTGCTGGCTTGGTAATGGGCAATAGTTTTTTATTTCCGAAAACCTATTCCAGACGGGTAGCTTTTACCAAAGGTGCCAAAGATGGATTGAAAATAGTGGTAAGCACCATTCCGTTTTTTATCATTGCTGGTTTTATTGAAGGTTTTATAACCCGTTATGGCGAACAAATGCCTTGGGTATTATCATACGGCATCATTGCCTGCTCGCTGTTTTTAATATTATTTTATTACGTTATTTACCCCATAAACCTGAACAACGCTTATCAATCTGATTTAAAAAAATGAACAAACCCTACATAGAATTACGCAACAGACATGATTTTGGCGAAACCATAAACACCTATTTTCTGTTTCTTAAATACAACTTTAAAAAATACACCAGTTTGTACTTGCGCTATAATGCCATAAGCATCATGCTGTCCATTATTGCGTCCTATTTATTGGTAACCGGTTTTATGGGATTAGCCAGTAGGGATTTTAGGTTTGGCATGAACAACGATGGCGACCACAACATTTATTTAATAGTTGGTGCTGTGGTTTTAATCCTTATTTTATTTATAACAGCACTTTTAAATTACAGTTTTTCAAGTGCTTATATGGCTGAATATGTTAATAGCTCTGGCGAGGTACAGTCTAAAAACGTGTGGCAAAAAATCAAACATAATTTAGGAACCGTAATTCTATTCATCTTTTTGGGCATTGGTTTATACATTGGGTATTTTATAGTTTCCCTTATTTTTGCCTTTATTCCGTTAATAGGGATGCTCATTCAGTACGGATTAAGTTTTCTACTTGGGGCATTTTTCGGCTTATCATTCATTTCTATTTTCTCGGACAACAAAGGGTTGAGCAGTGCTTTATCAGAAGGTTGGTCGTTTACCTTTTCCAGCTTCGGAAAAGTGATTCTTTACGGTTTGGTCATTGGTATTTTAAATATGATGATTACCATGTTAATCATCTCCATCCCTGGTTTCATCATTGGTATTTACGTTTATTTTTCATTAGAAAGCAATGTAGATTTAGTAACAAGCATTTTCGCCAATGTTATATTCACATTAGGTTTTGCCATGTTTTTACTATCGTTTATTTACACTCAGGCTTTATCGCAAATTGCGTACAGCGTGTTGTATTACAATATATATGAAGAAAAAAACAATGTGTTTTTAAGAAACAAAATTGAACAAATTGGGGTTAATGAATAAAACAAAACACCATATTTCGGTTACTTTTGGTCTATTTCTTAGCACTGTATATTGTTTTTCACAAGATAGTATTCAAAGAGACTCATCAAACATTAAGGTGACTTACTTTAAAGATGCCATAAAAGAGCGTTATAAAGGTGATGATTTCAACTATTCCATAAACGACACGGGTGGTATTAATTTATTGCAACGCGTTTTACAGAAGTTTTTTGGTTGGTTGAGTGATACTTTTGGGGTTGATATCGATTTTATCGATTATGAAACCCTAGAATATATTGTCTACGGATTTTTAGGCATTGCCACCCTTTACCTCATCATTAAATTTTTGATGCAATCGCCTATAAATTCAGTTTTTAAAACCGAAACCCAAGAGATTGACAATTTTAAATACGTTGAAGAAAACATAAAAGATGTGAATTTTGACCAACTGGTTGAAGCTGCTTTAAAAGACAACAATTACCGATTGGCAACGCGCTACCTATACCTAAAGTCGTTGAAATTGCTCACCAATAAAAACATTATTGAATGGCATTACGATAAAACAAACAACGAATATTTAAACGAGATTAAGGACGAAAACACCAAGTCCGTTTTCAAGCGCATATCTTATATATATGATTATGTTTGGTATGGTGAATTCCCCATTGATGAAGCCATTTATGTAAAAAACCAACCTGATTTCGACAAAATAAACACGCTGCAACATGGATAAAAAATCTAAAATAGCACTCTATGCCATAGGAGCGGTTATCGTGTTGATGATACTTGCAGAAATAACCAAACCCAAGGCTTTAAATTGGCGTGATTCTTATACGGCTGCTGATAAAATTCCATTAGGTTGCTACGTGCTTTTTAATGAGTTAAAAAATATTTCAGATAAACCCTTAAAAATATCAAACAAAACAGCGTTTGAAAGTTTAAAAGATGTTGAAACTGATAAAAAAACGGTTAGCCTTTTTATAAATAATGGCATACATTTCGACAAACAAGACTCCGAGTCGCTTATTAAATATGTAGAAAATGGCAACTCGGTATTTATAAGTACCAACTATATGTATGGCGTTTTAAGCGATACACTAAATATAAGAATTGGTACAGACTACAATAATTTTTTCAAAAAGCCTTCTTTAAATAGTTTCACCAGCCCCAATTTAAAACCCAACGAACGCCAATTTAATGATGTTATTGAAAACAGCTTTTTCACTAGTTTAGATACGCTTAAGGCGATTGCGTTGGGTACTACCAAAGTTGAAAAAACCAAAAAAATTATTAATGATACCATTCCTGATACCAACATCAACTTCATAAAAGTGCCTTTTGGAAATAAAAATGGGGCGTTTTTTATACATACCAACCCATTTGCGTTTAGCAATTACCATATGCTGAACCAAAATGAAGCGTATGCAGCAACAGTTTTATCGTTTTTACCCAAACATCAAATTATTTGGGACAGTTATTACAAAAGCGGACGCAAGGTTATTAGCAGTCCGTTGCGTTTTGTGCTTCAAAACCAAGCATTAAAATGGGCGTTTTATATGGCTTTACTATCATTAATAGTATTTGTTATTTTTAGAGGAAAACGCACCCAACGCATCATTCCCGTGGTGGAACCTTTAAAAAACGCTACGTTGGATTTTACCAGAACCATTGGCGATTTGTATTATCAACATGGTGATTTCACAAACATCATCAGCAATAAAATCCAGTATTTTTTAGAGCAAATCCGTTCAAAATACTATTTAAACACGAGTGAATTGGGCGATCATTTTATTTCGAAATTAGCCATCAAATCATCCAACAAAAAGGAAGATACCAAAGCTTTAATAGACTATATTGTTTATTTAAAATCGAAATCGAACCATACGGAAGCCGATTTAATTCAACTTAACAAACTCATAGAATCATTTACAAAACACACAGCATAATGGAAGAACAAACTCCTGAAAATCAAGATGTAAATTTTGAAAGCAGACTCGATTTAAAACCGCTTCAAAACCATGTGGAAGCTATAAAAAAAGAAATAGGCAAAATAATTGTTGGGCAAAACGAAATGATTGAATTGCTCATCATTGCTTTGCTTTCAAACGGGCACACCCTTATTGAAGGGGTTCCCGGAGTTGCAAAAACCATTACCGCTAAATTATTGGCAAAAACATTGGCAGTAGATTTTAGCAGAATTCAGTTCACACCCGATTTAATGCCAAGTGACATTTTAGGAACTTCCATTTTTAATGTAAAAACCAACGAGTTTGAGTATAAAAAAGGCCCTATTTTTTCAAACATTATTCTGATTGACGAAATAAACCGTGCCCCTGCAAAAACGCAAGCTGCTTTATTTGAGGTTATGGGCGAACGCCAAATTACCATGGATGGCACCAGATATGTTATGGAATCCCCCTTTTTAGTGTTTGCCACCCAAAACCCTATTGAACAAGAAGGCACCTACCGTTTACCCGAAGCACAGTTGGACCGTTTTCTGTTTAAAATAAATGTAGATTACCCAACCCTTGAAAACGAGGTTCAAATTTTAATGGAAAACCACCAAAGGCAAGATGTTTTGGATTTTAATGCGGTTATACCCGTTTTAAATGCACAGCAAATTGCACATTACCAAGGTTTGATAAAGCAAATTTTGGTTGAAAACCATTTAATAAGCTACATTGCTTCTATTATAAACAACACGCGTACCAATGCCAATTTGTATTTAGGTGCTTCACCACGTGCATCTATTGCCATATTGAATGCTGCCAAATCCAACGCTGCCATTAACGGAAGGGATTTTGTAACGCCCGACGATATAAAACGCTGTACCAAAGCCGTATTAAAACACCGTTTGGTATTAACCCCAGAACGGGAAATGGAAGGTTTTACGGTTGAAAAAGTCATTGAACAAATTTTAGAAACCATTGAAATTCCTAGATAAATTTTTTAATTAGATATAAGATCGCTGCGCTGTTCGAAACAAGAATATAGACTTTTATAGTCGTAGTAAAAATTAATAAATGAAACGCTTTTTCAAAAATATCTACTTAAATACACACTTTTTTGTAAGTGCAAGTGTTCTTGTTTTCCTATTTATTCTGGCATATATTTTTCCAGGGTTATTGGTTATCGCCCAAATGTTGTTTTTTGTTTTTGTAAGTTTACTGCTAGTGGATGCCATCCTGCTATTCAAACAAAAAGGCATCACAGCATCACGAATTTTACCAGAAAAATTGAGTAATGGTGACGATAATCCTATTGAAATTTCATTAAAAAACAATTACAATTTCACAAGCACATTAAAACTTATTGATGAGTTACCGTTTCAATACCAAAAACGCGATTTTGAAATAGATACAGAATTAGAAAAGCAGAGTTTTAAAAAAATCACCTATACCCTTCGCCCTTTAGAACGCGGTGAATATTATTTTGGTAATTTAAATTTATATGCTTGTAGTCCCATCCGTTTCGTTTCAAGACGTTTCCAATTTGGAAAAGATGCGATGGTACCCAATTACCCATCATTTTTACAATTGAAAAAATACATGCTTATGGCGTTTTCAAACAAGATTTTTGAATATGGTTTGAAAAAGATACGCCGTATTGGGCATACCATGGAATTTGAGCAAATTAAAGATTATGTACAAGGTGATGATTTACGCAACATCAACTGGAAAGCGACCGCAAAAAGCAACCGACTGATGGTAAACCAATACCAAGACGAGCGCTCGCAACCCGTTTACAGCGTCATTGATAAAGGCAGGGTCATGAAAATGCCCTTTGAAGGTTTAAGTTTGTTGGATTATGCCATTAATGCATCGTTAGTAATTAGCAATGTGGCTTTAAAAAAGCAAGATAAAGCGGGGTTATTTTCATTTTCAAGAAAAGTTGAAAACCGTGTGGTTGCCGAACGCAGGCCCTCGCAAATGAATACTATTTTGGAAACCTTGTACAATTTAGATACCGATTTTGTAGAATCGGATTTTTCAAGATTGTATATAGATATAAAGCGCAGTTTAAACCAACGGAGTTTACTGTTGTTGTACACCAACTTTGAAACTTTAGATGCTTTGCACAGGCAATTACCTTACTTAAAAGCCATTGCTAAATACCATTTATTGGTTGTTATCTTTTTTGAAAATACTGAATTGCAAAAACTCACCCGAAAAAGTGCCACAAACACCTTTGAAATATTCGAAAAAACCATTGCCGAAAAGTTTATTTATGAAAAGAAATTAATTGTAAGCGAACTTCAAAAACACGGTATTCAAAGTATATTAACAGCACCCGAGCATTTAACAATCAACACCATTAATAAGTACTTGGAGATAAAAGCTAGGGGACTTCTTTAATAAAAAGTTATGAGTTCAAAGTTTAAAGTTCAAGGTTTAAAAGTTATGAAACTAAGTAACCGTCTTTTTAACTCTGAACTCTGAACTCTGAACTTTTACACCGTTTCGCTTAACCAAGCCTTCATCATCCAAACGGTTTTTTCTTGTTCCGTTATAAAATCACTCATCATGGAGTTGGTACCTTCATCGTTGGCATCGCCCGATTTATCTAAAATGGCACGTTCAATTTTTAATAATTCCGATAATGAATCAACAATTAACCTCACTGCCTTTTCATCTTGTGAAATATTTTTAACAACGGGCACTTGGGCATGTGCCATATAATCTTCAAAGGTGTGAAGAGGCGTTTCTCCCAATGTTAAAACACGTTCTGCAATTAAATCTACTTTCATATTGGAATCGGTGTACAATTCTTCAAACTTCACATGTAAATCAAAAAAACGTTTGCCTTTAATGTTCCAATGGATACCACGTAGGTTTTGATAATATATTTGAAAATTTGCCAACAAATTATTTAAGTCTTTTGCCAAATCTTTGGTCTTTTCAATATCTAATCCAATGCTATTTAATGTCATAATCACTTTGTTTTATTATACTACAAATTTAATCTATAATTAACTGTTAAATCGATAAATTTTATTGATAGTTTTTATACTTTTATAGGCTAAATTGATATACATGACTATTACACAATTATACTATGTTTTGGCAGTAGCCGAAAATCAAAATTTCACAAAAGCAGCCGAAAAATGTTTTGTAACGCAGCCAACTTTGAGTATGCAAATACAAAAACTGGAAGAAGAATTGGACATTCAAATTTTCGACCGTAGCAAAAAACCCATTGAATTGACCGATGTTGGGAGAAAAATAGTAACGCAAGCCAGAAATATTGTAAACGAATCGTATAGAATTCAAGATATTGTAGACCAACAAAAAGGGTTTATTGGTGGTGAATTCAAACTTGGCATCATTCCAACGGTCATGCCAACACTTCTGCCCATGTTTTTGAAAAATTTCATAAAAAAGCATCCTAAAATAAAGCTTAAAATTGAGGAGTTGACCACAGAGGAAATTATTGAGCGCTTAAAAGATGGCCACCTAGATGCTGCTATTGCCGCTACGCCTTTAGAAGATGAAAACATTAAAGAACGTGTGCTTTACTTTGAACCTTTTGTGAGTTATATACCTAAAAACCATAGGTTACACGGCAACAATAAAATTAATGTAGCCGATTTGGATATTAGTGATATGCTTTTACTTGAAGATGGGCATTGCTTTAGAGATGGCGTTATTAATTTATGCAAAGCTTTTAAAGACCAATCGGACGAGCAATTTCAGTTAGAAAGCGGCAGTATTGAAACCTTGATAAAATTATCGAACGAAGGTTTGGGGATGACGCTTCTACCCTATTTACACACCTTGGATATTAATGAAAAGGAAAAACAAAATCTGCATTACTTTAACGAACCCACACCTGCCAGGGAAGTAAGCCTTATCTACCATAAAAGCGAATTGAAAATGCAAATTATTGAAGCATTGCAAGATGTTATATCTGGAATAATTCGTGGTGCTATTGCGTTTCAAGATGTGAAAATTATAAGTCCACTGCCTTCAAAATAAATAAAGTATCAAAATGCATGTCTGTTCGAGTGCAGTCGAGAACTTAAAAGCTTAGGTCTCGACTGCGCTCGACCTGACACATGTTCGAACAACTTTGTTTACAAAACATAATTCAAATAAATAGTAAATCTGTTTTTAGACGTTACATTATCTCCAAACAAATGCTGGCTTATAGGAAAGGTATAGTTTGCTCCAACTATAAATTTATCAATCATAAACTCGGAACCCAATGTACCATTTACAATGTTTCCATTGGTGTCTTTTAAAGTTTCACCGAACTGTTTTATAGAATCGTAAACATCGCCCGAAATACCTAAAAACGGACTTAAAGCCGATTTTTCGAACGGTACTTTGTAATAGACGTTAGAAGCAAAACTAAATTGATTTCCAAAACGGTATTCGTTTTTATTTTCAGTCTTTAAATAGTAAGTTGCCGTTGTATTAACACCTAGATTGTTTTTAGAATAGGTATGCATCAACGAAAACACAGCATCAAAACTCCCTGTTCCTACTTGAAAACCTGGGTTCACTCTATTGGCTAAACCCTCCTCAAAAGAACCTGTTGGCAACTTTGCCCCTAAACCAAAATTTAATTGATGTGCAGATAATTCTCTTTCTTCTTCTGCATCTTCCTCATTTTCAGCTTTCTTTTTATAAAACTTAAATTGATACCACCCAATAATTGACATATCCCCCAAACCATTTCTATGTTCGCTTCTATCTTCAAATTCCCTATTTAAATCTTGATATGGAATAATGGCATTCAATGAAAACCTTTCGCTAAGGGGTACACGCCCCCAAAGTTGGTAGGTATTGAAACGCTCGGTACTTGTTGGCGAATTACTGAAAATACCATCTTTCGATTTAAAATCTTGGTAAATGTATCTTACACCCAAAAAACTCACATTTCCTAAAGTGCCAAAACTAGAGCTTCCGCTACTGGTAGAACATCCGCATAAATCGCAAAAAAACTCAAATGCACTGTGTTTATGTGGCGGTATGGATTTCGCTTCATTCTGTAATGGAATTAATAAGAACAACGTTCCTATTAAAACCGCTTTTATATTAATATTCTGCAAATCTTTCATCATTTAAAAATTCGTTATCTGTAAGTATTTTTAAAAACGCAATAATGCTCTCTTTTTCGTAGGCATTTAATGTAATACCATAGGTGTTATCCGGTCTTAAAAGCGATGCATCCACATTTCCGTTATCCACAACGCCAGAGTTGTAAAAATCTAAAACGGCTTCTAAAGTTGCAAACCTGCCATCGTGCATGTAAGGAAAGGTGTTTTCAACATTTCTTAAACTGGGTACTTTAAATTTGTATAAATCATTAGGGTTTTCAAAAATGACAAACCGCCCTTTGTCGTTTAACTTGGGGTTTATAGGTAAACCGTTGTTTCTGTACGATTGGTCCGTAAACAAATCGGTTGCATGGCAGGATGCACATTTTTGTCTAAAGGTGTTCAAACCATCTAATTCTATTTGAGATAAAGTAACATTATCTTCATTCCTAACGTATTTATCATATTTAGAATTTGAAGACACCATCATAACCATAAACTGCGATAAGGCTTTTAGCATGTTGGCTGAATTAACTTCGCCATCATCAAAGGCTTTTGCAAATTGCTTTTGGTAATAAGCATCTTTTTTAAGCTTTTCTACAACATTTGATAAGGTTTCACCCATTTCCAATTCACTTGTAAGTGGAATGATGGGTTGAAAATCTAAATGCGAAGCGGCTCCATCCCACATAAACTCTTTTTGAAATGCCATATTTTGTATGGGTGTTGAATTTCTAAACCCTATACCTCCATTAACACCATGGCTTAAAGTATGCCCGTGATGGGTAAATGCAAAAGCTTGTTCATGGCAAAAAGCACAAGGTATGGCATCATTGGCAGACAATTTCCCCTCATAAAACAAGGCTTTACCCAACTCGAAACCCTCTTGGGTTAAGGGGTTGTTCTCCAAATTATAGACAATATCTGGAAAGTTTGATGGCAGCTCTAATGTTAAAGGTCTTGGAATATAAGCATCTTCATCTTTTGAACACGACACCAAAAAAAGCTGAATAAAAATAACTGTAATAAGTATTTTTTTCATCTGTTATCTTTTTGCAAATTCATATATAGAATGATTAGGAAGTAATTTTAAAACCACTCCCTAACCGTATCTAATTATGATTTAGTTATTGTGTACATGGTGTACCTCAAAAATACCTTTTAGATTATTGGCAATAACAGGTGTTGTTTCTGCACTGGTGTGTACTTGGTTGTAACCATCGGCAAAATTTACAGATGTTTCCCCATCAAATACTTTAGAAATATCGGCAACAATATGTACTTCAGGTTCGGCTGTTTCTCGCACTCTTACTGTGTTTGGGAACATTAAGGTAACTTCTTTATAATTATCTAAAGATGTACCAACGCTACCCATGTGCAATGCTAAGGTTCCGTCTACAACCTCTGGATTCGCAATAGCGGAAGAGTAAGTGCCATCAAAACGCATAAATCTGTATCCTGTAGCCCACGCCCACATCATACCAGCTGCTTGTGCATCAGCAAGAAAATCACCTTGACCATCAGCACCTAAAGCATAACGTGTTTGGTCAATACCTATCCCAAAAGTAATTTCAGTATAATCGGCAGCATCAACTCCTTCTAATGCAATTAGTATTTCGCCTGCATTATTTCCGTTAGCTTCATCTATAATAAACACATTATTTTCAGCTGGATAAGTGAATGTATTTCCTTTAGAATCTTTAACCCTTACATTGCTGATGATGTATTTTAAAGTTGTAAGTTTATACGATTCGTTATTGGATTTATTATAGGACGTTCCGAAAATAAAATCTTGGTCTCCTACACTATTATCAAACTTTAAGGTTAAAGTTCCTGTTTGCCCTTCTAGACTTTCATCTTCAGATGAGCATGATATAATTAATACGCATAGCAATAATGCCAATGCCATTTTAGTAATTTTCATTTGTAAATTTTTATTGTTTTTAAATTGTCAAATGCAACATCCATAGCCTAATTAATCAATGATAATAAGGCATCATCATAGATGTTTCATTTATTAGAAATTTAATAGCAACGCGCGCTATTATTTGCAAGCACTTAAAAAGCCTTGTAAAAAAACTGAATATTAAATTTTAAGAAATTGGGGGTTTGTATGCTTTATCTGCATGGAGAAAGTGATAACCATTGGTATAACAAAAACTATCTTTTTTATAAACTACATCAATAAATTTATTGAATTTCACTTCTTGGGAAGCTGCTATAAATACAGGGAGAAATGACTCGGAAATAACCCTTAAAGGTTTATTGCTATCTTCATCATTTTTATTTGAAGTTTCACTTAGCTGAGTTGCCAAATGACATTTACCATTACATTGAAACTCTGGTTTATCTTTGTTAACACAGTATTTTTCAATTATAGAATCTATATTCAACTCAAAATAAACCAATTGCCCCATATAATATGCTGGACGAATGGAAAAGCAACATAAAAGAAATATGGTAATAAGCTTTTTCAGATGAATTATTTTTTTGCAAATATACAATTCAACTGAATACTTTAACTGATTTTTGTCATAAAAAAAGCGACCTAATGGTCGCTCTTTTTTATGGTTTCAAATAAATTAAACATTGATTTAATTCTGGGTTTTGCTGTACAAGAGAAAGAATAAATTGTTTAAGCTCTTCTAACTCATGCGGCAGTAAACGTTGTGCTGCCTTTTGTACTTCTTTGCAAAACAATGATGCGTCAAAACTAACTTTTTTAAGCACAGTTTTGGTGTAATCAAGCATTGCTCTTGCCATAATTTTGTTAGGGTTTAGGTTTGATAAAGGTAGATTTTTTATATAAGCTATATTTTGTTGAATGTTTAAATTTAATAAAAAATATCAAGCAATTTTAAATTTTAATTAAAATTAACTTTTAAAAACGATTATCCCCGTCTAAAAGGTTTCCTAAACCACCTAAAATACTACCTTCTCCTTTATCTTTTCCACCGCCCTGTGGCGCCGATGCTAAAACTCTGCCTGCCAACCTACTAAATGGTAAAGACTGGATATATACCGTTCCCGGACCTTGAAGCTTCGCAAAAAACAAACCTTCGCCACCAAAAATGGTGTTTTTAATACCGCCTACAAACTCAATATCGTAATCTACATCTTGGGTAAAGCCCACAATACAACCGGTATCTACACGTAATGTTTCACCACGCTGCAATACTTTTTTAGCCATGGTGCCACCAGCATGCACAAATGCCATACCATCACCTTCCAGTTTTTGCATGATGAAACCTTCTCCTCCAAAAAGCCCACGCCCCAAACGTTTACTAAATTCTATACCAATACTGACACCTTTGGCGGCGCATAAAAAAGCGTCTTTTTGGCAAATAAACTTACCTCGAAATTCGGTTAAATCTATAGGGATAATTTTACCTGGGTAAGGTGATGCAAAACTTACATTGCGCTTTCCTGTTAGGGTGTTGTAAAACGCCGTCATAAACAAACTTTCACCAGTTAGAATACGTTTTCCTGCGCCTAAAATTTTTCCTAAAAATCCAGAATCATTTTGAGCGCCATCACCAAAAATGGTTTCCATTTTAATACCATCGTCCATCATCATAAAACTGCCTGCTTCGGCAATAACACCTTCTTGCGGATCGAGTTCTATTTCTACGTATTGCATTTCTTCGCCGTAAATTCTATAGTCAATTTCGTGTGCTGTCATTTTTTTACTGTTTTTTGTTGATTCGTTAAATCGTTGAATTGTTTATTGGTAGCATTGTTTAAGAATTTGTTACATTTTTTGTTAGTCGCTTAGTTGCTTGTTGTTAAGTTGTAAAGCAGTTAAACGACTTTACAAACGCCTTAACTTTTAGCTTTGATACTCCACTCAAAAACAAAGGTTGAAACTTCTAGTCCTTCTTCATTCACTCCTACAGATTTCATACTAATGGTTTGCCCCTCGCCTGTTTCAATGGCTTTTAAAAGTGCTTCATCAATTAATTGACCATCGTTACAAGTGAAGGTTATTTTACCGGTTGCTTTTTTAGTAAATGTTGCTGAATTTGACGTAACCAACATGGATACCCGCTTACCTGAAGCTTTTATTTTTGTCATCATTAAAGCGCCCGTAGAAAACTCTGCTGCCATACCTTGCACTGCCCAAAACATGGAATTAAATGGGTTTTGATTTATCCAACGGTGTTTTACCGTAACCACGCATTTATTGGCATCTATGTATTGGGTTCTAACGCCACAAAAATAGGCCGACGGCAACTTAAAAAACGTGAAACTATTTAGTTTTCCGGGAGTTATATTCATTTATAATGATTTAATTTTCTACTAAGTTATGAAATAAATTCACATTTGTAAATGTTAAAATTGTGTTAAATTATGGTACTATGCGTAACATAATACCTGTTTAAAGACATATATTTGCATAAGAAACTATTATATGTTTTAAAATCATGCTAGACAATCACCAAAAAAACATCGCTACTTTTATCCATTTATCAACCTTTAGTAGGTTTATTATTCCGTTTGGGAATTTTATTGGACCTATAGTTTTATGGGTTGCTAATAAAGAAAAATCGGAATTTGTGGACAACCATGGAAAACAGGCTATTAACTTTCAAATGAGTATCTTATTATATGCTATTATTATTGGAACCATCTCTATTCCGTTCTTTATTTTCAACATTTTTAGTGGTTTTGATTTTATAAACTTTAATGGTTTCCACGATTTTCATATTAACATAGGCAAGCCCTCTCCACTATTGTACATTGGTGGCACTTTAGGTGTTTTGGCTGTTGTGGGTTTTATTATTGAACTTGTGTTAATTGTTAATGCCAGCTTGAAAGCTAGAGATGGTGTTTATTATAAATATCCGTTTACCATTAATTTTTTAAAGTAAAATGACTTTTGGAAAGAAAACAGAAAACAGCAAACATACCCGCGTTAGGGATTGCTCATGCATGTATATTTTAAAATTGAAATCGTGAATGCTCCGCATTTGAAGCGGTATCCTTTTTTGAGGCACGAAAAAAAGATATAGCGAAAAACCCGACCCGATAGGGTAACGCAAAAAAAAAAGAATAAAAATTTCATCAAATAACAATCATCAAATCAATCAAAAAATGAACAGTTTCACTTTATTAAAACGCTTTAGAACATGAAGATAGAAAACACAAAAGCACAGATGCGTAAAGGGGTTTTAGAATTTTGCATACTATCGGTCTTAAAGGACGACGATGCGTATGTGGCAGAAATTTTAGACACCTTAAAAGACGCTAAGTTGCTGGTGGTAGAGGGCACGATTTACCCCCTACTTACACGCTTAAAAAATGCCGGACTACTTAATTACCGTTGGGAAGAGTCTACTTCGGGACCGCCAAGAAAATACTATGGTTTAACCGAAACCGGTAAATTATTTTTAAATGAATTAAACACGACTTGGAGCGAACTACAAAACGCTGTGAACTTAGTAACGAACACCAAAAAAAAACATTAAAATGAATAAAACAGTCAACATAAATTTAGCAGGAACCTTCTTTCATATTGATGAGGACGCCTATTTAAAATTACAACGCTATCTTGAGGCTATAAAACGTTCATTTACAGACTCTCAAGGTCGTACTGAAATTATTGCGGATATTGAAGCACGTATTGCTGAACTTTTTAGCGAACGTGTGCAGAACGACCGCCAAGTAATAAGAATTAAGGAAGTTGATGAAGTTATTTCCATTATGGGGCAACCGGAAGATTATTTGGTGGATGATGAGATATTTGAAGATGAGCCACAAGCGGCTTATGAACGAAAATCATCGGCTTCAAAAAAACTATTTAGAGATACCGATAACTCATACATTGGCGGTGTTGCTTCTGGTTTAGGACATTACTTGGGTATTGATGCCGTTTGGGTGCGTTTACTTTGGGTATTGCTTACCGTGGGTTCAGGCGGTACGTTTATATTTATTTATATTCTGTTCTGGATTTTAGTTCCTGAAGCTAAAACCACTGCCGAAAAAATAATGATGACAGGCGAACCTGTGAACATTAGCAACATTGAAAAAAAAATAAAAGACGGGTTTGAAACCGTTACCGAAACAGTAAGCGATGTTGCTAAAAACGTTAGCGATTCGGTATCGAACGCTGCTAAAAAAGTAGATTTTAACAAGCAGGGAAGTAAGATAAAATCGAGCTCCAAATCATTTTTTGATACAGTTGCCGATGTAATTATGCTCTTCTTTAAAATAATTGCAAAGTTTATAGGCGTTATTTTAATTCTAGTAGGCGCCTTTGCTTTAATTGCTTTAATTATTGGATGGTTTTCTGTGGGTGTTATCAATGTTGTAAACATACCCGGATTAGACTTAATAGACATTGCCAATGCTGGCAACACGCCTATTTGGTTGGCATCATTGTTAATCTTTTTTGCCATTGGAATACCGTTCTTTTTCTTGTTTTATTTAGGATTAAAAATTCTAGTGAACAACCTAAAATCTATTGGAAATATTGCAAAATTCACGCTTTTGGGTTTATGGCTCATTTCAATTATTGGATTGGTGGTTATGGGTATTAGGCAAGCCAGCGAACATGCTTTTAACGAACGTGTTGTTGAAAAGCAAGAACTAATTATAACTGCCAACGATACCTTAGAAGTAAAAATGGTTGACAATGATTTATTAAGAAACAGATACGACAGACACGATTCTTTTAAGGTTGCTAATAATGAAAACGGTGAAAAAACCATTTACAATTCAGACATTAACATTCTAGTTAGATCGACTACCGATTCCTTAGCTTATATAAGTATTGAAAAAAGTGCTGATGGCAGAGATTATGAAAAAGCCATTGAACGTGCCAAAAACATAGAATATAATTATGTTTTAAAAGGAAATGAATTGCAGTTAGACCCTTATTTATCTACACTTTCCAAAAACAAATTTAGCGACCAAGAAGTTACCGTTATTTTGTATTTGCCAGAAGGAACTGTTTTTAAATTTAACAATAATACTAAACATTTTTTAAGCCACAGAATTCCTTCAAACTATGTAAATCATTATTTAGAGGTTGCCGAAGACGACCTAGTTTGCTACGATTGTGAAGAAGATGAAAGTGAATTCGAAGTAAACATTGATACACCAAACATAAACATTGACGAAAACGGTATTGAAATAAAAAGCGACAACAACACTTTAAAAATTGACAACAACGGTATTAAGGCCGAATCGGAAGATGTAAAAGTAAACATCAACGCTAAAGGCGTAAATATAAAATCTGAAAACTAACAATTCAGCAATAAAAAACAACAGTTCAGATATTTAAGTTACTCATCAAAACCTTAAAATTAGATATTTGAATTATAAATCATCAACCAATAAGATGCTGAAACAAGTTCAGCACTAAGAAAAACGAACAGTTATGACAACTTTAGCAAAAATTATTGTAAGTACCCTAGTAAGCTTAAGCTTGGTTTCGTGCAATTTCGATTTGAACATAAATTCCGGGGTTAAAGGGAATGGACATGTTACCACAGAAAACCGCACTATTACTAAACCATTCGCAACCATTAAAGCTACTGAAGGTTTAGATGTTTATTTAACTCAAAGCGACAACGAAAGCATTAGTGTTGAAGCCGATGAGAATTTACAAGGCCTTATTATAACGGAAGTTATTGATAATGTTTTAAAAATTCACACGAAACAAAACATAGGCACCTGTACTTCTAAAAAAGTTATGGTAAGTTTTAAAAATATTTCTAACATTATTGCCACCAGCGGTAGTGATGTAAAATCTACAAGCACTATTGTTACCAAACACTTAAATTTAGAAACCACCAGTGGTAGCGATATGGATTTAGATGTGAACACCTCCACCCTAAATTGCAAATCTACTAGCGGTAGCGATTTAAAACTTTCTGGAAAAACCATTGAACTTACAGCCGAAGCAACTAGTGGTAGCGATTTTAAAGCAGCTAATTTGATAGTGCAAAATGCCGATGTAAAAGCTTCAAGTGGTGCAGATGTTACAGTAAACGCCACTGAAACATTAACTGCAAAAGCCAGTAGTGGAGGCGATATTAAATATACAGGAAACCCTAAAAAAGTAGACAAAAGTTATAGAGCTTCAGGCAGTGTCCAAAAACAATAACCATTTAAAGCCAACCAATTTAAAAACAAACCCCTAAGCTTTCGCTTAGGGGTTTGTTGTATTAATCTTTAACTGATTTGCTTAATTGAAAATCTGGATGTCCAGATTGCCAATAAAAGAACGCAAACAAACCTGAAAATTCATTTATAGCATCTGTTAGTTTTGTTCCACCACCATGACCTCCTTCAAAATTAGTCAAGAATAAAATGGGGTTATCAGATGTATTGTCAGCTTGCATTTTAGCAGCAAACTTAGCAGGTTGCCATGCTATAACTCGTGGATCATTTATTCCTGCAGTAATTAACATGGCAGGATATTTAGTGTTAGGCTGTAGGTGGTGATAAGAATCCATTTCTAATAGCCCTTTAAATTCTGCAGGATCTTTAACGGTACCAAATTCAGGGGTGTTTACTGGTCCATTTGGAGTTTCTTCCATCCTAACTGTATTCATAGCTCCTACCATAGGAGCTCCAGCAACAAATAAATCTGGGCGTTCTGTTATAGTCCTTCCAACAAAAATTCCACCTGCACTTGCTCCAAAAATTGATAATTTACTTGGATTTGTATAGCCTTCTTTAATCAAATATTCCGCAGTTGCTATACCATCTTTCCATGTATTAGGTTTCGTTTCTTTTTTCCCTCCTCTATGCCATGCCTCACCCAACTCACCACCACCTCTTACGTGTGGTACTACTAACACCCCATTGTATAAAGTATACGCCAATGTAATAGGGCTAAAAAACGGACTTGAAGAATTACCATAAGCACCATAGCTATAAATTACTGTAGGATTTTGCCCATCCATTTCTATGCTTTTGTTATGAATAATAGAAACTGGTACCATAACGCCATCATGAGACTTCACCATTACCTCTTTCGCTATTAAATTATCTAATTCTGGATATTCAACAGGAGTTGATAATTGTTGATGCGTAAAGGTATTTGTTGCTAGATTATATAAAAACCGTTTACCTGGAGATGTCCAACCTGAAATGGATATCCAAATTTCAGATGATTCGCTATTTTTACTTTCCAAACCTACTTGACCTGCCGTAAATGGTAATTGAAGTTTTTTAGGAACTGTTTTGTTTTTCGGTAAAAAATACACATTTGCTTCCACACCATTTTTCATGACAGCATAATACAGTCCGTCTTTAGTAACTTTAAAATCAATAATCATTTCAGATTCAGATTCTGTCACAATAGTTTTAGCATTCGCAAAAGATGGAGCCTTTATTGATGCTTTAAGAATTTTATAATTGGACGCATCTTTATAAGTTAGAAAATAAATATTTTCTTTATCACCTTCAACATTAACCACATGATCACTTCTTTGTGCTAGCACTTTCCATTTTACACTTGAATCGGATTGAGCGTCTTTATAAAATAATGCTAAACTATTATCTACCGTCACAAAATTTAGAACATCTAAATTTGATTCTTCTGAATAAGAAACAATTGGAATTTCTTTTGCATCAATATTAAAGTCGGGATATAATTCTGAAGAAAAAAACAAATCATCAGCTTCTTGCTCGGTATCAATTTTATGAATATAAACTTTTGTAAATAATTTTCTATTCATATCAGTAACATCTGCAGAATTCAACTTATTATAATAAAACTCATTTCCAGATTTAAGCCAAGATATACCCCTAGTAAGATATAATATCTCGTTAAATTTTTCTCCATTTTCTTTAAAAATTAATACCTCTGGGTTTTCAGAACCATTAGGTGAAACGGTTACTGCTATTTTATCGCCAAGTAAATTTGGATTTATAGAAGCGATTGTGTAAGTTTCTTTGGCATCGGCTTTATATTTTAAGGGATCAAAAAAAAGTGTTTCTTCACCTTCATAACCATTACGCTTATACATTTTACCAATATCTTCACCAGGCATGCGTTTTATGTAGTAATACACATTACTTTTTGTAATGTGTACATTGTTTATAGAAGCCGACCTTCTATTTATCAACTCCATCATTTTATCAAATAGCACCTTTTTTCCAGAAATGCTATTTAAAACAGACGATGCATAATTAGCGTTTTCCTTCATCCAGGTTAGGACTTCGGGATTAGATAAATCCTCCATATATTGATATGGATCTTCTAATGTTAAACCATAATATTGGTTGGTTACAACTTTAACTGGAGCTAAATTGGGTTTAACAATTTCCTGAGCACCAATAGTAACACAACACACCATTAGAATAATACACAATAATTTTTCCATAAAGATTTCGTTACAAATTGGTTAATTAAAAAATTTTGCTAAAATTCAAGGAGATTCATGAATATACAATAAATTTATTATACAGTACAATTACTGTAAACAAATAAGCCCAACCAAAACTTTAATTAAAGGTTTGGATGGTTTTTGTTTATATTTGTTAAGACAACGCCTTTTTTTCAAATCAATGAATAAACCATTTTTTACCATTTTCTTTGTTTTATTTTTCTGCTTTATTTCAGTGGCACAAAATCCTGAAAAAGTAAAAGGCAACAAAAACGTTACCATGGTTCAAACTGAAATTGATCCATTTCACACCATCATCGTTGATGAAGATTTCGATATTGAAATAATATATAATAACGTTCCTTCCGTTACCATTGAAACCGATGAAAATCTACACGAGTTTATAAAATTCAATGTAAATAATGGTGTTTTAACCTTTGATAAAACCACTCGAATTACATCTAAAAAACTATTAAATATCACAGTAAATTACGATGATAGCTTAACCAATATTAGAACTATAGATGATGGCGAAATACTATCGTTAACCACCATGAATTTAGCTAACACCATATTAATTACCGAAGGATCTTCAAAAGCAGGTTTAACTATAAAAACTGGTGGTTTTGAATTTCAAAGTAATGGAAAATCGAAAGTAAAATTGAATCTAACTTGCGACAATGCGAAACTTTCTTTAACCGATAATAGTAAGCTGGATGCATTGATTTACTCACCAAAAACCAATATAGATTTATATCAGCGCGCTAGCACAAACATTGAAGGAGAAACAGATGAACTACAAATAAAAACCGATAATTTCTCAAACTTTAATGGTAAAAACTTTACCGCCAAAACCTGTAATACGTTAACTGAAATATCCAGCGATGTCTACTTGGATGTTGTTGATGCCATTACTATTGATGCATCTGGCAACAGCAGTGTTTATCTTTATGGCAATCCTGAAATTGTTATCAAAAAACTTGCTGATACATCAAAAATTCAAAAGAAAGAAAAATGAAACATAGCCGTTTAAATATTAATGTTTTATAATTATTTCGTTTGTTTGGTTTAAAATCTTAATTCTACCGTCATTTAAAACATCTATTTTCCTTACAGGTAGTAATTCTTTTTCATTCCATTTTTCACCAGATTTTTTCCAAAGCATCAAAGTTGCATAAACTGTTGTTTCTTTTCTATTTAAAATTTCATTATTGATAACATTAATCACATAACTTTCATCACTTTCAGGGTGCAACCCTTTTGATTTTATAACTTCTGTTTTATTCCAACCTAATAGAGGCACCATTGCTAATTGGTATTCTCCATTATCAATAATAGTAATCTCATAGCCTTTAATCTTTCTTTTTGAGGTAACAATTTCTTTATTTAGCTTGGGTAAGGCATAATGCCCTAAACGTAATGATATAGGCTCTGTACTATTACTTCTATCAATTCTTAAAACGCCATTAGCTAAAGGAACATCTGCTAAATTGAATTTAACAGCTTCATCCGTTTCTAAAACCACATCTCTGTAATAAACACCATCCTCAAACTTTTTAAAAGTGTACAATCTAAAAGCTTCCCAGTCTTTGTTTTTGTTTTTTATAAGATAATTCATGGCAACTTCTCCATTTTCACCATCGGCTTGCCAAGGGAAAGCACTATTGTAAGATAATCTATTATAATTTTCCGTGGAACGGAATTTTTGCCAGTCGTCTTTCACTTTTTCATGACACCATGCCCTAATTTCGGAAGCTCCAATATTAGGATAATCTGTAATTAATATCTCTGAAGCTTTCTGAAAGTTATTATATACCTCATCTTTTTTAAATTCAGTTTCCCAAGCACCGTTGTTCTCTTTTGCTGTCCAAAATGGATTATCGTCAGGAACGAGCAACCCTAAAAATGCTTTCCCCATCCAATAAACACTGCCTCGGCAGCTGTAAACCTGAACAGCAGGCTCAAAAGCACCATAAAAACCTAAAGTTGGTACATGATCTTGCATAAATTCTGGATGTGTAAAGAACTGTTTTATAACACCTGACGAAATCCGTCGCATCCAACCATAATTTACATCTGATTTATCATTTTCAAACCCCATTAACGGAAACGGTATTATAGATCCTATACGGTAACTTATACTTCTTCCATACATAATCATTTCTCCATTTTCACTAAATAAATATGGATAGTTATCTTTTACATCTTTAAAATTAGTTACGAATTTTGAAGCTATCTCTGGGTAATGCTTTTTTCCAAAATATTCAGACCAAATCATGCCATACATTTGAAATGCCCACATACTGTAATAATCGTAGGCAGGACTGTCGTTATACCAACCTTGTCCGCGATAATGCGTTAAAGACTTTTCAAGATATTCTACTAACAAATTTTCATTAACAGCATAACCTTGCTCTTTAAAAAAACTTAGCACGAAAATATTGAAAAATTTCCAGTTAGAATCTACTGTTGGCCCATCACCATAACTTAACATTGATTTAGCGAGTGCATCTTTTTGACTTTGTGGTAATCGATCCCACAATACATCTGGGTTAATTAACATAGATACGGCCAAAGCACCAAACTCTACTAAATTTTGACTTGGGCCTCCATTTTTAGCTCTTGGTACTATATAAGATTCACTTTCAGGATTTATTAATTGTTCTATTTGATATCTATAATAATCAGCAACTTTTATATTATTAATTACAAGATTTGGATTTTCCTTTAACAGAGGTGCAGCCACAAACAAGGTTCTACAAATCCCTTCGAGCTTTTCTGTGGGTATTTGACTCTCCTTTTGAGGATAACTTTTACCTGGTTGTTTAGGGAACTTCATAGGAGAATCCAAGTTATCAATATAACTAAAAGCACCTTCGAGCAAATACAAAGCAGCATCTTTCCAATGTTGTTTGGTCATACCTGTGTAAGGACTTAACTCGTAATCTGGATTTATAATTTGAAACACATCTCCAGTGTTCTGCTTTTGTTGGGAAAACACTGTGATACTGTTTAAGATGAAAAATAGTACAAATAATTTTAAGCGTATCATATAAAAAACTAAGGTTTATAAACGTTAAGAACAACCAATTTATCACCAGTTAAATCCACCTCAAATAAATGAGGAACTCTTATAGTTCTGTTATCCACTTTTTTATGGCTATGTAAAGCCATTAACTGCTTTCCTTCAAATGTTTTAAATAACATGCCATGACCAAAATTAGGTGGTGTAATGGGATCCTTTTCTTGAATCCATGGACCATCGAGTGTGCCACTTTCTGAATAAGCAACACCTTGGGTGTAAACATTGTAAATCCAACTGGTCCAAATCATTCCTAACCGTCCTGTTTCTGTTTTAAACAAATAAGGGCCGTCGGTAACTTTGTGGGGTTTATCATTGCCATTTGCATCCTTTTCTCGACTCCAAGGAGAATCGCTTGCCTTAAAAAGTAACTTTCCCTCTCCAATAGAGCCACTTAAATCAGGCTTTAATTCAATTTTTTCAATAGTTCCGTTACCACTCTGCAACCATTCATAACAATATACCATATATGGTTTTCCATCTGTGTCTATCCAAAACGTGCCATCAAGAGTTGGTTTATCTGCTGGCAAATAGATATCATCTTTCATAGGAACAAAAGGACCGTCGATTGTGTCACTTACCAAAATATGGCTTGCACGACGTTCTATGACATTACCTGCAACCGTATCAATCATTACATTTCTGTTAGTGAAGGTAGCGAAGTAATAATATTTATTTTCGTATTGATGAAGTTCTGCCGCCCAAATCATAGGGTTGGGTCCCATCCAAGAATTCGGATTTGTTTCAGTCACTTTATACGGACCTTCCCACATTTTTAAATCTTTACTTTTCCATAACAAACCACCGGTACCAGTCATATAATACATATTGGTTTCCTTATCTGCTAAAATAGCTGGATCGCTTAATCTTATAGAATCTAAAGGTATATTTTTTTTAATATTTCCTTTTTGCCCAATACAAAGTGTTATCCATAAAAAGCAAATACATACTGAAAAGTAACAATGTTTTTTATTTGTCATTTTATATTTTAATTATTCTGACACAAATTTAATCTGATATGAATAGGTGTATTTCTTATCCTCTAAACGATATTGCTTATGAGGATATGCACCCCAACTTGTATCTCCACCAACCCCTCTTTGCTTTAGATCGATGTGTAGGTATATTTTATCTTTTTCTACAATAATATCTATTGGGTGTGTTTGTGATTTTGTATCGCCACCATCTAAAGCTTCGGCACTCATGTTTAAGGCACTGAAACCTAGTGGTTGTTCGCCTACAATTTGAATACCTTTACTTTGGTTTGTTAAACTCAACCATCTTATATCAGTTTTATAGCCAGCTTCTTGTGGACGAATGTATTCCCATGTATATTGATTTTCAACTTTATCTTTATAAACACCAATAAAGGATGCCGTATTTCTATCAGAATAATTTTCCCAAGGCCCACGCCCGTAATAGGTTAAATTATCATACGTGCCATCTAAAACCATTCGCATTCCGAAACGCGGCAACTCTGGCAACTCTTTTGATGACATATCTATACTAGAAGTAATTTTTATGGAACCATCATTTTGAATTAAATAATCTACCGTGTACGGAACTTCCAATTCTGAAATGATAAACTCAACTTTAACAAGTACACCTTCCTTAGTTTCTTTACCAACAGTAACATTTTCTACTTTCAAATTTTTATGGGCGTTTTTCCATTTTCCCAAACGCTCAGGCATTTTATTACCATAATCATTATCAGTTGGTGCACGCCAAAAATAGGGCTCAGGAAAGTTTCTAATTACCTTATTGTCATCATTAGTTTTTAGTTTATACATAAATAATTTCCCTTGAACCAAATCAAAACTACCCACCACATTACCACTTTCAAACTGTAACGTGTCTCTTACGGTCTTATAAACTAATTTGCCTTTACTTTCAATTTTTTCATCAAAATATGAAGTAATATTTATTTTAAACTGTTCTCTAGCAATTTCATGGTTTGCTGGAATAGTTTTCGTTGTATTCTTAGTGTAGGCATAAACTTCTAAATAATATTCTTTCCTATCTTCCAATTTAGGAAATTGCAGTGCTATTTCTTTTATTTCTTTTGGATTTGCTGAAACTTTAAAAGCCTGTTCTTTAACAACTTCACCATTAGCTTTTAAAAACCATTTAAAATTGTAATCATCTAAATTGGTGAAATTGAATTTATTGGTTACAACCAATGTATGTTCTTTTTTCAAATCGAATTGTATATCTTGATATACTTTCTTAACTTCATAAAGTCCAGGATGCGGCATTCTATCGGCTGTTACTAAGCCATTAGCACAGAAATTTTGATCGTGCTGCAAATGTTCACCACCTAAATCGCCACCATAGGCCCAAAACATTTTACCATCTGCTGTTTCCGTTTTTAAGCCTTGGTCAACCCAGTCCCAAATAAAACCACCTTGCATTTTTTTATTTGAACTAATAATATCAAAATACTCTTGAAAATTTCCGTTGCTGTTACCCATTGCATGCGAGTACTCACACATAATGTACGGTCTTGTTTTTTCTAAATTTTCTGCATATTCTTTCATTTTACCTATACTCGGGTACATAGGAGCAACAATATCGGTATTACTATTTTCATCGGCTTGTTCAAACATTACAAAACGTGTTTTATCCGTTTCTTTCAACCATTTATAAGCATCATAAAACACGGGGCCATTACCACACTCATTCCCCATAGACCAAAGAATGATTGAAGTACAATTCTTGTTCTGTTCTTGCATACGTTTTATTCTATCTAGATGAGCAGGCGCCCATTCTGGCAAATATGCGGGATGAATACTCTTATCAAACCTTCCTTGCTTTTCTGCACCCATGGCATGGGTTTCTATATTGGCTTCATCTACAACATACATGCCCAATTCATCACACAAGGTGTATAAATACGGGTCGTGCGGGTAATGGCTCATCCTTATGGCATTGACGTTGCTTTGTTTCATTAACTTGATATCTTCCAACATGGTTTCCTTATCAGGCGCATGTCCTTTAATTCCATGATGCTCATGCAAGTTTACACCATTTACCATTAAAGGCTGGCCATTAACCATAAGTTGCGAATTTTTAATTTCAACTTTCCTGAAACCTATTTTTTTTGAAATAACTTGGATATCATCTTTATCAGATAATTTCAAAATATATCTATATAAATTAGGTGTTTCTGCACTCCATTTTGTAACATTATTTATAGTTGAAGAAAAGGTAATCTTTGTGTCTGTTTTATTTAATTTTCTTTCTTCAGAATAAACCACTTTATCATTTTTATCTAGTAGACTGATAGAAATTGTTTGTTTTTTAGATGATTTACCTTCAAAATGTATTAAATCTGCATCAATTTTAAAAATTCCATTTGTGTAATTTTCATCTAAATTTGCTTCTGCCGAATAATCCCAAATAGTTGATTTTGGCACCGCTTGTAAATATACGTCGCGTTCTATACCACTTAACCTCCAAAAGTCTTGGTCTTCCAGATAACTACCATCATGCCAACGAAACACTTGAACAGCAAGTACATTTTCTCCTTTAAGTAAATATTTTGTAATATTAAATTCTGCTGCGGTTTTTGAAGCTTTTGTCATGCCAACCTCATTACCATTTAGAAAAATACGGGCATAACCAGAAATGGAACCAAAGTTTATAAACACTTCTTTCTTATTCCAATTTTCAGGGATTGTAAAATGTTTTCTATAGCTTCCAACAGGATTGTAAGCCTCATCTATAAATGGCGGGTTTTTAGGAAACGGGTAAATGATATTGGTATAAATTGGAATATCAAAACCCTGCAATTCCCAATTTGAAGGCACATTAATAGTTTTCCAATTTTTTGTATCTAAATTGGTTTTATAAAAATCCTGTGGCCTTTCGGATGGTTTTTTAACGATGCTAAATTGCCATTCTCCATTCAAACTTTGATACAAACTTGAATTTTCTGGAATATCAATTAGTGCAGATTCTTCATCTTCATATAAAACGAAAGAGGATCTACCACTTTCCTTATTACGGTCAACAATTGCTGGGTTTTCCCATTCGCTAGTCTTATTTTGAGCAAAACTTAAATATGTAAGCGTTAAAAAAAGTGGTATTAAAATTATTTTTTTCATTTATAGTTTAGTTGAATTTATTAATCTAAAAATCGATACATTTCTGAAGCTGCTAATAAAAACGCACCTACACCAAAATCGGCAGTAGAATTAATATCTACAACCTGACCTGGAATTGCTTTTTCGCCTATTGGCTGCACATAACCTACTGCCCCATTTTCTTGTAAAGCAACTTCGATTAAATATTTCCAAGATTTTTTAACCACTGGCAAATAGGTTTCTTTATCTAAAACACCATTATTTATACCCCACAAAAAACCATAAGTAAAAAATGCTGTTCCGCTGGTTTCTGGTCCTGGAGCATGTTCTGCATCCAAAATACTGCGTGTCCAATAACCTTCCTGCTGTTGTGCTCTGGCTAAGGCTTTTGCCATATCTTTAAATCTGCCAATGTATTTTTGCTTTTGGTTTGAATCTGGCAAATCTTGAATAATTTTAGCATACCCTGCAAAAACCCATCCATCGCCACGCGCCCAAAAGTCCTTTTTTCCATTTGCACTTTTATGTTTGGGGTAAACATACTTGGCATCACGATAATAAAGTTTAGCATCTTCATCATACATAATACTATCGGCATAGGATAAATATACATCTAACTTTTCTAAATATTGGGCATTACCTGTAACATTGTACAACTTCGTCATTACGGGCATTACCATATACAAACCATCTGCCCACCACCAATAATCGGTTTTATCGGTACTCATTTCATATTCCATAACTTCACGAGCACGCGCAATTTTACGTTTGTCATTCGCTCCTGTAAAATTGTACAAATCAATATAAGTTTGAAAGCAAATTTGCCAATCTCCAAACAAAACGTGTTTATCTGTTTCTCCGTAATTATACTTCCATTCGGATTTGTTTTGCGACTTAGCACCCATCCATTCATTTTTATTTGCCCAAACCAACGAATAATCAAGATAGTCTTTATTTTGAGTTACTTTGTAAGCCTCCATATTTCCTGTATGGTATGCGCTAACATGCCAAAACGCATTTCCAAAATTTGGATGTGTTTCTTGCCAATGGTTGTTCACTTTATGAATTATTGAAATGACTTCCTTTTTTGATTGATTTATTGCACTTCCCTTTGCAATACTGCCACAGCTAACAAAACCCAATGTTATTAAGATTACAGTTGGAATAAGTAATGTTTTTAAATTCATAGGTTTTCTATTTGATTTATATCTTATATAATTTATTGTTGATACGATGATTCTATCAATTTATTGAGATTTTTCACCCTTAAAATTGTTATTTCGGAAGCTTTTTTTTCAGCAACTCCCTCTCCATCAATTTGAGTTACATTTTGCAAAAAAATGTGGAGCTCCTTTTTGCTTTTCCATAAGGAAATATCGTAATTAGGCTCCCATTGCCCTACTCCATTTTCTGTTAAATCAATTACTTGAAAAGGTGATTTATCATTTAAGAAAGCATATCCCAAAGACACTTTATTACCTCTTTCTTCGTCTCTAAAAAGAATAGATATCAATGTTTTATTATTAACCTCATCAATTAAAATATCTGGACGTGCTATAGGAATTCGTTTTGTGCCACCCCCTCCTAATGTAAAGGGTGTTTTTCTAAAACCTGTGTTCATCTTCTTCCATATACCAGATTCCAAATAAACAACTTGATATTGCGGGATAGTCGATTCGTTCCAATATGTTGCTATGTATGGATTCCCATTAACATCTGTACACATTGCAGTTTGATTAATTAGGTTGCTATTTTGAGGAATTCTCCAAGCAATTTCAGCTGAAGCTAAAGTTATTGGCAACACATATTTTTCTCCTGTAGATTTTTCCCAGGTTTTACCACCATCTTTAGAACGTGCATAACATAAATCATGGTTGGTTTCTACCTCCCAAGTTTCCCTCCAAACCCAAGAAACATGTATAACGCCATTAGCATCTACACATGCCTGCCAATAAGCACTGCGCTTTTCTTCACCGTCAATAAGATTGCTTTGTAATTGTGTCCATTTTTTTGTTCGAACATCATAAGAATTGATAACCAAATTACCTCTTCCAGATTCGCCCGATCTGTAAAAAAATACTAAATTTCCGTTAGGTAAATTATAAAATTCCGGGTAGGTTACTTTTTCTTCTTGAAATGCGGTCATGCTTATTTCATCACCTAATTCTAAGCTTAAAGGCGTTTTGCTTTTGGCATAACGTAGCTTTGTATTATGGTGATCCCAACTTACATGTAAAAACCCATCGCCATCTATTGCTAAACTAATGCTATTATGAGCATCTTTTGTATGGCCTTTGTATGGTGTTTTTTTAATAAACCATTTAGAAGTGTTTACTTTTCTTTTGGCTAAAACTAAGTAACTATCATTGTTATAATATGCCGAAAACTGATAGTTTTTATATGTAGATATTGCATTTTTCCTAAATTTTACAGTATTTACCGAGTTATTGCTCCACCCATTACCTATTACAGTAGATGATATATTTGTCTTACATGCAACCAAAAACATGCAACATAAAACCAATGTTAGACAAAACTTAGACAATAAGAATATTCTATTCTTTTCCAATAATTAATTAGTTAACTTCAATCGTAATATCTATTTTGATTCCATCCATGTTTAACAATAAATATCATGGCTAAAATTACTCAAAATAAAAACAAAAATTGAAAGGGCAAGCTATAAAAAATCAAAAAAACTGGCAACTATACCTAAAACATCTTTAGTTTGTTTTTAGAATTCGGCGCACCATTCCTTTTCATATCTTCTTCATTTATTTATGTTTGTTAATTTTTTTTTTCGTTTATTTTCTTTTTGTTATATTTACAAAGAATTAAAAAAGTTTACTAATGATTTTTAAACTAAAATATGTCAAAAATGCTCATTAATACTTTAATAAGAAAAACAGGCCTAAGTATTATTGGATTCGCAGTTCTATTTGCTTCTGTGCTAGTAATGCATTGTAGCAATACCCAACAGCACAAAATAAAACCTCGTATTTTAATTAGTAGTGATATTGGAGGAACCGATCCAGACGATTTTCAATCTGCCATACATTTATTTATGTATTCCGATTTATTTCAAATTGAAGGACTTGTTTCATCCCCCTTTGGAAACGGTAGAAAAAAAGATTTTTTAGACATGATAGATCTTTACGAAAAAGATTTTCAGCAATTAAAAAAACATAATAAAGACTTACTTGAACCTGATTATCTTAGAAGCATTTGCAAACAAGGAGGTATTGCAAGTGCACCTTTTAAAGGATACAATTCTGCAACTGAAGGCTCTGATTGGATAATTAAATGTGCTAAAATGAAAAGTGAACAACCACTTTGGGTTTTAGTTTGGGGTGGCATTGAAGATGTTGCCCAAGCTTTACACGATGCCCCAGAAATAGAAAAAAACATTAAAGTGTACTGGATTGGTGGTCCTAATAAAAAATGGGGCATTAATGCATATGCATACATTGCAGAACATCATCCAAACCTATACATGATTGAAGCTAATGCCACATACAGAGGTTGGTTTATGGATGATGATTCACCTGAAAACATTAAAGGCGACAAATATTACGACAACTTTATTCAAGAACGAGGCGCTATGGGCAAAGCTTTTAAAAATTATTATAACGGCAACATTAAAATGGGAGATACTCCTTCCCTAGCCTATACAATGAACGGTAATCCTAACGATCCTACAGGCGAAAGTTGGGGCGGTAGTTTTACAAAAATAAACAGAAGTTCCAGATATATTTTTGAAAGAAATACTACAACTTCCGACACTGTTGCCGCCTATGGTGTTATAGAATGGAAATTTAAAGGCCCTGAATTAGACATCCCTAAAGACTCATCATGTTTTACAATAGAGATTTCTAAACAAATATGGCCAGGGTATTATCTTGGTAACGGTGTTTATGGCGCGAGTTACTCATCTAAAAAACCAGAAATTTGCAGCTACACAACTGCAAGTAGCATCCCTGAGCTAAACGAACAAAATGGACAATTTGTTAGTACTGCTCCCTGGCCCGGAAAACCAAATGTTGATGATTACAAACTTGGTAACAATTGGTACGGAGACAAAACAGAACCAGAACTTTTCCTAAAAGATCAACAAGGTGCCAAAACCATATCAAAATATCGTTCAGAATTCCTATTGGACTGGGCAAAACGATGGAAATGGCTTGATAAATAAGTCTAGAATAATTGGGATTATTATTTCAAAAAGAAATAATAAACGAAATAAATAGTTCTATCTAATAAAATGTAATCGATTATTATTTATATTTAAAAACAAACATTCAACAAATAACGACATGAAATATCACCTAAAGTATTTTCTTTTTTTCAATGTTATTTTAAACACCTACTTATTATTCCCTCAAAGCAACAAAATCATTGACAAAACACGAGTTATAATTACAAGTGACGGTGAAATAGATGACGAATGTTCTATGGTACGTTTTTTATTATATGCTAATGAGTGGGATATTGAGGGCATCATCACTTCCAGTTCTCAATACCACTGGCAAGGACACAAATGGGCAGGTGACGACTGGATTGACCCCTATTTAAAAGCTTACACTGAAGTATATCCCAACTTAATTAAACACGATAAAACATACCCTGCGCCTGCATATTTAAAATCAATTAACTTCCTTGGCAATGTTGAATCTGAAGGCGAGATGGAAAAAGTTACGGCTGGTTCACAACATATTGTTAATGTTCTTTTGGACGAATCGGACAATCGGCCTATTTGGGTTCAAGCTTGGGGAGGAACCAATACCATCGCCAAAGCTTTAAAAACAATCGAAGAAGAATATCCTAACAAAATAGCTTATGTAGCAAATAAACTGCGCTTTTTCTTTATCTGGGAGCAAGACAACACGTATCAAACATATATCCGTCCACATTGGGGAAAATACAATATTCAAACCATAATATGCGACCAGTTTTGGGCAGTTGCTTACCAGTGGGATAAAATAATGCCAGAAAATAAAATAAGCTATTTTAAAAATGATTGGATGACGCCTAATATTCTAGAAAATCACGGCCCACTTTGTTCTTTATACGAAGCCTATAAAGGTGGTGACGATAATGAAGGGTTTAGAGCCGAAAACCATAAAAAGAAAGGCGATTTTAGGTCTGAAGGAGATTCACCAGCTTTCATTTATACCATTCCAACAGGATTACGCTCTTTAGAATCTCCTGATTATGGTGGCTGGGGAGGCCGCTATGTTAAAGTACGTGAAAACACTTGGCTCGATCAAGTTCCTGAAGATAATTATACCTATCCAGAAGGGCGTTGGTATACAAGTACAGCCTGGGGTCGGCAATATATGAAAAACATATATCCAAAAAACCAGGATTTAATGAATACCTATTTTAAACCCATTACCCGTTGGGCAGATGTGCTACAAAATGATTTTGCCGCACGTGCCGATTGGTGTGTTAAATCTTATGATGAAGCCAACCATGCGCCAATTGTTAAAATAAAAAACGGAATAGACTTAACAGCAAAACCTGGCGATAAAATAAAACTTAACAGCAAAGGAACTTATGATCCTGATGGCAATAAACTTAGTTACTCTTGGTGGCAATTTAAGGAAGCAGACAGTTACAGTGGGGAAATTCAAATTTTGAACACCAATGATCAAACAACCAAGTTTGTCGTTCCTAAAGATGCTAAAAAAGGAGATACCATTCATGTTATATGTGAAGTAAAAGATGATGGCACACCTCAACTTACTAGATACCAACGGATAATTATAACAGTTAAATAAAAAGTTAATACGATGCTAAAAAACATAAATATTACAATGATTTTATGTGCTACTCTAATATTTTCACTAAAAGCACAAGCACCTTGGCAAGAACACGGAAAACTTGAAGTTTCCACAAACGGACATTATATCCAATATAAAGACACAACTCCTTTTCTATGGATTGGAGATACGGGTTGGGGCATGATTCAACAATTAACAAGAGAAGAAATCGACCAATATTTGGACAGTCGCAAAACATTGGGTTTTACAGTAATTCAAGCTGTAGCACATTGGTCTCCTCATGGTGGAGGCCTAAATAGAAGTCCAGACAATGCTCCTAATGCTTACGGACACCGCCCATTTACTGGAGAAGAAAAATCGCCAAACACATCCGAACCTTTAGTGGTTAAAGGTGGCAGTCTGAGCGCACCAAATGATTATTGGGACCATGTGGATTATGCTATCGAAGCGGTTAAAAAAAGAAACATGTATTTAGCGCTTTTGCCATGTTGGGCTTCACAACTAATTTCGGGCACTGGTGAATATACGGTGGGGGAAGCTAAAATTTATGGTGAGTTTATAGGGCAACGCTATGGAAAAGAACCTCACATTATTTGGGTACTAGGTGGTGACACAAAAGCACAATTTGAGGGGTATGATAAAAATCAAAAATATAGCGAATACGATTATCGCTCCATATACAGAGCCATGGCAGAAGGTATTGTAAAAGGAGCAACGGGCAAAAACCCTTCTTGGAATGAAAAGAATCCAGCATGGGATGCTGTTTTTATGACCTATCACCCAAACGGAGACTCACCTTATGGCTCTTCGCAATGGTTCCATGAAGATGCTTGGCAAGATGTAAATGGCGTAGAAGTTTGGAAAGAAGTGAATGATGTTTACAGAACGATGTTGAATGATTATCAATTGAAAAATCCTGTCAAACCGAGTCTATTTTTAGAAGGGTCTTATGAATATGGTTCTTATCGGCATGAATGTGGTTGGGTAACACCTGTTAGGGTTCGAAGGCAATTTTATCAAACATTTTTTGCTGGTGGAGCTGGTCATACCTACGGTGCAGGACCAATTTGGGCAATGAGAGGAAATGATGGCGACTATAACTGTGGTTATACTTGGCAACAAGCCTTGGATTTCCCAGGTGCTATTCAAGTAGCTTCAATTGGAAAACAGTTTTTAATAGACCATAAGTGGAATGAATGGATTCCAAACGGCAATGTTATTTCAGGGGTTGGTGAAAATGAAAGTTTAAAAACAGCAGTTTCTACAAAATCTGGAGATATGGCCTTGGTGTATTTTTCTAATGACTCACATTGTCGTGTGAAAAATGTTTTGAACAGAGAAGCTAAAGCCTATTGGTTTAACCCTAGGAATGGTGAAATAGAGAAAACATCGTCATTTAACGATAATGAATCCAGAGATATGGTACCACCATCAGATTGGGAAGATGCAATATTGGTACTTAAAACACAAAATTAAAATAACAAGATAAAGTCAATAAAAACAAATGAATAAATTAAAACACCTTGTAATAATACTTTTTGTAATCGTCCAAGGATTCATTCTAAAAGCTCAAGAAAATACTAATACCAGAATTCCAAATTATGAAATCCCTTATGAATTTCCTGAAGTTGAAAACATAAAGGAAGTCTTGAATAGAATCCGAATCTACTACGAAGCATCCAGCCCTCAAAGTATTGTTGATTCTAAAACGGGTAATAAAATAACCAACTTTAAAACATTCAATACAAATGCCGAACCATCCAAAGGTTTTTCAAGTGAATATTCTTATACCCATGGGGTTGTACTTTCTGCATTCGATTATATTGAAAACGTTACGGGAGATAAAGCATTTTTCGCCAACAACATAAAATTCTTCGATTATATAGTTAAGAATCTACCTTACTTTCAAAAAAATTCTGATAAAATTAAAAAAGAGAAAATTGGCAGTTGGGGTCGTATATTAAAATTTCATGCTTTAGATGATTGCGGTTCCATGGGTGCTTCACTCATTAAAACCTATTTAAAGACTAAAAATGAAGAATATCTCCAATTAATAAATCAAACAGCAGATTTCATTTCCAATGAACAATTTCGATTGCCAAATGGCACTTTAGCGCGTAATCGTCCGCAATACGAATCCATTTGGGCCGACGATTTATATATGAGTGTGCCATTTCTTGCTAATATGGGCAAACTTACTGGTGATACTAAATATTATGATGATGCAGTTAAACAGATTTTACAAATTGCAGATAGACTTTATATTCCAGAAAAAGAATTATTCGATCATGGGTGGAATGTAACCTCCGGTGACTATGACCCTCGGTTTTACTGGGGAAGAGCCAATGGCTGGACTTTAATGACTATGGCAGAAACTCTAAGCATATTACCAGAACATTACAAAGGGAGAGACAAAATCCTGCATTTATATCGCGCAATGGTTCGTAGCTTAGCGAATTTACAGGATGGTACTGGATTCTGGCATAATTTGTTGGATAAAAATGACACCTATACAGAGACATCATGCACGGCGATGTTCACGTTTGCCATAGCTAAGGGTATTAATGAAGGTTGGATTAGTCATGTTTATGGCCCCGTAGCACTTACAGGTTGGAATGCCACTAAATCTAGAGTGCTTGAAAATGGAGCTGTAGATGGCACTTGCGAAGGTACCACTTTTGCACACGATAATACTTACTATTATAACAGAGGAAAAAGTATTTATGCAACCCATGGTTATGGCCCCGTCCTCTATGCGGGAGCAGAAATGATTAAGCTATTGCAAAATGATAGGTTTGAAATTCTAAAAGCCAAAGATAATGCTGTAAATAGTACCTATCACTTTCTTTTAAAAAGTGAATGGCCAATAAAAAAATAGTTTGTTTATATAATTTAAAAATGAAAATACTTGTAATAGAAGACGAACCTGAAATGAAAGGAGTGATAAAACAATTCCTTGAAGATGAAAATTATGTGGCTGAAGTGGCTGATAATTTTCAATCAGGGTTGGATAAAATCGTAACCTATGATTACGATTGCATTCTTCTTGATATTACATTACCTGACGGAAACGGCCTCGATTTATTACAAGAATTAAAAAAACTTGATAAGGCAGATAGCGTTATCATTATTTCAGCCAAAGATTCTATTGATGATAAAGTTAAAGGTTTAGATTTAGGAGCCGATGATTATTTAACCAAACCTTTTCACCTTACAGAACTAAATGCCCGAATAAAATCTGTTATCCGTCGAAAAAAAACTGAAGGAAAAAAAATATTAGAATTAGAAAACGTGAAAATAAATATTGAAGATCGTTCTGTTATTATCAATGATAAATCAGTTGAGTTAAATCGTAAAGAATTTGATATTCTGGTTTTTTTCGGCATGAACAAATCTAGAATTGTTAGTAAATCTGCCATAGCCGAAAATATATGGGGCGATTATATAGACCAAGCAAACGATTTCGATTTTATTTATTCCCAAATTAAAAACCTACGTAAAAAGCTGCGGGACCATCATGCTGAAATAGATATTAATTCGGTATATGGAATGGGCTATAAATTGGCCATAAAATGAAACTGATAAACCATACGTTGTGGATACTTTCCGCGATTCTATTTGCAACCGTTGGTTTATGGGCTTTTCTTTTTTATTCACAATTATTAAGTCAAATTAAAACCACTATTGATGAAGGTCTTACCAATCATAAAATAGCCATTATTGACAACTTAAAGGATGAAACCGTTATATCCGAACAAAATAATTTTCTAGATAAAAGCTACATTATTAAAAATGTAAGCGAAGATTATGCGCTTCAAATAACAGATTCTTACAAAGACACCTTAATTTTCTCAACACTTAAAAACAGTAATTATGAAGCACGATTACTAACTACAGCTTTTGTATCTTCTGATGGAAAGTATTACGAAATGAAAGTACTTTCGCATGAATTAAACAAAGGCAAACTAATCAAAAAAATTATTACCTCATTACTTTGGCTGTTTTTGTTTCTATTTATTAGTGGTGTTTTAGTAAATAGATTTGTGCTAAAAAACACATGGAAACCTTTTTATAATTTATTGGAATATTTAAATGAATTTAGACTAGACAAAAACACTTTCAAAGAATTAACCAAAACAAATATTAAAGAATTTGCTTTGTTAAATGAATCTGTTCAAAAACTATTAAATACCAATGTGGATATTTTTAATAGCCAGAAACAATTTATTGAAAATGCATCACATGAACTACAAACACCTTTGGCAATAGGAATAAATAAACTCGAATTGCTTGCTGGAGATTCTGATTTATCAGCTGAACAAATCAAAAAAATAGGGAATATTATTGAATCCTTTCATCGCTTATCTGGTTTAAACAAATCATTACTTCTACTATCTAAAATAGAAAACAAGCAATTTATTACTACCGAGACATTGAGTTTTGACGAAATTATTAGCAGAATCATACAGGATTTTTCAGATTATGCTGAATTTCAAAAAATAAAAATAACCTATGTAAAAGATGCCGATTGGAAATTTAAAATGAATAAAAACCTTGCTGACATGCTTGTTATTAACTTAGTAAAAAACGCTATTATCCATAATAAAACAGGAGGAGATCTTAATATCCATTTAACAGCTTCTTATTTCACCATAAAAAACACAAGTAATTTAACTCAAATGCATATTGATAAATTATTTAAACGATTTAATAAAAATTCTACCAATAAAAATTCCACAGGACTAGGACTTGCTATAATAAAAGCAATTGCTGATGTGTCTGATTTGCAAATTAATTACTCTTATAATCAAAGGCATATTTTTAAAATAAGCAGTAAAAAATAAGCCTTAATCACAATAAAAAGAAATATGCTTTTACAATTTCAGATTCTTTCCAGATTCTTTCCCAATTGTTTCCAATTTCATGTTATTTATTTGTGTCAAATTTTAAAATATAAATGAACCGAATTATAGTAATAACGATACTTCTTCTTTTTGCAAAAATCACGTTTGCTCAAAACATCGATCAAAGTCGTGTACCTGCTGTTGTACTAAATACGTTTCAATTAAAATTTCCTAATGCAGATGATGTTAAATGGAAAAAAGACAAAAATGATTATAAAATATATTTTAAAATAAACAACAAGGAAAACAAACTGACTTTAAACTACAAAGGCAATGTATTAGAACATTCTCAAGATTTATACATAAGCGAAATCCCAAAAGTAGTTTTAGAAACCATTAAATCCAGAGTTCCATATTTTGATATTCAAGATGCCGATAAATATGAAAAAAGCAACAGAATAACCTATGAAATTAAATTCAAAATTGATGGTAAATACCGTTTTTTCTGGATAAATGATAAAGGAGAACTATTAAAATACCGTCAAGAATTAAAAGATAGTGAGATACCTTCAACAATAAGTAACCTCATCAAAAACAACTATGGAAAAATTGACATCGATTATTCCAAATATGTAGAAGAACGCGGTGAAATAATCTATATCGTTGACGGCGAAATTAACGATGAAGACCATAATTTCAGATTCGATGATAAAGGAAATATAATAAAGCATATTCACGATATTAAACACGCCTCAATTCCAGATTCTGTAATAAAAACAATAGCTTCAGAATTTAAAGACTTTGACATTAAAGATGCCGATTTTATTGAAGAAAAAGGGAAAAGCTATTATTATTTAAGAATGAAAAAATCAAAAAACCAAGTATATGTAACTTTTGACGAGAATGGGAAAGTGCTAAAAGTAAAATCATAAAAATACATCAATCAAATATTACAATTTATAACCAAACTAATTAACTATTAACATTATGAATAAGACCGTTTTTTCAACATTAACCGCTTTGTTATTATTTTCGACTGTATGGTCTCAACAATTAGCATTCCCAACCGCAGAAGGCTATGGGAAATATACCGTTGGTGGACGTGGCGGTAAAGTTTTTGAAGTGACTAATTTAAATGATAGTGGTGAAGGAAGTTTAAGGGCTGCAGTTGAAGCATCAGGACCTAGAACTGTTGTTTTTAGAGTATCTGGAACTATAATACTAGAAAGCGCACTAACAATCAAAAATCCATATATCACTATTGCAGGACAAACAGCCCCTGGTGATGGGATTTGTTTACGAAAGTGGCCTTTAGTCATTGGTGCTGATGAAGTCATAGTTCGATACATAAGAGTTCGTTTTGGAAATGAATCTGGTTCAGATGCCGATGCCATTTCAAGCAGATATAATAAAAACTTGATTCTAGATCACGTGTCGGCAAGCTGGAGTGTAGATGAAACCATGTCCATTTATCATTGTGAAAATGTAACAGTACAATGGTGCATCATTTCAGAAAGTTTGTTTAACTCTAACCACATCAAAGGAATTCACGGATTTGGTGGTATTTGGGGATCCAACTATAGTACATACCACCACAATTTAATAGCAAATCATTCCAGTAGAAATGTACGATTTGCCTCAGGTTCCGGCAATACCGATTATAGAAATAATGTTATTTACAATTGGGGCTATCAAAGTGCTTATGGCGGAGAAAACCAACAAAAAGGTAATGATAAATTTAATTTCTCTAACATTAATATGGTTGCTAATTATTATAAACCAGGACCTGCAACACAACCAGGAAATGTTTCCTACCGCATAGTAAATCCATCTCGCCGTGACGTGGTAACTGATTACGGAAAATGGTATGTAGCTGATAATTTTATGGAAGGAAATTCAGATGTTTCTGCTGATAATTGGAATGGTGGTGTACAACCTCAAGGTGGCGATTCAGATCTTGAAATATTAAAAGCAAATAAACCTTGGAACGCCATGAAAATTAACCAACATACGCCACAAGAAGCTTATAAATTAGTACTTCAAAATGCGGGAGCAACGCTTCCAAAACGTGATGCGGTTGATACTCGAATTGTTAGTGATGCTAAAAGTGGTATGGCCACTTTTGAAGGTGCTACTTATAAAGCAACAAAAAAAATGAAAGACACCTCTAAAAAGAGTGGCATTATTGATACACCTAACGATGTTGGTGGCTGGCCAGAATTAAAAAGTGACCCAGCTCCAGTAGATACAGATCATGATGGGATGCCTGATTCTTGGGAAAAGAAAAACAAACTAAACCCTAAAGATCCATCAGATGGAAATAACATTGGTAAAGATGGATACACCATGTTAGAAAAATATTTGAATTCGTTAGATTAACTTCAAATAAAACTTAACTATTATGACTAAACTAATTCAAACCATAGTTCTCTTACTTACTATTGGAACTAGCCTTGTTTCAGCGCAAGAAAAACCTAGATTATTTGTACTTACCGATATAGGAGGCGATCCAGATGACCAAATGTCGATGGTTCGCTTAATGACGTATTCAAATCAAATTGACATTGAAGGTCTTGTTGCCACAGAAGTTGTAAAAACAGTTAATCCTGAGCGTATAGAACAAATAGTTGAAGCTTATGGAAAAGTACGCAACAACCTAGAACTTCATGAACCAGGATTTCCTCAAGCCGAATATCTTCAAAAATATATATCCCAAGGTATTCCTATTGGTGGCATGAATGGTGTGGGTGAAGGAAAAGATTCTCCAGGATCGGAATTATTAATTAAAACGGTAGATAAAAAGGACTCAAGACCTTTATGGGTAAATGTTTGGGGAGGCCCAAGTGTTTTAGCACAGGCTTTGTGGAAAGTTCGTAAAACACGTTCAAAACAAGAACTTGCAAAATTTGTTGCCAAACTTCGTGTGTATGCCATTTCCGATCAAGATAATAGTGGCCCATGGATACGTAAAGAGTTTCCAGAGTTATTTTATATAGTTACCCCAGGTGCCAATGCTGGTGGTGGTTTCCATCATAGCACCTGGATTGGTATTGGAGGCGATAAATTCCATGGGCGCTTTGGTGGGGCGGACTTTGAATTGGTTACCAACGAATGGCTGGAACGTAACATTCGTAAAAAAGGCCCTTTAGGTAAAATGTATCCACATTGGGAATTTATGATGGAAGGAGACACGCCTGCTTTTCTTTACCTTGTAAATAATGGGCTTAACAACCCCGACCATCCTAATTGGGGCGGCTGGGGAGGTCGCTACGAATTATATACACCAAAAACCGAAAAGTGGTTTTATCAACCTGAAACACACCCTATCTGGACAAATGCAGATGATGAAGTATTAGGCAATGATGGCGAATGGCACGAAACTAACCAAGCAACCATATGGAGGTGGCGCGAAGCGTATCAAAATGACTTTGCTGCTCGCATGGACTGGACAATCTTGCCCTTTGACAAAGCGAACCATCCTCCCGAAGTGAAGCTTGAAACTCCCGAATATATCAAAGCTAAAAAAGGCGATCGTATTGAACTTAGCGCTGTGGGCACAACAGACCCTGATGGCGACCCATTATCATACGAATGGTTTTGCTATGAAGAAGCAGGTACACGCGCCATGTCCAATTCTAGAACAGGCATTAAACATGATATCATTGGTTTCGATCAGCAAAAAGCCTCCATCATAGTTAAATCAAGTCGTGTGATGCCTCCCGGTACTGGAACGATGCACATCATTCTTGCTGTTACCGACCATGGATCACCGCGTTTAACGCGATACAAACGCATTATTATTGATGTTGTTGAATAAATAGAAAGCATCATCAAATAAAATCAATAATTAACTGTAGCAGTTATGAACAAACATTTTTTAGAGCTAATAGCTTTTATATCATTTGTTTTCATAGGCAATTCCCAACAGCTTGCTTTTCCGGGTGCTGAAGGATTTGGAGCCTATTCTAAAGGCGGTAGAGGCGGACAAGTAATTGAAGTAACGAGTTTACTTGATGACCTAGATGGATCTATCGAGGGCAGTTTACGTTGGGCTTTCAAAAAGAATACTTCTGAACCCACAACCATTGTATTCAGGGTTTCTGGTATTATCAATTTAAAGGCTGAATTGAGAGGAAAGTTCACAAAAGGATTAACACTTGCAGGTCAAACGGCTCCAGGCGATGGCATTTGCATACGTGGCAATAAAGTTAACCTCGGAGGAAGTTCAAATTTAATAATCAGACATCTTCGCTTTCGTATTGGCTTACATGATGATGGCTCTTTTGTAGAAGGAGGTTCTCTCGGGCTTGAAAACGCCAATAATGTTATTATTGACCACTCCACTTTTGGATGGTCCGGCGAAGAAAACATGACCATGTACGATAACGATTTTACAACGGTTCAATGGTGTATCATACATGAAGGACTTTATGCTTCTGGCCATTCCAAAGGAGCGCGTAGTTATGGCGCACAATGGGGTGGACAAAATGCGACCTATCATCACAACCTTTTGGCGCATAATTACAGTAGAAGTCCAAGGTTTAACGGAAGTAAGCACCATGATAAAAATGTTAAATACGAGTATGTAAACAATGTGAATTACAACTGGGGAAAGGCCAACTCAGCCTACGGCGCTTATGTTGAAATAACAGATGGTACATATAACTGCAATTTTATAAATAACTATTATAAACCAGGACCTGCGCATCCAGGTAGTGAAAAATCGTTCTTTGCACAATCATCACATCATTCCATTCAAGGAGATTCCTTAATAGCCAGATGGTATATGCACGGAAATATTATGGAAGGTGATGCCAATAAAGCCTTAAACAATGATAATTCCCTTGGTTTAGATGCTGAATCTTATATGAAAGTTGGTGTATCTAGGTCGCAATTAATTGCAAAAAATGCTTTTCAAATGCCTCATAATCTTATTATAGAATCTGCAGAAGATGCTTATAAAAGTGTATTAACAAAAGCAGGTGCATTTCCAAGGGATAATATCGACAAGCGTATTGTTCATGAAGTAAAGACAGGAACTGCTTCAGGTAAAGGAACCAGTGCAAAATACAAGGACAAAAGAAAAGATAATGGTTATATAGAAAACCCTTTTTATGGTATCCAAAAAGGCATTATAGATAATCCCGTATTGGCTTTTGGCTCAAAAGCATATCCTGAATATAAAACTTACAATGTGCCTACGGACACAGACCATGATGGAATGCCTGATGCTTGGGAAAATAAAAACGGACTGGATCCAAAAAATGCCGAAGATAGAAACAATACGGGCAAAGACGGATATACTATGTTAGAACTATATTTAAATAGTATAAAATAAAACTAATTATTATGAGAAAATACATTTTTACCCTTTTGGCATTCACATTGTTTTTAACCTCTACATGGTCTCAACAACTCGCATTTCCTACAGCTGAAGGTTTTGGAGCTTATTCTAAAGGCGGTCGTGGAGGTCAAGTACTACATGTTACAAATCTTAATGACAATGGCCAAGGCAGTTTACGTTGGGCCATAAACCAACAAGGTCCACGTACTATTGTTTTCGATGTTTCTGGAACCATTGAACTAAAAAGCAGACTAGATATAAAAAACCCTTTTATAACAATTGCAGGTCAAACCGCACCAGGAGATGGTATTTGCTTAAAAGGAGAAACCCTAAAAATATTAACACACGACGTTATAGTTCGATACATTCGTGTTCGAGTTGGAGATGCAAAATTTAACATAGGTGGTAGCAATCAAGGTAAAGACGCTATCGATATTTCATTTGGTGAAAATATTATAGTTGATCATTGCTCAGTTAGTTGGAGCCTAGATGAAGCATTATCAACATCATCATATAAACCAACCCTTACTAAAGTTACCGTCCAATGGTGTTTTATTACAGAAGGCTTAAATCCTGACAATCATGGTTTCGGATCATTAATTCGAGGAACTAAAGGGGCTAAATACAGTTATTTATACAATCTATATGCCCATAACAAAGGTCGAAATCCACGTCCAGGGAATTACGACTCCAATCCTTATAATGAAGATCCCGAAGGACTACTACTTGATTTTAGAAATAATGTAATATACAATTGGGGAGGTGGACATGCAGGTTATAATGCAGACAAAAAAAGTGTTACTCGATTAAATTATGTAAATAATTATTTAATTGCTGGTGCAGACTCAAAAGCTACAGGATTTGCTTATTCAACTGGATCTCCATATAATCGTTCTTATTTTTCAAACAATTATTTTAATGATCAACTTCCAGAAAACCCTTGGGATTTAGTGAATTTTAATGCTAGTTGGACGGATGAAAATATTAAGAATTATAAACAGGACAAACCATTTGAATCTGGATTTTTAAAAAAAATAGATGCTAAATCTTCCTATCTTCTAGTATTATATAATGGTGGTGCAAGTTTGCCTAAAAGAGATGCTATTGACAATCGTATTGTAAGCGACGTAAAAAGCAGAAAAGGTAAAATCATTAAAAGTCAAGAAGATATTGGTGGATGGCCAGAATTAAAAAGCACCCCCGCTCCTATCGATACCGACCACGATGGCATGCCTGATGCATGGGAAAAGAAAAACAAACTAAATCCTAAAGATCCATCAGATAGAAATAACATTGGTAAAGATGGATACACCATGTTAGAAAAATATCTGAATTCGTTAGATTAACTTCAACAAAAACATAATTATTTATGACCAAACTTATTCAAAGATTGATTCTGTTGATATTCTTTGGAGTAAACCTTATTTAAGCTTAAGAAAAACCAAGGTTATTTGTACTTACCGATATTGGAGACGATCCAGATGATCAAATGTCAATGGTACGTTTAATAGTTTATCAAACTAAATAAATATTGAAGGCATTGTTGCTACAGAAGTACAAGATGAAGTAAATCCAAAACGTATAGAACAGATAGTTGAAGCTTACGGAAAAGTACGCAACAACCTAGAACTTCATGAGACAGGCTTTTCAGAAGCAGAATATTTAAAAAATGCATCTCTAAAGGAATTCCAATCGATGGAATGGATGGCGTGTAAGTGAAGGAAGGAATTCGCTAGGGTCGGAACTACTTATAAGAATTGCAGATAAAAAAGATTCAACACCTTTATAAGGTGAATGTCTAGGGAAGTGGACTTGCAAGAAAAAATCTGAACTTTTCATGTTCTAAATTTAGAACCAGTATCCTTTAAGCTTTTTTAACTAGCTTTTTAAAATATAAACACATCACTCCAAAATAATACTTAAAAAGTTAGATTTCCCATAAATACACGTTATCGTGGATAATTTGACTTTAATCTGTTATTTATCAGATAACTAATTGAATTATGACTATTTACAAACCTCTTCGGATAGTTTTAAAACCCTAAACAAAGGCAATTATGATAATTTTGGACAAAACTAATAGCAGAAAGTCTCATCCATTTTTTCTGCTTTTATTTTCACCCCATAACTACCTAAAATAGTACCTATTTGTGTTTTAAAAACTAAATTATAAACTAATTAAAACACAAAATCATGAAAAAATTTACATTATTATTAATGCTATCAGTATTACCTTTTTTTATTGAAGCACAAGTAACAAACACCACATTTAATGCCAATGTAGACGGCTGGATAGCAAGCGGTAACGCCGGTGCAACTGTAACTTGGGATGGTATCGAAGGCTCTGCAGCAGCTGGATCTCTTAAATTAATATCTATAGTATCAGGCGATAGAGCACAAAGTTCACCAAACACGCAACTTGTTCCATCAGATGGCAATTACACCCTTAAGTTTAAGGTTAAGGGCACAGCAGGCACTCAAATTCAGGGAAGTATATTTCAAGGATCTTTAATCTCTGGAAACACATTAACTTTAACAGGTGGGTGGGATGAATTTTCATCTGTCTTTACAGGTCTAACAACTGTAAATGCCAATATTAGATTTGTTGCAAAAACTGCAAGCAGTGTATATTATATCGATGATGTTCAGCTAATAGCTACAACTATAACTACAGAAAATAGTTTTGTGTTAAATCCTGACTTTGAAACTGGTATTGGTGGTTTAGACAATTGGTCACTAGGAGGACCAGATGCATCCTTAAGTTCTACCACTGGAAATGGGGGTGGTAATGCAGCACAGATAAATTTTGATCAAGATATAACAAATCAAAGTAATAATCTTTTAGAAAATATTGTTTTTGATTTTGGTAAAACTGTAAATCCATCTGAAATTAATGCTGCATTTGATGCCATGTCTAATAATACAGCTATAGAAATTCAAGTTACAATTAGAACTTTTGATGCAGCAGATGGAATAGTTGAAACTTTAAATGGTTCAGCTGAAAAGGTTGCAATAGCAAATACTTGGGAGTCTTTCACCTATAATAAAGGTATTACGCAACCGTTTAATAAAATTCTTTTTAGAATTAGAATTAAAGGTGCAGCTATGATGGGAGATAAAGTAGCTATAGATAACATAACTTCAAATTTTACATATTCAACCTTAGGAATTAACGACTTAGAGGCTAAAGACATTAATACTATGAGCTTGTACCCGAACCCCGCAAAAACTCTACTAAACATTAAAAGCTTACAAAATATAGCTTCAATTAGTGTTTATGATATTACTGGAAAGCAAGTTTTAACTTCTAATAAAATAACCAACAATCAATTAAATATATCAAATTTAAATAATGGGGTTTATTTAGTTCGTCTTGAAGATGTAAATCGCCATTACGAAGTTAAAAAACTAGTTGTGTCTAAATAAAAAGAATAAAATCAGCAATATCTCTAATATTGGGATGTTGCTGATTTCTCAATTCTCATATATTTAATTCCTACAATAAGTTAATACTTTTTGTTTTAAACACAAGAACCAACAAATTATAATGATGACCATATTAATTATAATTTCAGCGTTAGTTGCATCTAACTTTTTGCTTCTAAAAATTAGTTGTAATAAAAATAAATCTACACCAAAAGACTTAAAAAAACAAAACTTTAAGCTTACTCATCAGATTAAATTAAATAGCTACCATTTTAAACACAAACCAAAACTGACGCACGCTGAAAACCAAATACAATAAATTATACTTTATAAATGAAACTCCTAAAAAAAATAGGTTTAGTGCTAATTTATACGCTATCATTTTCAATGGGGTATTGCCAACAAGGTAATGGAAAATTTTGCTTAGATGCAGAACCTTTATGTGGTTCTAACCAATTTTCATATCCAAATACTTCTGGTTTTAATTTAGCTGAAAATGTACCGGATTATAGCTGTTTGGTTTTACAGCTAAACCCTTCTTGGTTTTATCTGCAAATTGCTCAAGAAGGAGATATTGAATTGAAAATTGAACAAAGCACCACAGCAGCAGGTTTCCCAGATTTAGATGTAGATTTTATTATATATGGACCATTTACTGAACCTACATCTGCTTGTGTACAGGATCTTACCACTTCAAATATAGTAGATTGTAGTTATAAACTAGATGTTGTTGAATATGCCAAATTAACAAATACAAAAGCTGGTGAATATTACCTCCTGCTTATTACTAACTTTTCTAGAAAACCAGGTTTTATAACAGTAACCCAAATTTCGGGAGCTGCAACCACTAATTGTGAATTGTTAAAAGACCCTATAATTTCTAATAAATGGGCATGTGAGGGTGAAACAATTACTTTAGATGCATCTTCTAGTCTAAACGCTGCATATTATAAATGGTATGAAGACGATGGTAGTGGAAATTATACCAGTATTGCCAACATCAATACCGCGCTACTTGATGTTACAGCAACAAATACTTACCGAGCGGATGCCTTTAATAGCAAAAACGTCCTTATAGAAAAATATGAATTCCATGCTATATTCAATCAAGTACCAATAGTGCCCAGTAATTTACAGGATTATACCATATGTGATAATTTAAATGCTAATGATGGCTTTGCTCAATTTGATTTAAGCACTAAAGACGCTGAAATTTTAAACGGGTTGGATCCCACTGTTTTTTCGGTTTCCTATTATGACAATTTAACTGACGCATATAAAGGTGTTAACGCATTGCTTTCAAATTATAATAATACAGCAAATTCTGAAGTTATATATACACGTATTGACAATATTGCATCAACAGCTATATGTTACGATGTTGGTTTATTCAACCTAAAAGTAAATTTGTTACCAGAATTTAATTTAGACACTGAATACATACTCTGTATTAACACCAATGGTACAGAAGAAACAGTAACGCCTCCAATAATTGACACGGGTTTAAATACAAATGATTTCAGCTTTATTTGGAGATTAAATAATCAAATAATACCCTTTGAAAACGATTCAAAATTAATACCAAAAATAGGCGGCAACTATAGTGTAGAAGCAACTAGCCTTAGCACTACATGTTCAAATTCATCAAACACTACTGTAATTGAAAGTGCTCCACCAACATTAATCACATCGGTTACTTCTAATGCATTTTCAAATATGCATACTATTGAAGCTATAGCTGATGGACAAACCCAGCAAGGATTTGAGTTCAGTTTAGATGGTGGTTTATGGCAAGATATGGGTAGTTTTAATAATGTTTCTTTTGGAGAACATATAATTTCTGCAAGAAGTATTGATGGTTGTGGCTTAAATCAGTCAACCGTTATGGTCATTGATTATCCACATTATTTCACACCAAATGGCGACAGCGTTCATGACCAATGGCATATTGTAGGATTACAAAATCAATTACAAGCAAAAATATATCTATTTGATAGATACGGAAAGTTGTTAAAGGAATTAAGGCCTTCAGGATCAGGATGGGATGGTACCTTTAATGGGGAATTACAACCAACAGGCGATTATTGGTTTATAGTTGAATATATAGAACCCCGTGATAGTTCATTAAAACAGTTTAAATCTCATTTTACATTAAAGCGATAGTATTTATTAATAATCAATTAAAAAAACTCAATTCTATGAAGCCACAAAAAAAAATATTCATAAGCAGTATTATTTTTATCATGTTGTTATCATGCTCAACTGAAAGTGTAGAAATTATTGAAAACACTTCAATTCCTTATAAAGAAATCCTTAATGTTTCTTATGGTACTGATAGTAAACAGGTATATGACATATATCTACCTAAAGACAGAAACTCAAATACTAAAGTCATGATTTTAGTTCATGGTGGTGGTTGGATTTCTGGCGACAAAAGTGACATGGAAATATTAAAAGATTTGTATAAACAGGATTTTCCTAATCTTGCAATAGTTTCAATTAATTACAGATTGGCAGACCAAAACAATCCACCTTTTCCAATGCAAATTAATGACATTACAGCTGTTATCAATCATTTAAAAAAGAATAAAGAAAATAATGTGATTTCTGATGAATTTGGATTTTTAGGTACTAGTGCTGGTGGTCATTTGGCTTTACTATGGAGTTATGCCTTTGACACACAAAAGAATATTAAAATGGTTGCAGGTATTGTAAGCCCTACTAATTTTACCGATGATGCCTATATAAACGCAACCAACCCCGAACTTAAACTGCTTTTAAGCATTTATGGTGTAAATACAAGTCCTGAGTTTTTAAAAGAAATAAGTCCATTACATAGAGCTAACGCCTCCTCACCTCCTACCATACTCTTTAATGGTGGCCAAGACCCACTTGTTCCTGTAACTCAAGGAACTGGATTAAGAGACCAATTAAACTCACTTGGGGTGATTAACGAATTTACTTTATACCCTAATGCTGGACATGGTTGGACTGAAGGAGTTGAATTGCTTCATACATGGAATAAATTAAAAACTTTCACGATTCTTTTTATGGCGCCATAGACTAAATGACTTGCTGTTAAATGCATAACATCCACATAAGAAAGTCCCATATAGCAACTGAATACAAATAGATCATTGATTGACTAGAATTGCAATAAAAAATTGAAAACAAACACTAAATTTAACTACAAATGAATCGATTTTGAGCACTTACTTTGCTATGCTCATTTTCACCCGCAAGTGGCTCACTTTGCCCCCTATCCTCTTCTTAAATTTAAAACAATTTTAGTGAAAGTGTGCACACCTAATTGCACATCTTTTTATTGAGGTTTTTTAATTTTATTTGATTTCAAATAAAATACATAAAAAAAAACACTAAAAATCAAAAGATTAACAGTATTTTAGCTTAACTTATCACTAAGTTCGTCGGGGTGGCAGGATTCGAACCTGCGACCTCCTGCTCCCAAAGCAGGCGCGATAACCGGGCTACGCTACACCCCGAAAAAATTAAAATTGGTAGTTTAGTTTATCTCGAACTTGTCGAGAGACTACACCACGTAGTTAGTTTTGTTCTAACGGGATGCAAATATACTTTTTTATACAATATACTAACTAAATATTTTATTTAATTTTAAAAAATCTATATTTACTTGTTAAATACAAAGCGACCTAAACTTTTCAAAACAAATAATGATCCAACCAAATTCCCTCATCTTGAAAAAGATATTCTTTTTGAGTATTTTTTTTATTAGTCTCACGCATGCGTATTCACAAGCGCTTCTAAAAGGCAAAATTATTGATAGCGAAACCAAAACTCCTATTGCTAACGTAACAATTAAAAACACACTAAACAACACCATTTACATTTCAAATAATTTAGGTGAATTTGAATTGCAAGAAGCTGGTAATTATCAATTCTCAAAAACAAGTTACCAAGAAAAAAGTGAACAGCTAAATACCGGTTTCTATATTATTCAATTAGAAATAAATCCTTCAAACTTAAAAGAGGTTTTAGTAAATGCAAATCATATTCCCCAAAACCTACAAAAAGCAAACACAACCATAGATATTATCACTTCTAAAGACATAGAACGCAGCAACACAACAAATGTTCTTGATATTTTAAACAGAGTTCCCAGTGTTTTCATGCAATCGGGTGCTTTGAACACCAATAAAATTTCGATTAGGGGTATTGGATCCAGAAATCTGTATGGCACTTCAAAAATCAGAGCTTACTTTCAAGATATTCCTTTGACTTCGGGAAACGGAGAAACAACCATTGAAGATTTTGAACTAGGTTCTATATCGCGTTTGGAAATTATTAAGGGTGCTGGTTCTAGTATTTATGGTGCGGGACTTGGCGGCACCATTCATTTAATACCTCAAAGTGCTTATCTAAATCAAACATCGGTACAAAGTGATGTATCTTTGGGATCTTTTGGACTCATGAAAAGTGTTTTTAATGTAAATCATGGCGCTAAAAAACATAGTTTTCGTGTTATTCACAGTAACACACATAGCGACGGATATAGAGATAACAATAATTATGACCGGCAAACAGTTACTATTAACACTAACCATTTTTTAAGCAATAAAGATGACATCACGCTTTTAGGTAGCTACGTAGATTTAAAAGGTTTCATACCCAGTTCCATTAATGAAAATGACTACCTAAACAATCCTAAAAAAGCCGCTTTCACTTGGGCACAAGCTAAGGGTTATGAAGATTCTAAACGCGGTATTTTGGGGCTTTCCTGGAATCATCAATACAGCAGCAACACAAAACAAATAACCAGCATTTTCACTTCTTTTAAAGATGCTTATGAACCAAGACCTTTTGATATTCTTACTGAAAACACCGCTGCCATTGGCATCAGAAGTCGTGTTTTAGGCACTTTTAAAAAACTAAATTGGACACTTGGTGGCGAGCTGTTTAAAGATTCATACAAATCGAGAAACTACAAAAACCTGTATCAAGATTTTCCCGCAGGAACCGGTAGTGTTGAAGGCGATAAGTTCTCAGATTTTAAAGAAGAACGAACCTATTACAACCTCTTTTTTGAAACCAATTACAGTCTTTCGGAAAAAACCACACTTTCCGTTGGATTGAATTTCAACAAAACTTCTTATGATTTATTGGATCGATTTATAACGGATGAAGGTCCAGACCAATCGGGAACGTATAGTTTCAAAGGCATGGTGTCTCCAAAATTTGGAATTTCGCATGTTTTCAATGATAACATCAATATATATTCGAATATAAGTCATGGTTTTTCGCCGCCTTCTACCGAAGAAACCTTACTTCCAGATGGCTTAATAAACACCAACATAAAACCCGAAACGGGTTGGAATTTTGAAATAGGTACACGCTCCACGTTCATCAACAATCGTTTACAATTTAATCTAGCTTTGTATCGATTAGATGTTCGTAATCTTTTAGTAGCCAAAAGAACGGGAGATGACCAATTTATTGGCATAAATGCTGGAAGAACCTTGCACAATGGCTTGGAAATGGTTTTAAAATACCAATGGATACAATCTGAAGCTATTTCATTAAGCCATTATCTTTCATATACACTTAATGATTTTAAATTTAAAGAATTTATTGATGATGGAAATAATTTTTCTGGAAACAAACTAACAGGTGTACCTTCAGAAGTTTTAAATACTGGTATAGACTTTGATACTAAATTAGGCGTGTACACAACCATTAATTATCAATATGTTGGACGTATTCCTATGACGGATAGCAACACGCTTTTTACCGATAGCTACAGATTAACCAACATCAAATTAGGCTACAAACATCAAATAAACAAAAACCTTAAATGGAATGCTTATTTTGGGCTAGATAATATTTTTGATACCCATTATGCATCACAAATACTAATTAATGCTACAGGTTTTGGTGGTACCGCACCTAGATATTATTATCCAGGTAACACTGTTAATTATTACACCGGAATAAACATAAGTTATCTATTTTAACTAAATTTAAACAAAAAAAAAACATGAAACAGTTTCATTTAATACTCACGGTAGCTTTAATTTCCTTAATGGCATGCGCGCAGCAAACGGAATCTACAATAAAAGCACTAGACCCTGAAACCTTAAACTATACAACAGAATTAGTGGTTGGAGATATAAACATCCCTTGGGGTATGGCTTTTTTACCCGATGGCAGCATGCTAATTACTGAAAAAGCCGGTGAACTTATCCATTTTAAAAACGGACAAGAGCAATTGATAGCTGGTGTTCCCGATATTTATGTGCGTGGTCAAGGTGGTTTTATGGGTATCAAACTACACCCAAACTATGAAACTAATGGTTGGATTTATTTCTCTTACGCTTCCGCGGAAGGTGAAGGCGATGGAGGTAATACGGCCATTATGCGAGCAAAAATTAACAACAACACTTTAGTTGAAAAAGAAGTACTTTATAAAGCAGAACCAAATACAAAAAAGGGGCAGCATTTTGGTTCGCGTATTGAATTTGACAATGATGGTTATTTATATTTCTCTATTGGTGAACGTGGAGAACGTGATATAAATCCGCAAGACCTTACGCTAGACTGCGGTAAAATTTACAGACTTCACGACGATGGTAGAATTCCAGAAGACAACCCATTTGTTAATACCCCTAAAGCAAAAAAAGCCACTTATAGCTATGGACACCGAAATCCACAAGGCCTTATAAAGCACCCAGAAACAGGAGACATTTGGGAGCACGAACATGGTCCACAAGGCGGCGATGAAATTAACATTGTACAAAAAGGAAAAAACTTTGGTTGGCCTGTTATTTCCTATGGTATTAATTATAGTGGCACTTCTTTTACCGATATTACTGAAAAAGAAGGCATGGAACAACCTGTTTTTTATTGGGTTCCATCCATCGCACCAAGTGGTATGGCGTTTGCAACATCAAACAAATACCCCGATTGGAAAGGAAATATTTTAGTTGGTTCGCTTAAATTCGAATATTTGGAACGTCTTGTTTTAAAAAATGGCAAGGTTGTTAAGCGTGAAAAATTGTTTGAAAAAATTGGTCGCGTTAGAGATGTTGTTCAAGCGCCTGATGGCTACATTTACATAGCCGTAGAAGGCAAAGGTATCTTTAAAATAGTCCCTAAAAATTAATTATAAAACTATGAAATCAACCCTATTAACCTTATTTGTTACACTTTCAATCATATTTACAAGTAATTCTCAAACCAGTGCTTTAAAATCGAGCATGGAACGTGGTGAAGAAATCTACACCGATTTTTGTATATCATGCCATTTACCTAACGGAAAGGGTGTTGAAAAAGTGTATCCGCCGTTGGCAAATTCCGATTATCTTCTAAAAAACAGAGAAGCAAGCATTAAAGCCATTAAATTTGGAATGCAAGGTGAAATTACCGTAAACGGAAAAAAATACAACAGTGTAATGGCACCTTTGGGTTTAAGTGATGATGAAGTAGCCGATATTATGAACTACATTACCAATAGTTGGGGCAATAAAAACGACAAAATAGTAACCGAAGCCGAAGTTTCAAAAGTCAAAAAATAAAATAAGAGCCCCATTAATTGACTTTCATTTTAACTAACTTTGTAACGGGTTAAAACAAAATTGCACATGCTTATTATAGGAATTGCTGGAGGGACAGGTTGTGGCAAAACAACTGTTGTAAATCAGATACTTAACGAACTTCCAGAAGGTGAAGTTGGGGTTATTTCACAAGATTCTTATTATAAAGATACCACGCACTTAAGTTACGATGAACGCATAAAAATAAATTTTGATCACCCAAAGTCTATCGATTTTGAACTTTTGGAAAGTCATCTTAAAGATTTAAAAAAAGGCCTTCCTGTACACCAACCCGTCTATTCTTTCGTTAAACATAATAGAACCAGCGACACTATTTTAACGCACCCTAGAAAAGTAATGATTGTGGAAGGTATTTTAATTTTAACGCATCCCGAATTACGCAATATGTTCGATATAAAAATTTTTGTGCATGCCGATACCGATGAACGTTTAATAAGAAGATTAAAGCGCGATATTTCAGAACGTGGCAGAGATTTAGATGAAGTGTTAACACGTTACCAAACCACATTAAAACCCATGCACGACCAGTTTATAGAACCTATGAAAGAGTACGCAGACATCATCATACCAAACAATAAGCACAACACAGTAGCCGTAGATATTGTTCGAACCATTATAAACAACACGTTGTAAAATGACGTTTTTTAAGCACAAAATATTCAAACCGTTTAAAAATATATTCATACTTATATTGGCCGTATTTATTGTTTGGATGCTTTTTTTCGATGCCAATTCCTGGTTAATCCATCATGAATTGAATACTGATATTGATGCTTTAGAAAGTGAAAAAGAATACTATAAAAAAGAAATAGAAAAAGATAATAAGGCCATTAAAACTTTAAGTACAGAAGAAGGTTTGGAGAAATTTGCACGCGAAGAATATTATATGAAACGTGACAATGAAGAAATTTATATTATTGAATATGAAGATAGCCTAAAAACCGATAAAGATGAGTAATGGCCTGTTTAATGAATTTGATGGTGTTTCCGCAAAACAGTGGAAACAAAAAATCCAGTTCGATTTAAACGGCGCTGACTATAACGAAACGCTTATTTGGAAAAGCAACGAAGATATTTCGGTAAAACCTTTTTACAATGCTGAAGATTTTAAAGAACTCCCCGAAGTTTCAAACACCAAAGCAACCCAATGGAACATTTGCCAAACCATTTTTGTAGCTAACGTTGAAAAATCCAATAAAAAAGCTTTAAAATCTATTGAACGAGGTGCAGAAAGCATCAAATTCATCATTCCAAATCCAGATATTCCGGTTTCAGATTTACTTAAAAACCTTGATAACATTCCTGTTTTTTTTGAACTTCAATTTCTTTCTGAAGAATTCATAAACAAACTAAACGAAAGTTACCTTAAGCGCAATCGAAAGGTCGCTTCTGAAAACGAAATTAGCATTCAAACCGACATTATTGGAAACCTTGCTAGAACGGGCAATTGGTTCAAAAATTTAAATGATGATTTCTCAAAATTCAAATCAATAGTCAAAAAAAACAAATCTTTTAATGTAGACACCACGTTATACCAAAATGCTGGTGCCAATATGGTGCAACAATTGGCTTATGCCCTAGCACATGCCAATGAATACCTAAATACTTTTGACAATAGTTTTGACCAAGAAACCAAACAAGATTTAAAAATAACCTTTGATGTTTCGGTTGGATCCAATTACTTTTTTGAAATAGCAAAACTGCGTGCTTTAAGGTTGCTTTGGAACACATTGGCTTCGGAATATGAATTAAACCCAAATTGCAACATTTTTGCCATTCCTACAAAACGCAACAAAACCATTTACGATTATAATACCAATATGCTTCGCACAACGACCGAATGCATGAGTGCCGTACTTGGTGGTGCCGATACCATTTGCAATTTGCCATACGATGTTATTTACAAAAAAGCCAATGCTTTTAGCGAGCGCATCGCACGGAATCAGCTTTTAATTTTGAAACATGAAAGCTATTTTAACACAGTAAATAATCCTGCCGATGGTGCTTATTATATTGAAACCTTAACCCATCAACTTGCCGAAAAAGCGCTTAGTTTATTTAAAGATATTGAAGCCAATGGTGGCTTTTTAAAACAATTAAAAGAAGGCACCATTCAACGAAAAATAAAAGAAAGTGCCCATAAAGAACAACAACAGTTCGATGCTGCCGAAATAATTTTATTGGGCAGTAACAAACATCCAAACTCTAAAGATGAAATGAAAAACGAATTGGAACTTTATCCATTTGTAAAAACACATCAAAGAAAAACATTAATAGAGCCTATTATTGAAAAACGATTGGCTGAAAATCTAGAGCAGATTAGACTTAAAAGTGAATAAGCCTGTGTTATTATTTTACAAAAAATGATTTTATGATGTCTAGAAAAAATCTTCAGCATATTATTTTAAAGACGGAAGACGGAAGACAAAAGAAACCTACTTTTGAAACTTTTACAACCTCTGAAGGCATTGATGTAAAATCAACTTATTCAAAACAGGACATTGAACATTTAGAACATATAAATTTTGCCGCTGGTATATCGCCATACCTACGTGGACCTTATAGCACCATGTACCTTCAAAAACCATGGACTATAAGGCAATACGCAGGTTTCTCAACAGCCGAAGACAGTAATGCTTTTTACAAACGTAACCTAGCAGCAGGGCAAAAAGGACTCTCCGTTGCGTTTGATTTAGCAACACACCGCGGTTACGATAGCGACCACGAGCGTGTACAAGGTGATGTTGGAAAAGCAGGAGTAGCCATTGATTCCGTGGAAGATATGAAAATTCTCTTCGATCAAATTCCACTCGATAAAATGAGTGTTTCCATGACCATGAACGGCGCTGTTTTGCCCATTATGGCATTCTATATTGTAGCAGCTGAAGAACAAGGCGTAAAATCAGAACAGCTTTCTGGCACCATTCAAAACGATATTTTAAAAGAGTTTATGGTGCGTAACACCTACATCTACCCACCTACGCCATCCATGAAAATCATTTCGGATATTTTTCAATATTGCAGTAAAAACATGCCAAAATTCAATAGTATTAGTATTTCGGGGTACCATATGCAGGAAGCCGGTGCCACTTGCGATATTGAACTCGCTTACACCTTAGCAGATGGTTTGGAATACGTTAGAAAAGGACTCGATGCAGGTATGGATATCGACACCTTTGCTCCACGACTTTCCTTCTTTTGGGCCATTGGCATGAACCATTTTATGGAAATTGCCAAAATGCGAGCCGCACGCATGCTTTGGGCCAAATTGGTAAAACAGTTCAAACCTAAAAATGAAAAATCCTTATCACTGCGCACCCATTGCCAAACGTCTGGATGGAGTTTAACAGAGCAAGATCCTTTCAATAATGTGGCAAGAACCACTATTGAAGCTGCTGCTGCCATTTTTGGTGGCACACAAAGTTTGCATACCAATGCCTTAGACGAAGCTATGGCGTTACCTACCGATTTTTCAGCACGTATTGCACGTAACACCCAACTATTTTTACGCGACGAAACACAAATAACAAAAACCGTAGATCCATGGGCGGGAAGTTATTACGTTGAAAAATTAACGCACGATATAGCTAAAAAAGCTTGGGATTTAATCGAAGAAATTGAAGCTTTAGGTGGTATGACCAAAGCTATTGAAGCAGGCATTCCAAAAATGCGCATTGAACAAGCAGCAGCAAAAAAACAAGCACGTATCGATTCCAATCAAGATATTATTGTGGGGGTTAATAAATTCAAGCTTACAAAAGAAGATACTATTGTAACACTTGAAATAGATAATGAAACTGTACGCAAACAACAAATTGAGCGGTTAAAAACCATTAAAACTAAAAGAAATACAGAAAAGGTTAACGAAGCTTTATCAAAATTAACCGAAGCAGCACGTACAGGACAAGAAAATTTACTAGCTTTAGCTATTGAAGCAGCTCGAGAACGCGCCACACTTGGAGAAATTAGCGATGCACTTGAAGTGGTATTTGGACGTTATAAAGCTGAAATAAAATCGTTTTCTGGTGTGTATAGTAAAGAAATAAAAGATGATGCTTCCTTTAAAAAAGCACAAGAACTAGCCGATATTTTTGCAAAACAGGAAGGCAGGAGACCCCGTATCATGATTGCTAAAATGGGACAAGATGGCCATGACCGAGGTGCTAAAATAGTAGCAACAGGTTATGCTGATGTTGGTTTTGATGTAGATATTGGACCGCTTTTTCAAACACCCCAAGAAGTAGCTAAACAAGCTATTGAAAATGATGTGCATATTTTAGGCATTTCGTCGCAAGCAGCTGGCCATAAAACATTGGTTCCGCAAGTTATTGCTGAACTTAAAAAATACGGGCGTGGTGATATCATGGTTATTGTTGGAGGCGTAATACCCAAACAGGACTATCCATTTTTACTAAATACCGGTGCCACGGCAGTATTTGGCCCTGGTACAAAAATCAGCGAAGCAGCTATACAGATTTTAGAGATTTTGATTGGCTAAATCAAGGAATTCATTTTTCTTCATTTTATTTAATCCAATGTTTATAATTTGAGTTTTTATTCCTCATAAATAATTGTATTTTTACCGTTCATAAAACCAAATCATTTAATGGGTAAAATCATTGCAATTGCAAATCAAAAAGGAGGCGTTGGAAAAACAACAACATCCATAAATTTAGCCGCCTCACTTGGCGTTCTGGAAAAAAAAGTATTACTTATTGATGCTGACCCTCAAGCAAATGCAACTTCTGGAATAGGACTCGATGTAGAATCTGTTGAAATAGGTACCTACCAACTTTTAGAACATTCTAGTTCGGCAAAAGATGCTATTTTAAAAACAGAAACACCTAATTTAGATATCATTCCAGCACACATAGACTTAGTAGCTATTGAAATAGAATTAGTTGATAAGGAGTCTAGAGAGTATATGCTAAAAAAAGCTTTGGCAGAAATTAAAGACGATTACGATTATATTTTAATTGATTGCGCGCCGTCTTTAGGCTTGTTAACACTAAATGCCTTAACAGCTGCCGATGCCGTAATTATACCAATACAGTGCGAATATTTTGCACTGGAAGGATTAGGAAAACTTTTAAACACCATAAAAAGTGTTCAAAAAATACACAACCCAGAATTAGACATAGAAGGTTTGTTGCTAACTATGTACGATTCACGCTTAAGATTGTCCAACCAAGTGGTTGAAGAAGTTCAAAAACATTTTAACGACATGGTATTTCAAACCATTATACAACGAAATGTAAAGCTTAGTGAAGCGCCAAGTTATGGAGAAAGTATTATTAACTACGATGCGTCTAGCAAAGGAGCTTCTAACTACTTAAGTTTGGCAAAAGAAATTATCAATAAAAACGCTTAAATATGGCTAAGGCAATAAAAAAACAAGCTTTAGGAAGAGGATTATCTGCACTTTTAAAAGACCCTGCGAACGATATTCAATCGGCGCAAGATAAAAATGCTGATAAAGTTGTGGGAAATATTATTGAATTAGATATTGAATTTATTGAAGTTAACCCATTTCAACCCCGTACTAATTTTAGTGAAGAATCTTTACGTGAATTAGCTTCATCTATAAAAGAATTAGGCATCATTCAGCCTATTACCGTTAGAAAACTAGGCTTCAACCAATACCAATTGGTTTCAGGTGAGCGTCGTTTTAGGGCTTCTAAATTATTAGGTTTAGAAACCATACCTGCGTATATACGTATAGCAAACGACCAAGAATCGCTAGAAATGGCGCTGGTTGAAAACATTCAACGCCAAGATTTAGACCCTATCGAAATCGCTTTATCATACCAACGTTTAATTGACGAAATCAATTTAACGCAAGAACAGATGAGCGAGCGCGTTGGCAAAAAACGTTCTACCATTACCAACTATTTACGTTTATTAAAGTTAGACCCCATTATTCAAACCGGTATGCGCGATGGCTTTATTTCCATGGGACATGGCCGTGCTTTAATTACGGTAGAAGACCCTACAATTCAATTAGATATTTACGAAAAAGTGCTTTCAAACGAACTATCGGTTAGAGATACTGAAAGTTTGGTTCGCAACTACAATACCACTCAAGAAGTAAAAGTAGCTCCCAAAAAAGAAGATAGTGGTGAAACGCCTTCGCACATAAAAGATGGTATTAAAGCATTTTCAGAATACTTTGGGCATAAAATAGACGTTAAAGTCTCTAAGAATGGAAAAGGAAAAATCACTATTCCTTTTCATTCTGAAGAAGATTTTAATCGTATTAAAAAATTAGTTGAAGGTGCCAAATAAACTCTTTATAGCTACTCTATTTTCACTAATATTTTGCTGCTTGGTAACAGCACAAGAAAAAAAGGATAACAAAAGGGAGATATCTGAAGCCATTGTAGCTGACTCTATTGTAGAAATTAAAAACCCCTACAATCCACTTTCTCCTGCAAAAGCTGCTTTCTATTCGGCTGTTTTACCAGGTTTAGGACAAGCTTATAACAAGCGTTATTGGAAAATCCCCATTGTTTATGGAGGATTGGCAACTGGTATCTATTTCTACACAAACAATAATAAAGAATACAACCGCTATAGAGAGGCCTACAAAAGTAGATTAGCAGGTTTAAGAACCGATGAGTTTTATTTTGATTCTCAAGGCAATCAATTAACTACACCTCGAGTTTCAACCGATGGTTTACAACGCGGACAAAAGTTTTATAAAAAAAACAAAGAGATTTCACTTTTGGTAACGCTAGGTATTTACGCACTAAATATTATAGATGCCAATGTAGATGCACATTTAATGCAATATAATGTAGATGAAAACCTATCTTTGGCACCACATTTTATAATCAATGAGATTGATGCAACAAGCAATCTCGGATTAACTTTAAATTTTAAATTTTAGCCCATAATGGGCATTTTGCAAATTAAAACTATAAATAAATGAAAATAGCTTTACTTGGATACGGGAAAATGGGAAAAACCATCGAGCAAATTGCTATTAAACGCGGACACACCGTTGTTTTAACCGTAGATAAAGATGATGAAGGTTACGACATTACAAAAGCCGATGTAGCCATTGATTTCAGTATTCCAACGGTGGCTTTTAATAATATTTCAAATTGCATAAACAACGGCGTTCCCGTAATTTCTGGAACAACGGGTTGGTTAGAAAATTATGACAATGCAGTTGCTTTGTGCAAAGAAAAAAAGGGAGCGTTTATCTATGCTTCAAATTACAGTTTAGGTGTTAACATCTTTTTCGAGCTTAATAAAACCTTGGCTAAAATGATGAGCACTTTAAAACAGTATAACGTATCTATGGAAGAAATCCATCATACACAAAAACTGGATGCGCCAAGTGGAACCGCTATTTCTTTAGCGAATGATATTATCTCAAATAACGCCAACTACGATGCATGGAAATTGGACGAAGCCGCTGAAAAAACCATTCCCATTGTAGCAAAGCGTATTGAAGATGTTCCTGGAACTCACACCGTTAATTATGAAAGTGAGGTAGATACTATTACTATAGAACACGTAGCACATACTCGTCAAGGTTTTGCCTTAGGCGCTGTAATTGCTGCTGAATGGATTGTTGGTAAAACAGGCGTTTTTACTATGAACGATGTGCTAGGCCTTTAATGTCTAATGTTAATTGAATAATGGTTAATAACTTAAAGGAAAGAACTAAAATATTTGCACATGATTGTGTTAAACTTTCAATTTCTCTTCCTAACACTTTTCTTGGAAACCATATAAAAGGACAATTAATAAGATCATCAACTTCTGTAGCGGCTAATTACAGAGCAACTTGTATTGCACAATCTAAAAAAAGTTTTATTTCTAAAATAAGCATTGTTATTGAAGAAGTTGATGAAAGCCATTTTTGGATTGAATTTATTATTGATGAGGGCTTAATCCCAGAGGAAACTTGTAAATCTTTGTTAAATGAAGCAAATCAATTGACTAAGATTTTTATTTCATCTAGAAAAACTGCAAATTTGAACGCTAATAATTAATCAATTGTCATTAGACAATTATCAATAAAATAGAATTATGACTTTGATGCAATGGTTTATTTTCATCTTAATTATTCAAGTAATACATGGTTTAGGTACTTGGAAATTATACATTAAAGCAGGAAAACAAGCATGGGAAGCCTTTGTACCTGTGTATAATGGTGTTGTTTTAATGAAAATCATTAATCGTCCGTGGTGGTGGGTCATTCTTTTATTTTTACCCATAGTTAACCTCATTATGCTAGCTGTTGTTTGGGTAGAAACCGCTAGAAGTTTTGGCAAAAACGCGCATTTAGATACTTTTTTATCCGTTATAACTTTAGGTTTTTATAATTATTACTTAAACTATGCCACCGATGTTAAATACATTGAAAATAGAAGTTTACAACCTAAATCCACGAGTGGTGATTGGACAAGTTCAATATTATTCGCTATTGTAGCCGCTACTATAGTTCACACCTATTTTATTCAACCGTTTACCATTCCGTCATCATCTTTAGAAAAATCGTTGTTGGTGGGCGACTTTCTTTTTGTTAGCAAATTTCATTATGGTGCCAGAGTACCCATGACAACCGTTGCTGCCCCTATGGTGCATGATACTATTCCAAAACGAATAAAAATTAAAGGAATAAAGATCCCAATTCCTTTTGGTGGTAAATCTTATTTATTTGATGACCATAAAGGAAGTAGTTCTTGGAAAAACAAACTTCAACTACCTTACCTTAGAATTCCTGGGTTTGAAGACATAGAAAGAAACGACATTGTAGTTTTCAACCAACCAGCCGATACACTGTTGGATATGAACGATTTTCATCCAGACAGAAATTATTACAAGCCTATCGACAAAAAAACTAATTTAGTAAAACGTTGTGTAGGTGTTGCTGGTGATTCTTTAGAAGTTCGCAATGGTTTTGTTTACATCAACGGAAAGAAAAATGAATTACCAGATAGAGCGCATTTACAATTTAGCTACTACGTACAGCCAAAAACATCGCAATTCAATCCGCTTTTCCTAAAGGAACGTTATGATATTACAGATGGTTTCGGCATTATAAACGACCAAAACACCTATTATTTCTCAGCGATTTCAGATGAAGCTTTAGCTAAATTTAAAGACAATCCTAACGTAGTAAGCATCACACCAAATATTCAAGAAAAAGGTGTTAGAGATGCAAATATTTTTCCGCACGACCCAAATTATAATTGGAATGTAGATTTTTTTGGTCCGTTATATATACCAGAAAAAGGAAAAACCATCAATATTGATTTAAAAGTTTTACCACTTTACAAACGTGTTATTACCGAATACGAGGGCAATACATTACAGGTAAAAGGCAATCAAATTTTAATCAATGGTGAAGTAGCCACTACCTATACCTTTAAACAAAATTATTATTGGATGATGGGTGATAACCGCCACAATTCCATAGATGCCAGAGCTTGGGGCTTTGTACCTTTCGACCACGTAGTGGGGAAACCTGTATTTATTTGGATGAGTTGGGATGGAAAAAAACCACGTTGGGAACGTTTCTTTACAACCGTTAGTGGTGAAGGCAAAGCAACGTCATACCTTATTCCGTTTCTTGTATTATTGTTAGGATGGATTGGTTTTAACAAATGGAGAGCGAGGAAGAAGAGTAGTTGATTGTCATTCCTGCGAAAGCAGGAATCCATTTTAGAATAATTCAGATTCAATGAAAGAGATTCCTGCTTTCGCAGGAATGACAGAACAAATGAACATTATATTACACCCCACATACTTTCCAAACATAGCACATTTTGTTGCCATAGCAAATGCCGACCATGTGATGTTTGAGGTTGATGATAATTTTTTAAAGCAAACCTACCGAAACCGTAGCTATATTTACAGTGCCAACGGCAAACTCGCTTTAAACATTCCTGTTGTTCATACGCAGAAAAACAGACAAAAATATCGGGATGTTAGAATTTTCAATGAAACCAAATGGCAGGATTTACATTGGAAATCGTTACTTTCAGCCTACAGAACCTCACCCTTTTTTGAATATTATGAAGATGAACTTCAACCGCTATTCAACATAAAAGCCGATTATATTTTAGACTATAATTTAAAGTGTTACGAGGTTATTTGCGAATGCTTGCAATTGGATATACAGACTTCAAAATCTAAAATTTATCAAAAGGAGATTGCTAATGCTACTGATTTTAGGCCCTTAGTGAACGCTAAGAAAGAGCAGCCACAACAATTTGATACTTACACCCAGGTTTTTAGTGATAAGCACGGATTTATCCCTAATTTAAGTATTTTAGACTTGCTTTTTAATGAAGGGCCAAACGCACTTAATTACTTAGAATCTCAAACCATAACCCTTCAATAATGTTACAAACTGTAGCACATTACGGTTGCCACTTTTTATTACCGCTTGCGGTTGCTTTGGTTTTTTATAAACAGAATTGGAAATACGCCTACCTCATCATGGTTTTAGGTATGCTGATTGATTTGGACCACTTATTGGCAAACCCTATTTTCGATCCAAACCGGTGTAGTATAGGGTTTCATCCTTTACACTCTAGTTTAGCGATTTTGTTTTATATATTTTTATGCTTCCCTAAGAAGTCTCGCTTGGTGGGTTTGGGTTTGGTAATCCATATTATTGCTGATACGGTAGATTGTGCTTTGATGTAATTTCAAGTTGCAAAGTTTCAAAGAATCAAAGTGATTTCGTTAAAAAGTTTAACGGGTAAGTATTTTGGATTTCTGAATAAAAACTGTGACTGAATACTGCGACTGTAGACTATTCTTTATCCAAACTTAAAGTTGCCATTAAAGGATAATGATCGGAGTAATGCTGATTGTAAGACTTGAAACCATTTACTGAAAAAGCTTTGTCGGAAAAAATATAATCGATGCGAACTGGGAAAAATTTGAATTCATAAGTACGTCCAAAACCATTTCCTGCTTCTTTAAATGAATCATTTAAATTGCCCTTAATTTTTCGGTATACATAAGAATACGCTGTGTTATTAAAGTCGCCACAAATAATCATCTTATAATGACATTGTTTTTGATGTTCTAAAAATATCTCCGATTGAAATTGTTGACGCTTGAATGTATTTTCAACCTGTTTAAAAATACGGGAAGTACTTTCCTGTTTAAGCTTTTCTACATCGGTATCAATTTTTAACGATTGCAGATGTAGGTTGTAAACCCTAATCGTGTCTTTTCCCTTTACAACATCGGCAAAAATGGCATTGTTGTATGTATTTGGAAATTCTAAAGAACCCGAATTGACAATAGGAAAATTAGAAAAAATGGCTTGACCCGTGAGTATTTTTTTTCCTGACACTTTTTCAAACTTGTACTTATAAAAAGAAAAATCAGTATTTGGATTCGGGCGGTAATCTTGAATACACAAAATATCTGGTGCTTCGGTTTTAACGAAATCAACTATTTTGGTTTCTATGTTTTTTTCAGGAATCCAATCATACAGATTAAACAATCGTACATTGAAATTCATCACTTTTATATTATTCGGATTTTCAACTTTTTTTGATTCTGAGAACTTGTAAAGGGAACCAAAAACCATTTGCCCTACAAGAAGCGCTACCAACGATATGAAAAGTTGCTTTCTTATGCCAATTAACCAATACAAAAAAAACAACACATTCAATAAAATTAAAAAAGGCACGCCCAAACTAAGTACCGATAACACTGAAAATGCGCGTGGTGACAAAAATGGCAATGCATAAGCTAGTAATAGAACAATAGCAACCAAAATATTGATGACGTAGATGATTTTATTTATCCCTTTCAGTTTTTTCATGTTCTATTTGTTGACCGATGACTGATGACCGATTATTGCTGGCTTATGAACAAAATTTTATTTCAAACTATTTCTAAATGATATCATCATGTTCATTAAATGAAACGACTCATTGTAATATTTACAAACTCTTCAAGCGATTTTCAAATTTGAACTTTTCCATAAAAATATTATGAATACAAAAAGCATCTGTCACCTGTCATCAAACTTCAGAAAAGCTACTTCCCTGCCCTGAATAAAAATTCTTTTTCTTCTGCCGTTAAACTATCGTAACCGCTTTTGCTTATTTTATCTAAAATGACGTCAATTTTCTTTTGATTATTAAACTCGTTAAAATCGGCTTTAGTATAACCACCAACCTTACTTTTATTTTTATGAACGGTTTTTAAAGGTCCTTTTTTAGAAGGTTTAAACATATTGACAAATAAATCCACTAAATGTTCAAATCCTTTACCAATATCATCACCTTTCAGTAATCGTTTTGCATAAAAATAGCCTAATAATGCCCCGCCTAAATGCGCTAAATTCCCTCCTGCATTACCAATTTCAGGATTATTAATACCTGTAAAAACCCCAAGGATATCTAAAATTACAATAGCTAATCCAACATACCAAAGCTTTATGTTAAAAACAAAAAAACGAACCTCTTGGTTTGGCATATAAGCACAAAGAAAAATTAACAAAGCTCTTACTGCTGCTGAAGCTCCTACCAAATTAGAATTAGCACCAAATATACTTGGAAATAAGGTGTAGCATATCATAAATAGTAATCCACCAGACATGGCCCCGAGAAAGTAAATATTCAAAGCCATTTTAGCACTGAATAAATTTAAAAACATACGCCCAATAACATACAACCAAAGCATATTAAAAAGGATATGAAAAAAATCATAATGCACAAAAGCATAGGTAATGATTGCCCAAGGCTTTACTACAAAATTGCTTAAGTTGCTTGGTAGCTCGAACCAATTCAGTTTTAAAAATAACGCAAAAACATATACAACTAAATTAACAGCTATAATTTTCTCTAATACATTTAAACGAGATAACTTATACCTTATGTCGTTATTTAAACTCATTAATCCCAACGGTTTTTGTTAAACTGATTTTTTTTCCAGTACCACATAATAAAAAATCCGGTTAGCGCGCCACCAACGTGTGCCATATACGCCGTGTTACTCGGGCTAAAGAAAGACTGTCCCGTAATACCTGAAATTAAATCTAAGATAATAATACCTGGTATAAAATATTTAGCTTTTATAGGAATAGGTAAAAATATAAGCATCAGTTCCGCATTGGGGTTCATCATACCAAAAGCTGCCATGATACCCATAATACAGCCCGAAGCCCCTACCATTGATGCATTATAAACGGGAAAAATATTTTTTAATTCGGATAACTGTGCTTGGGTAACACCTTCAAGTACTTTGTTGTTAGAAAGCATGTGGGTAATTTGATCTGAACTTAACCCTGAAGCTATTAAAGAGTTATAATTAGGAATGTACTGAAAATAATAGTAGCCCAACTGCAATGCAGCAGCACCTAACCCAGCAGAAATATAAATAAACAAAAACTTTTTAGAGCCTAAAACATGTTCAACCGGCGAACCAAACATCCACAAAGCAAACATATTAAACAACAAATGTGTAATGCTTAAATTCTGCAAATAACCGCCACCATGCATAAACATATGCGTAATAATTTGCCATGGTTTAAACAAGTCGTTTTTTGGAAAATACATAGCAAACAATTCATAAAAAGCACCATTTGCAATAAATAACGTTCCAATAAACATCAAAACGTTTATAATTATTAAATGCTTAACGGTTTCAGAAATTCGCATCATAGTTTTAATCTTTCTAATAAAGTGAAAAAGTAATAAAAAAACCTTTCGACTTTAGTTTATCTTGAACGTAGTCGAAAGACTCAAGGTGTCGATAATTACCTTCCACTTTGTTTTATATAAATTTTTTATCTAATTCGTCAACACTCATCGTAATAAATGTTGTTCGGTTAGTAGGTGATACATTGGGCTCTTTACACGCAAACAGCTTATTTACCAAATGTTCTTGTTCGTCTTTTTGTAATGACTGCCCTCTTTTAATAGCTAAACTTTTCGCCATCGATTTGGCTAGTAAATCAGTGGCACTAAAATGCGTATCGGGTACTTCATTTTCAACATCGCCAATTAATTGTTCTAAAATAATGGACACTTCACTTTCTGGAACCGATACGGGAACACCTGTAATTTCAATAGTTTCATTAGTAACATTTGAAAACACAAAACCGGTATGTTCTAAATCTTCTTTTAATTGATGGATGATTTGAATTTCCTGTGAAGAAAAATGCAATTCCAAAGGAAACAACAATTGCTGACTTACTCCTTCCTTAATGGTTAAATTCTTAAGAAAATCCTCGTACAAAATTCGTTGGTGCGCCCGATGCTGGTCGATAACCAACATACCCGATTTTATAGTACTAACAATGTATTTATTATGAAGCTGGTAGGTGATTTTAGTTTGTTCAATTTTATTATCATCGGTAAAAGCTGACATGGTAGTTTCTTCACTTTCAAAATGAACTTCACTAAAATCGTGATCGGTTTTAGTACCTTTCGATTCTAATCCTACATATAAACTGTCCCAGTTATTTACCGTTTGCTTTTTAAAACCAGTAATTTGTTTTCCTGAGGAATAATTTTCTTTAAACGGATTAAAACTTCTATCCACCTCAATAACTGGAGTTATAGTTTCTTTATTACTGAAATGGTACGGCGTATCCAAACTAGAATCACGCTCAAAATCAAGCACGGGTGCAATATTAAACTGCCCCAAACTATGCTTCACAGCCGAACGCAATAAGGCATAAAGGGTGTGCTCATCATCAAACTTTATCTCTGTTTTTGTTGGATGGATGTTGATATCAATGGTTTGAGGATCGACCGCTAAGTTTAAAAAATAGCTTGGGTGATTTCCGTTTTTCAACAAGCCATCAAACGCCGAAGCAATAGCATGGTTTAAGTATGGACTTTTAATAAACCTGTCATTCACAAAAAAATATTGCTCGCCTCTGGTTTTTTTTGCGAATTCTGGTTTCCCAACAAAACCTGATATCTTCAACACTTCGGTTTCTTCTTCAACAGGCACCAATTTCTCATTGGTTTTGTTTCCAAAGATATTAACAATACGCTGTCTGTAATTACTAATTGGCAAATTAAAAGCTTCACTTCCATTGTTATAAAGTGCAAAACTAATATTGGGATGCGCTAAAGCTACGCGATGAAACTCATCTATAACATGACGTAACTCCACGGTATTCGACTTTAAAAAATTGCGTCGTGCCGGAATATTAAAAAAGAGATTTTTTACAGAAATTGAAGTGCCTTTTGGCGTAACCACCACTTCTTGGGATACCACATTACTTCCTTCTATAACAATGCTATTACCTACATCATCATTCTCTTGCTTGGTTTTTAACTCCACATGGGCAATAGCAGCAATACTAGCCAAAGCCTCCCCTCGAAAGCCTTTGGTATGCAAATGGAACAAATCATCTGCCGTACGGATTTTAGATGTGGCATGACGCTCAAAACTCAATCGGGCATCGGTGGCGCTCATTCCCTTGCCATTATCTATAACTTGAACAAGGGTTTTGCCAGCATCTTTTATAATAAGTTTTATAATAGTGGCATCGGCATCAATAGCATTTTCCAATAACTCTTTAACTACCGAAGCGGGGCGTTGTACAACTTCTCCAGCAGCAATTTGATTTGCAACATGATCGGGCAAAAGCTGTATGATGTCTGACATAAATTATTTGGAAAAAAATATAGATAGATCGAATTCAATAATTGCTAAAAAAATTAAAACCAATACAGCAATAATAATTAAAACACGTCTATCTGCTTGTTTATCTGGGTTGCTTTTTAAATCGTCTAACGCATTTACTATTTTAGTTTTTAAACCCGTATTGCCTCCAACGGTTTTTCTAAAATCATCAAACTTATGTTTAATTTCAAACGGGTTACCTTCCCCTTTATCATCAAAATAACGCGGCGTATAATTAAACTTTTTGTTTTTTCTCAGTTTTAAAATTCCCATAATTTCTAAGTTTTTGGTTACATGTATTTTTTTTCTAACAAATACATGCAAATCAATAATAATACCAAAACTATAATGAGTGTTCGTATTGGCATCACACCTTTTACTTTCCGACTCCTTTCACTTTGTCGTTTCCATTTAGAAACAAAATCCACCTTCTTAGCGTCGTCTAAGTTGTCCTCATTTTCATTTTTCTTTGAAAAAGGGGATTGATAATTAAAGGTTTTATTTTTGTGTGATTTAAACAAAGTCAATACTTACTTATACCTCAAAAATACTTAAAAATAGGGAAAAACCGAAGATTGAAATGATAAAAAATGTTAACATTTGAAGTTGCTAGGAATCAAAGCTTCAGAGATTCAAAGATTCAAAGATTCAAAGTTCCAAGTAAATTTTGGTAACAGTCATTTTATAGCTTTGTCTCTTTGCTGCTTTGCTACTTTGCTACTTTGCTACTTTATAACTAACTGTTTTTTCGCAGTTCAGCCATTTTAATAGCTGCAATGGCGGCTTCGGTACCTTTATTACCGTGTATTCCACCTGAACGTTCGATGGACTGTTGCATAGTATTATCGGTAAGTACACAAAAAATAACTGGGGTTTCGTGCAGTACATTTAGGTCTTTAATACCTTGAGTAACACCTTCACAAACAAAATCGAAATGCTTGGTTTCTCCTTGAATAACACAACCTATAGCAATTACGGCATTTACCATTTGCTGTTGCATTTTTTTGCTTCCATAGATAAGCTCAAAGCTTCCTGGAACATCCCAACGGATAATGTTATTTGGCAATGCACCGTTTTCTATAAGCGCATCGTAAGCACCTTGGTATAACCTTTCGGTAATGGTATCATTCCATTCTGAAACAACAATCCCAAACCGAAACTTGCTCGCATTTGGGATTGTTGTTTTATCGTAATCAGATAAATTTTTGTTTGCCGTAGCCATATTATTTATTTGCCAATACCTGAGCTTTACCAATAAATACGTCTATGGTTGTAGCTTCAGATGAATTTGGATATTCTTCTTTAATTCTGTTGAAATATGTAAGCGCTTTATCGGCTTTACCTAAATCTAACGCAATAGCACCTGCTTTATATAGATACATAGGTGTTGTGTATTCATTGTTACGTAATTCTGCAGCTTGCTCATAATAATCTAAAGCATCTTCAGATTGGTTTAATTGTGCAAACGCATCACCAATGTTTCCTTTTGCTAAAGGCGCTAATATTTCATCGTCACTTTCAAAATCACTTAAATGCTCTATGGCTTTTTTGTAATCTTTTAAGTTCAAGTAAGCGGTACCCGCATAGTAGTTAGCTAAGTTAGCCGCTGGTGTTCCACTGTGCTCCTTAATAATATCCAGCATTCCAAACTTCCCTTCACCACCTTTTAAAGCCAAGGTATAAAGCGAATCTTTAGCAGTACCGTTTACTGCATCGTTAAAGTATTTTTGTGCTTGAAACATGTCGTTTATAGCTGTTACTTGTTTAGGTTTTGCTATAAATTCCTTATAACCTAAAAAACCTAAAACCACTACAGCTACAACACCAATTATAATAAAAATGTATTTTTGATTCTTTGCAACAAAATCCTCTGTTTTTGATGCCGTTTCATCAAGTGTATTAAAAACCTCGGCGGTAGCAGAATGTTGTTCTACTTCTTCTACCTTTTCTTCTTTTGTTTTTGGTTTGTATCCTCTTTTATTATAAGTTGCCATGTATTTAGTCTAAAATTAATGCGCCGCAAAAATATAATTTTTCTTCATAACTAAAAGGGTATTTATTTGATATTTTTCAATAATTTGCACATCCTTTTAAAGAGTCCCATATTCTTTATACCGTTTAAGTTAGCTTTTTTATGATTTTAAAATCACTTTCATTACTAAATTACAAGAATTTCGATAGTAAAACCTTCGCTTTCAACGATAAAATAAATTGTATTGTTGGCAACAATGGCATTGGAAAAACCAATGTTTTGGATGCCATTTACCATTTATCCTTTGGAAAAAGTTATTTTAATCCCGTTGCAACCCAAAATATTAAGCACGACGAAGACTTTTTTGTGATTAATGGCGATTATGAAAAGGAAAGCAAACTTGAAAAGGTGGTGATAAGTTTAAAACGCGGACAAACCAAAGTGATTAAGCGCAATGGAAAGGCTTATGAAAAGTTTAGTGAACACATTGGTTTTTTACCGCTTGTTATTATTTCGCCAGCCGATAGGGATTTAATTATTGAAGGCAGCGATACCCGCCGAAAATTTATTGACAGTGTCATTTCGCAAAGCGATAAAAAATATTTAAGTAACTTAATAAATTACAACAAAATATTGGCGCAACGCAATGCCCTGCTAAAATATTTCGCTTTAAACCATACTTTTAATAAAGATACTTTAGAAGTTTACAATAACCAATTAAACGATTTTGGCACTGTTATTTTTGAAAAACGCCATGCTTTTTTACAAACATTCGTCCCCATTTTCAAAGCACGTTATGAAGCTATAAGCAATGGCAACGAAGTGGTTGAGCTAAACTACCACAGCGATTTGTATGAAGACAATTTAAACAACCTGCTTCTAAAAAACATCAATAAAGACAAAACCTTGCAATACACCAGCGTAGGCATTCATAAAGACGATTTACATTTTAATATTGAAAATCATCCTATTAAAAAATTTGGAAGTCAAGGGCAGCAAAAATCATTTTTAATAGCTTTAAAACTGGCACAATTCGATTTTATAAAAGCACAAAGTAATGTAAACCCTATTTTATTACTTGACGATATTTTTGATAAATTAGATGAAAATCGTGTGGCACAAATTATTAAATTAGTTGATAATGAAAATTTCGGGCAACTATTTATAAGTGACACCCATGCTGAACGTACTGAAAATGCAGTAAAACAAGTACACCAAAGTTATGAGATTTTTAAATTATAACAGGAAGAACGAATACCAACACCCAGCAACTAAAACCCATTAACTAAAACTAAAATGGCAAAGCGCAACAACGAACATATAAGTATATCAGACGCATTGAAAGAATTTGTAGAAACCAATAAATTAGAAAAAGGTTTAAACAAAGTAAACGTAGCCGATGCATGGGCAAATTTAATGGGCAATGGCGTTAACAACTACACCACCGCTGTAAATTTAGAACGAGACACCCTTTATATACAACTTAGCTCGAGTGTATTGAGAGAAGAATTAAGCTACGGAAAGGAAAAAATAATTAAGATGCTTAATGAAGAACTAGGAAAAGAAATTATTAAAAAATTGATTCTAAGATAATTAGATATTTAAAGATAAAGTAAAAAAAACAATAAAAAGCAGCGATGTGTAAAAAATTATACTACCTTTGTCCCTTAAATTTTTATAAATAAATTACAATGAGTAAAGGTACCGTAAAATTCTTCAATGACTCTAAAGGTTTTGGATTCATCACTGAAGATGACAACAACAAAGAACATTTCGTACACATTTCAGGACTTATCGATGAAATTCGTGAAGGTGATGCAGTTGAATTCGATCTACAAGAAGGTAGAAAAGGATTAAACGCCGTAAACGTAAAAGTAATCTAATACATATACTTTAACAATTACATTAAAAGTCTATCAATCAATTTGATAGACTTTTTTGTTGAATTTAACTTCAAAATAAAATTAACTGAAAAATACATGACTTGCTATGATATTTAGCGGTACTTTTGAAACAATAATTAATATTTAATATTTATAACATGAGTAAAGGTAGCGTAAAATTCTTCAATGATTCTAAAGGTTTTGGATTCATCACTGAAGATGACAACAACAAAGAACATTTTGTACACATTTCAGGACTTATCGATGAAATTCGTGAAGGTGATGCCGTAGAATTCGATCTGCAAGAAGGCAAGAAAGGTTTAAACGCCGTAAACGTAAAAGTAATCTAATACATACACTTTAACAATTACATTAAAAGTCTATCAATTTTTTTTTGATAGACTTTTTGTTTTTTATAAACTTTCTAAAAAAAACATTTTTTTTTTAATAATTTTTTACGTTACATTTATACTATTAATTTAATAATTTAAAGTATGAGTAAAGGAACAGTTAAATTCTTCAACGATGCCAAAGGGTTTGGTTTTATTATTGAAGAAGGTTCGAAAAAAGAGCATTTTGTTCACATTTCAGGTTTAATTGACGAAGTTCGTGAGGGCGACGAAGTTGAATTTGAACTTAAAGAAGGTAAAAAAGGATTAAACGCAGTAAATGTAAAAGTAATTTAATATATACTATTTAATTTTTTTAAGACACAAAAAATCCCGCAATAGCGGGATTTTGTATTTATAACTTGTATTGAAGTCTTAGAACATCTCTCTTCCCGAGAAATGAAAAGCACTTTCTATAGCAGCATTCTCATCACTATCACTTCCATGCACCGCATTTTCACTTATAGAATCTGCAAACAGTTTTCTAATAGTTCCTTCTGCAGCATCCGCAGGGTTTGTAGCACCAATCAAGGTTCTAAAATCTTCAACAGCATTCTCTTTTTCTAAAATAGCAGCTACTATTGGGCCACGTGTCATATATTCAACTAACTCACCAAAAAATGGACGCTCATTATGTATCGCATAAAAAGTTTGAGCATCTTTAGTAGTCATTTGCGTTAATTTCATTGCAACAATTCTGAATCCTGAAGCTGAAATTTTTTCTAATATTGCGCCAATATGCCCTTTTTCCACTGCATCTGGCTTAAGCATTGTAAATGTTCTATTTGTTGCCATTATATTGTTTTAAATTTGGTGCAAAAGTAAGGTATTTATCAATAAAAACAAGTCCATTGAATTTTAAAAAATTGTATCTTCGCTCTCTATGACAAAAGAAGATATTTTAAACATAAAACAATTACTTTCAACACCAAAAAAAATAGTAATTGTTCCCCACAAAAACCCCGATGGCGACGCTATTGGCTCAACCTTAGGACTTTACCATTATCTTATAAAAAACAAGCATCAAGCACAAGTTATTACACCTAACGATTATCCTAGTTTTTTAAAATGGATTCCTGGGGAAGCAAACATTTTAAAACACGATACACAAACAAAAACATGTGATAGCCTTATTAATGATGCCGATATTATTTTCACATTAGATTTTAATGCCTTGCACAGAACCGGAAACATGGAACCAGTTTTGGCAGCAAGCAAAGCCATTAAAATAATGATTGACCACCACCAAGCACCAGACGATTATGCAACCTATGTATTTAGTGATGTAAGCATGAGTTCTACGTGCGAAATGGTATATCATTTTATTGACATGCTGGGCGATTTAAATATTATAGACACCAACATGGCCACTTGTATTTATGCAGGTATTATGACAGATACTGGCTCGTTTAGATTTTCTTCTACTACCAGTAAAACCCATAGAGTTGTAGCCGATTTAATTGATAAAGGTGCTAACAATTCTGAGATTCACAATAACATATACGACTCTAATAGTTATAAAAGCTTACAATTATTAGGCTGTGCATTAACCAACTTAAATGTTATTCCAGAATCTAGAACGGCATACATAACACTTTCCCAAGAAGAATTAAACCGATACGACTACAAAAAAGGAGATACCGAAGGTATTGTAAATTATGGATTATCATTAGAAAACATAGTTTTAGCGGCCATTTTTATTGAAGACAAACAAGAAGGTATCATAAAAATATCATTACGTTCTAAAGGAAATTTCTCAGTAAACGATATGTCTAGAACCCATTTTGAAGGTGGCGGACACACAAACGCAGCTGGTGGCAAGAGCTATTTATCCTTAAAAGATACCGTTGAAAAATTTATTAGTATATTGCCTAGTTATAACAAAGCTTTAAATAATGAATAAATTATTCCTACTTTTTTTTATTTTACTGGCCGTTTTAAGCTGTAAACAACCCGAAGCCAGACGTCCTATTTCGGTTAAATCTGGTTCGTTTATTAATGCTTCCGTAGAACGGAACAAAAAATTATATGCCAAGGAGAAAGCTCAAATTGAAAAAATAATGAGTCAGCATAAAGACCGTAATTACATTGCTTCAGAAAGTGGGTTTTGGTATTATTACAACACTAAAGTTGAAATTGATTCTTTAGAAACCCCTAAATTTGGTGACATTGTTAACTACAACTACAATGTAAAAGCGTTAAATGGCAGTGTAATTTATTCTAAAGAAAACATGAAAACCCAAACTTACGTTATGGACAGAGAAGAACTCTTTACTGGGCTACGCGAAGGTTTAAAACTTTTAAAAACAGGCGAAACAGCAACATTTCTATTTCCTTCCCAAAAAGCTTATGGTTATTATGGCGATGAGAATAAAATAGGAAGCAACATACCTTTAATTTGTGAAGTTACCGTGAATTCAATTACCCAAAATCAACCCGAATAGTAATGATTCCATTAAAGAATTCTTTTAAAGTTTTTACAATTACTTTATTAATAGCCATTTCTTCTTGTAAAGCACAATATAATGATTTTGAAGATGGTATATATGCCGAATTTATCACCACCAAAGGTACTATGGTAGCCAAATTGGCTTTTGATGAAACCCCTATTACCGTTGCTAATTTTGTATCGTTGGCCGAAGGCACCAACACCATAGTAGACAGTGCTTATAAGGACAAAAAATTCTATAACGGTATTATTTTCCATCGTGTTATTGATAGCTTTATGATTCAAGGTGGCGACCCTACAGGCACCGGTTCAGGCAACCCCGGCTATAGATTTAAAGATGAATTTAAGCCCAATTTAAAACATGATAAACCAGGTATTTTGTCTATGGCAAATTCGGGCCCAAACACCAATGGAAGTCAGTTTTTCATAACAGAAGTTCCAAAACCTAATTTAGACAACAGACATTCCGTTTTTGGGGAACTTGTATTGGGGCTGGATATTTTAGACAGTATTTCGAATGTAAAAACAGATTCTAGAGACAAACCTCTTGAGGATGTTGTTATAAAAGAACTAAACATTATAAGAAAAGGAAAAGCAGCAAAGGCATTTGATGCGCCTAAAATTTTTATCAACCATTTTGCTGAAGCAGAAAAACTTGAAAAAGAAAGAATAGCTAAAGCCGAAGCCCTTTTAAAAGCCACAAAAGACAAATTTTCCCAACAAGAAGCACAAGCTATTACATTAGCTTCTGGTTTAAAATACATCATTACTGAAAAAGGAACAGGAGAAAAACTAAAAGAAACCTCAAAAGTTTTAACCAATTACACCTTGTATTTTGAAGATGGAAAAATTCTTGACACCAATAAATTAGAAACAGCCGAAACATTTGGCATAGTTAACAACCACCGTAAAGCTGCTAACCAGTACCAACCCATCGTATCCGATTTAAGTCCAAATGCTCGAATGATAGCTGGCTTTAAAGAAGGCTTGCAACAATTACATATAGGCGATAAAGCCACTTTATTTATTCCGTACCACTTGGCGTATGGTGAAACAGGAAACAGAGCTATTCCTCCAAAAACTAATTTAATTTTTGAAGTTGAAATTTTAGAGCTTCAAAAGTAACATCAAACAAAACACAAATTTATGTACCTATTAAAATTTGACTGGAACCCGCTAACAGGTATCGACATTATTGGAAATTTCAAACTGCACTTTTATAGCCTTATGTGGGTGGTTGCCTTTGTTTTAGGTTGGTACATTATGAAACGCATTTTTACAAAAGAAAAAGTATCGTTAGAATATTTAGATCCTTTATTTATATACACGGTTTTAGCAACTATGATTGGTGCTCGTTTGGGGCATGTACTTTTTTATCAATCAGAATTAATTTCTGAGGATTTTTTCAGCATATTTCTCCCTTTTAAATTTAAAGGGGGATTTGAGTTTACAGGTTTTCAAGGACTTGCAAGCCATGGAGCGGCCATTGGTATTATTATAGGCATGTATTTATACCGAAAAAAATACAATTACAAATCCTTACTTTGGATTTTAGACCGTGTGGTAATTTCGGTTGCTTCAGGTGCTATTTTTATAAGAATTGGAAATTTTATTAATTCTGAAATTATTGGAAAAATAACCGATTCTAATTTCGGGGTTCGCTTTATTCAAGATGAATATTATAAAAGCCAAATTGTGCAGTTAACCGGTATAAACGATGTTCAAAAAGCCTACAATGCAGTAACAGACAATCCACAATTTATAGAATTATTAAATGCTGTTCCTTACCGCCATCCAGCACAATTATACGAATCGTTTTGCTATATTTTTGTGTTTTTAATATTATGGTATTTCTACTCTAAAACTACAAAAAGAGACCAAACTGGATTTCTTTTTGGGCTATTCTTAATCTTGTTATGGACCGTACGTTTCTTTGTCGAGTTTGTAAAAGAACCACAGGGCGATGAGTATATCAATTGGTTTGGTTTAAACACAGGGCAATGGTTAAGCATCCCATTCATCCTTATTGGTTTGTATTTTATGTTTGTTTACAAACCTAAAACAACTGTTAAATAGTATGTTTTTTAAACACATTATAATAATTTCGGTTTTAGCTTTAGGTGTTATTGCTTGTAAAAAAGACAAAAAAGCTGTTACGCAAACCGATATTTCATTTAAAAAAGAAGGTGAGCTAACTATTTTTAAAATGGGCGATTCAACCAAAATAAACTTGGATATTGAAATAGCCGATACCGATTTTGATATTCAAACAGGCTTAATGTACCGCGATTCTATGGAAGAAAACCAAGGTATGCTGTTTGTTTTTGATGACGTAACCCAACGTTATTTCTACATGAAAAACACTAAAATACCTTTAGATATTATTTATATAAATGATGCCTACAAAATTGTAAGTTTTCAAAAAAATACCAAACCTTTGGATGAAACTTCGTTACCATCAAAAGCCCCTGCAAAATATGTTTTGGAAGTCAATGCCGGTTTAGTAGATACATGGACACTTACTGTGGGTGATAGTATTAGCTTCAGTAAATAGATAATTCACTTTCTCGTTTACAACAAAAACCCCTTTGATTTTAAGATGAAATTTTGTATTTTATCAGTATTAAAAATACATGAAATTATGGGAAAAGGAGACAAAAAAACCAAACGCGGCAAAATAAACAGAGGTACTTTTGGTGCTAGACGCCCTAGAATTAAAAAGAAACCCTCTATAGAAACCAAAATTAGTATTGACAAAAAAGCTATCGCCAGATAAGGTGCTTACCTTATAAAAACCAATTCTGTTTCGGTAGACATTGGTTCACTATAATTATATCCTTCGTAATTAAAAGCTTTAATATCGTCAATTGTTTTTGCATCGGTATCTATAACATAGCGAGCCATTAAACCTCTGGCTTGTTTAGCAAAGGTCATAATCATTTTATATTCGCCATTTTTAAAATCTTTAAAATTAGCGGTTATGACAGGAACTTTTAGGGCTTTTACATCTATGGCCTTAAAATATTCGTTACTGGCTAAGTTTAAAAACAGCTCACCATTTTCCAATTCTTCATTTAAAGCTTTAGCTATTGTTTTTTGCCAAAAGGCATAGAGGTTTTTGTTTTTACCAACAGGAAATTTAGTTCCCATTTCCAATCGGTAAGGCTGTATTAAATCTAATGGTTTTAACAACCCATACAACCCAGAAAGAATACGTACTGTATTTTGCACCGTTTCTATTTTTTCTTGCGGAATGGTGTATGCGTCTAATCCTCTGTACACTTCGCCACTAAAGGCATACATAGCAGGTCTTGCATTATCTTGAGTGAATGGTAATTGCCATTCTTGATTTCGTTCATAATTTAGCTGTCCCAACGCATCGGAAATACTCATAAGTTTTGATAAACTTTTGGCGGATTTCTTTTTAAGTAATTTATTTAAACGCTCTGATTGATCCAAAAATTGCGGCTCACTAAATTGTGCTGTTGGTAATTGTGTTTCAAAATCGAGCGACTTTGCTGGTGACAATACTAATTTCATGTGTTATGGAAGTTTCATTATCTGATTTTATAAATTCAAAGTTACAATTACTATGTATTAATTAAAACTAAGATTGAAAGTATTTGTTAATACCTCAATAAGATAAATTAATTACAATGGAGATTCATAAACATAAAGCCCTTCTTCTACCCCATCATTATATAAAGACTTTACGTAATTAAACCCGTTTTTTGCATAAAAAGTATCCAAGTTCAAATCTTCAATGGTAAGCCAATAATTTTGCTTAGAATGCATTTTTTTTAATTCATTCAACCAAAGCGAGCCTAAGTTTCGACCTCTTTTTTCTTCTAAAACATATATAAAACCTAGATACAGATAGCCTTTTCGAAACCATGAGTTTGCTTCTTCAACTGCATAGAGCATATCGGGAGGACATGTTGAAAACACCAAACCACCCGCCATAATTTGATTATTTTCTATAAGCACATAGCACTTTGTTGTCTTTTTGTATGTTTCCCAAAAAGGCATAATGCCTTCTTGCCAATCTTCTGGCAGGATTTTAAAAAAATCAGCTATTTCTGTACAGCGTTTAAAAATCATTTATAAATGGATTGGATAAAAATCAAAAACCTTTCGACTGCGCTCAAGGTGACAAAGAATTAACTTTGAACTTACAATAAACCCCAAGACCAAAGTTTATCGGAATCTTCGGTCCATCGGTCACCAATATCGGTTCTGTAATAGCCATTGTTAATAATAACATTGTTAATCCTATTATACATCATTTTTTGGGCATCTTTCATGGTGTTTCCAACACCCGTAACTAAAACGGCAATACCTGTATTGCCTGTAATTAACCATTCGTCGTTTACTTTTTTTAAATGCATGGGGTGCACACCTTCTTTTCCATTCTTTTTGAAAACTACCACCGCATCTTTTGAAAAGAGGTTGAATGTTTTTTTGTCTTCATACGGAAACGGAGGTACCACAATAAAAGCACCCACTTGAAACCCTTTTTTTACATTAATTTTGAATTGTTTTTTCTGTGCCAGTTTTAAAAACATTCCGCCCATAGGTTCGTTAATACCAGCACGTTGAATATGAATTTGCGGATATCCAAAACGCGATGTAAACTCTAACGGATAAATACCATGACCGTTTACAATACAGTTAATATCAATATGACCAATAAAATTATGTTTAGCGAGTGTGCCTTGAAATTTTAATAAAGTCGCTTCAAAAATGGGTGAATCTTTGGTCCAAAACATACTGGTGCCCATTTCGCCGGTTGAAACCCCTAGTTCTTTTGGGAATAGTTTTTTATGTTCGAAGGTGATATTGATGGGGTAAATAAATTCGTTACCATTAAAAAAAGCTGCAATAGAAACCTCTACGCCTTTTACTTTTCGTTGCAGTTGAAAATTCCCGAAATCGTTGCCCCACGATTTTTCATAGGCTTTCAAAACGCGAATGGCATCCAAACCTTCATCATCGCTACCAACAAAAAGGAGCTGCTTAAGTTCTTGTGTTTCTCCACAAGGCTTAATAACATACGTATTTGGATAGGTTTCAATATACTTGATAGCCTCGCCAAACGATGTGAATTCTTTAGAAGGAATAGACTTTATTTTGTGTTTTTGAAGTTCTGCTTGTCCAAAATTTCTATCCAGCTCTAGCTTGTCGGTGTATTCGGTACCACCAATGACCAATTTCCCAGCAGATCTCAGTTCGCTAGCTACTTTACCATAACCGGTATAATCAAACACTACAACATCTGCCCAATCTACATGCCTTTCCCATTTGGTTACTTTGTTTACAAAGCCATAGCCAATTTCTTTTGAGGCTTTGTCTTCAATAAACATTTTTACATCATGTCCTTCTGATTTAATGGTATTTATAACATCTAAGGATTCGCCCCAACGCGATACAAAAAGAAACTTTTTGCCCAAGGCTTGTTTTGTTTTCACAGGAAATTCATATGATTTTTAATGATTAAAATCTTCACTAAAAGTATATAATTTAGTGACTTGTTTTATATATGTTAAAAAATAAATTCTTGGTTATTTATTAAGGATTAAAAGATTTACAATTAACGAATTTTGAACACTTCGGAAACTAAGTATGAAAAGACCATTGGATCTTGTTTTTTTAATCATTAATTGTTAATTGTTTTGCGTTAGGGAATACTCATGCATTTTATTTAAATATTGAAATCGTGAATGCTCTGAATTTGTAGCGGCATCCTTTTGTTTTAATGAGGTTGAAATTACCATTGAAATAAACCCTTACTTTGATAGTGGATTCCTGCTTTCGCAGGAATGACAAAAAACAAAAGATATAGTCCTTTGACTGCGCTCAGGATAAACTTCCAGACCGACCGCTTGCCCTGAGGGCAGTCGAAGGGTGTGGTAACGCCCAAATACTATTTATGGATTTTATTAAACACAAAAAAGCCTATTAACGAACTGCTAATAGGCTTTTGTAAAAGATATTTTATTAAGTTATTCTTTTAGTTTCTTTTTGTCTTCACCACGTTTTATGGTATCGTACATAATTGGTGTTGCGATAAATAATGATGAATAAGTACCTACTACGATACCTACTATTAACGCAAACATGAAACCTCTAATGGATTCGCCTCCAAAAATGAAGATAGCTAATAATACTACCAATGTGGTTAACGATGTATTTAAGGTTCTACCTAATGTACTGCTTAACGACACGTCGATAATTTTATCGAAATTCCAACTTGTATGCTCGTTTACATACTCTCTAATTCTATCGAACACAATTACGGTATCATTTAACGAGTAACCTATTACCGTTAATATAGCTGCGATGAATGCTTGGTCTATTTCCATACTAAATGGCATAAACTTGTAGGTTAACGAGAATACACCCAATACAATCAATACATCGTGGAATACTGCCGCAACAGCACCTAATGAGAATTGCCATTTTTTGAAACGGAATAAGATGTAAAGGAACACCACGATTAAAGAGCCTAAAATTGCCCAAAATGATGCTTGTTTAATGTCATCGGCAATGGTTGGACTTACTTTATAGTACTTCATTAAACCTACTGATTTTGCTTCAGATTCATTAATAAAATCTTCATACGAAAGACCTTCTAAATGTGGTTGTAATGTCGTATAAAGTGTTTTTCTGATAGCTTCATCAACCTCTGCTCCAGATTCGTTTACTTTATATTTGGTTGTGATTTTTAACTGATTTTCATCTCCAAAGGTTTTAGCATCTGCACTACCAAAAGCACCAACCAAAGTAGCTGTTATTTCTGATGCGCTAACATCTTGTGGGAAACGCACTTGGTACGTTCTACCTCCAACAAAATCTACACCTTGATCTAAGCTATTTGTAAATAAAGAACCTAAACTAACTAAAATAAATGCTCCTGAAATGATGTAAGCAATTTTACGTTTCTTTAAGAATTCAATGCTTAAATTTCTGAATAAGTTTTTAGTAAGCGGTGTAGAGAACTCTAATTTTCCACCGCGGTTCACATACCAATCTACCAACAATCTCGTAATGAAAATAGCAGTAAATAATGATGTACCAATACCAATTAATAAGGTAGTTGCGAACCCTTTAATAGGTCCTGTTCCAAAAACAAATAATATTAAAGCTGTTAAACCGGTTGTAATGTTCGCATCTAATATAGATGATAATGCATTACTAAATCCATCTTGAATGGCTTCTTTTTGTCCCTTACCTTTAGCAATTTCTTCTCGAATACGTTCGAAAATAATAACGTTCGCATCAACCGACATACCGATTGTTAATACGATACCTGCAATACCAGGCAAGGTTAATACCGCACCTAAGCCCGATAAAATACCAAAAATCAATAAGATGTTCAACGCCATGGCAACATCGGCAAAAGCACCAGCTTTACCATAGTATAATACCATCCAAACCAATACTAATATTAAAGCAATCATAAATGAAGTTGTACCACTATCAATAGCTTCTTGGCCTAATGATGGCCCAACAACTTCACTTTGAATAATATCCGCAGATGCAGGTAATTTACCAGCACGTAATACGTTAGCTAAATCGACAGATTCGTTTAATGTAAAGTTTCCTGAAATCTCTGAATTTCCTCCAGAAATTGGTCCTGTAGTTACACCAGGTGCTGAATACACCACGTTATCTAAAACAATAGCGATTTGAGTACCTTGTGTATATGCTTTACCAGTCATTTCTTCCCAAATCTTAGCACCTTTTGCATTCATTTGCATAGATACCGTTGGTTTTCCAGTTTGACCAAAATCGTTACGAGCATCGGTAACAACAGCACCACTTAATTGAGGAATATTATCTCTATTACCCACTAAGGCATATAAATCTACAACTTCACTATCTTTTTCTGGTTTACCGAAAGCAAACTTAGCATAACGCATTTCAGCAGGAAGTAATGCACGTACTTTTGGTGAATTCAAATAATTAAGAACTTTGTCTTTGTCTTTAATTTCAAATTGCGCAATAACTGGTCCACCTTGGTAACCTTGACCGCGTATTAAATCGAAAATTGGGTTTACGGCTTTTGTTGCTGTAGAATCGGTAGCAGCTTCACCTAAAAGATCATCAATAGTTGAATCTTTTGCGTTTTCTTCATCTTGAGGCTCTGCGTTTATTGTATCTTTTGCAACATCAGCAGTTTCTTTTAAAACCTCATTTGCCTGTGCTAAAAAGTTAAAGAATTGCTCACCTTTATAAGCATCCCAAAACTCTAATTGTGCAGTACTTTGTAATAAACTTGTAGCACGCTCAACATCTTTAACACCTGGTAATTCAACTAAAATACGTCCAGAAGTTCCTAAACGTTGGATGTTTGGAGACGTTACACCAAACTCATCGATACGTTTACGCAATACTTCAAAAGCCGAAACAATAGATTCATCAATTTTAGTACTGATGATTTTCTTAACTTCATCATCAGACATAGTTCCTTCAATCTCTCCATCTAAAGCTTTGGTATAAAATATATCAGGAGATGCTAATTTAGTATCACCTTTAATTTTATCAAATGCGATGAAAAAATCTTCTAAATAAGTATTCTGACTGTTTTTTTGAAGCTCCTCAGCGTCATTTAAAGCCTTATTGAAAACAGGATTTTTAGTATTATTTGCCAATCCTTTTAAGATGTCTTTTACAGAAACTTGAAGAATTACGTTAATACCTCCTTTTAAGTCTAAACCTAAATTCATAGCTTTTTCCTTCACATCATTATATGTGAACTTTGCAATACCAATATTAAAAACGGTATCGGTTGCTACAGATTGTAAGTAGTTTGCTTCTTCAGCACTTCGCTTTGCGCGATAATCTGGATCAGATTCTGGAATTTTGTTAATAGCTACTTCTTGAGCAGTTTTTTCTATTTGATTTGCTTTGAATGTGAATGATAATTGGTAAATACTTACCAAACCAAACAAAACTGCAAATATCTTTACGAGTCCTTTGTTTTGCATTATTAAATTTTTTTGGTCAAATTTTTTTAAAACGAGCAAATATAGAATTTACCGCCGATTTGACAATTATTTTTTATGGTTATAAATGTGAATGATATAGCTTTAAAACTATATTTTTTTGAATCCTCACAGGTTTTAAAAATCTGCTAGGTCTTATTATTTTAAGGAAAGTTTACCCTAACAGTTAGGTCCTGCCCTAACTTCGGGTATTTTGTAAGACGTATCATCTATTGCAAGCGCAACATTTTTTTGAAATTTATAAGCTTCCTTTTCAAGTTGCTCATTACTTTTTACTACGATCTCATTCGTTGGAATTGATACAATAGGAATAAAAAATCTGTTGTAATCGTATTTTAATTCTAAAGCACAAGTACCACCAAAACCTGTATTGGTATCTTGTTTATGAATTTCAAATACATCTAAATTATAAGTGTTAGACTGATTCTTTAAAGGAAATTTAGCTGGCTTTTCATCTTTTTTGGAAGATAAAACACCCAATGCCAATTCTTTTTCCTCAGAAAGTATTTTTTTTACATGGTCAACATCAGTATTACTATAATATGAGATTTTATAGCTGCCTGCTGCCTGTTCTTCTACTTGAATATTATTTACACCTATATTTTGTAATTGCTTTTTAACAATTTCAATGGTGTCTTCGGCATGGTTTGAAGATGCTTCTACTTGGGCAAACTGCAATACAATTTCCTGATTGGGTACAGGAGCCTGTTGGTAACTAGCTACACCCAATAAAGTAAAAATAAAAATTAAAGTACTAACGCACCATTTTGCCTTCATGCGCCAAATATATCATTTAAAAGTTGAAAGTTGAAAGTTAAAAGTTAAAAAGTGCCTAAAATTGTAGTTCGTTACAACTCTAGGCACTTTAAGCACTTATTTTATAAGCTTTTAACTTTACAAACTATAGTAAATCGTTTACAGCTTTAACACCTTTTGCGCTTTCTTCCAAAGTTGCTTTTTCGGCATCGTTTAATTTGATGTTTATGATCTCTTCAATACCTTTTTTACCTAAAACTACTGGTACACCAAGACAAATATCGTTATAACCATATTCACCTTCTAAATAAGCAGAACAAGGGAACACTTTTTTAGTATCGCAAGCAATAGCTTGAACCATTCCAGATACCGCAGCTCCTGGTGCATACCACGCAGAAGTTCCTAACAATTTAGTAAGTGTAGCACCACCAACTTTAGTTTCTTCTAAAACTTGGCTCAATCTTTCTTCACTTAAAAATTCTGATACTGGCACACCATTTCTAGTAGCTAAACGTGTTAAAGGAATCATACCTGTATCGCTATGACCACCAATTACCATACCGTCTACATCGCTAATTGGTCCGCCTAAAGCTTCTGCTAACCTGTATTTAAAACGTGCAGAATCCAAAGCACCACCCATACCAATAATTCTGTTTTTTGGTATGCTAGTAGATTTGTGTACTAAATAAGTCATGGTATCCATTGGGTTACTAACCACTATAATAATAGTTTTAGGTGAGTGCTCAATTAAACTTGAAGAAACTGTTTTGACAATTCCTGCGTTAATACCAATTAATTCTTCGCGCGTCATTCCTGGTTTACGAGGAATTCCTGAGGTTATTACACAAACATCGCTATTAGCTGTTCTACTATAATCGTTAGTAATACCTGTTATTTTGGTATCGAAACCATTTAATGAAGCTGTTTGCATCAAATCCATAGCCTTACCTTCGGCATAGCCTTCTTTAATGTCCAACAAAACAACTTCTGAAGCGAAATTTTTAATGGCAATATACTCCGCACAACTTGCGCCTACTGCTCCTGCACCTACTACTGTTACTTTCATTTTTTAGTTTTTAATAATTTTTTAGTTGTTTGATATATTTTCCTTTTAAAGATACAAATTTGATTACATAAACTTCAAAAGGTTAATTTTTATGCTTTTAAGCACGCTAAATTACGAATTAAAATACACTAAATAAAAAAAGTGCAAGATTAAATCTTGCACTTTTTAACTAACTAATCATTATTAAAACTAACTAAAACTAAACAATTATATTTTCAGAATTCATTAAATATTTTTCAAATAGATAAGAATTATCTAAAACCAAAATTCAAACCAACTGAAAAGGCATTAAATTCAGCCAAATGATATTCAGCATTTAATCTAAAAAAGCCTAATTTCAACTTGGTTCCTATGGTACCTCTAACTGAAGACACTTCGCTTGAAACAGAAAACGGATCGGTAATGGTTTGAGAAAACAAAGGGCCATTTGATACTATATAGGTTCCCAATAAATCGGATTCCGATTTTCCTTTGATATAACCAATACCTCCATAAAAATTAATAACAGGCAATTTTGTGGATGCAATAAGTTGAAACAACCAAGTATTTGTATCATTTTCAAGTCTTTGGTTATCACCACTAATATCTGAAGAATCTGTTAAATCGTAACTTCCATCTAAATGGGTATAAGCAACCAAACCAGAAACAGCTACTGGTAATATTTTATCGGCAGGCAACCATTTTGTAAACTCTACCTGTAAACCAGCTCCATACATACTAAAATCGATTTCATCTGTATCAATTTTTGGAACAAACCGTGCCTTTAATTCTATGCCTTTGCTTAATCCTAAAGCACCTTGTATAAAAGCAGTTGGCAATAAATTAGCCGTTTGGGACCCTATACCACTAGGCAAAGTTATTGTTTCTTCTTGTTCGCCTAAAATGCCATCATCATACCTAACAACTATATTTATATCAGGATCATTTTCACCTAATGCAGAAGCTACTTTTTTTGAAGCTGCTCCATCGGCAAATTCTACGGTAAAATCTTGTTCCGGGTCGCTGTTATAATCAGCAATATTCAGTAAAAATGATTTATGCTCATTCTTTACAGATGCGGCATTGGCAATGATTGAAATTTCAAAACCACCCAAAGGTTTCGCATCGGCCGTATTAAACCAATTGGCATTCATACTATGCATTAAACCATCTGTACCGGGTGCTAAATAATCGTTTGCAAAACGTTCAGCATTTTTTACGCCTGCAGTTAAAAGTGCATCGATATCTTGAGCTTTTGAAGAAATTGTTGCTATACAAAACAACATAAGTAGGCTAATTTTTTTCATTCTTTTAATTTTGGGTTCAACAAATATATATAAAAAACTACATATAAAAACATTTTATCGAAAAAAAATGCTTTTAAACGATAATTATTCTAAAAATCAATTCTAAAACTCATGTTTGGAGTTAGACTTAAAGAAGCATTGTTTATTTGGATGGTAGATTCAGAATCGTTTGGGTTTACTTTATAATAACGGTTTATTATGTTTTTAGTATTGAAAAGGTTCAATACCCCAACCTTTAAAGAGGCATTAATGGATTCATAAACATTAAACTTATAACTTAACGAGGCATCCAATCGTTTAAATTCGTCTAGGTTCTTACTATTGGGGGCACCATAATTTACATAAGTTCGATTTCCCGATGTAACGGTTTCGTTACCCGCAACAGGAGATGTATAAGGCTGACCAGAGCGCCACATACCTCCAACCGATATTTTTAAATCTTCTAAAATATCATAATTAAAACCAACCGAAATGGAATGTCTAATATCTACATTATTTGGAAAAACAGATGGCGTAAAGGTTTCAAACTTATAATCATTTATGGCATAGGTATAACTTATCCATGTACTGTATTTGTTGCTCGTTTTGTTTGCCAGAAACTCAATACCTTTTACCGTATAATCTCCAATAGCATTTATGTACTGAAAATTATTATAAAACCCTTGATTACTAGCTGTAATACCTTCAACCGTTTTGTAAAAACCGGTAATATCTACATTTAAATTATTTTGATTATAATCAATTCCAAAGGAAGCTTGCTTACTTGTTGAAATAGGAATTGTTTGCTCGTTGGCTAAAATCCAACGGCGGTTTTCAACTCCTAAAAAATCGTCTTGAAAATCTACAATTTGAGTTGCTGATTGATTCTTAAACTCGCCTTCTAATTTCACCGCAAATTGTTTAGATAATTTTTGTCTGATATTCAATCTTGGCTCCACTATTAACTTTTGAAATTTTTGAAAATAATTAACTCTAACCCCAATTCTAAAAAAGGTTTTGTTTTTATTATATTCTGCTTGTGTATAAAGCGCATGGTTTAACAACACATCTTTTTTGGTTCGGTCATACACAGGATTGGTTACAGTAGTTTCGTTTAAAATACCCGTTTCGTTAAACTGATAGCCATTTAAAAGCGTTAAAAAATCACTCAGTTTATAATACGTATTAAATTTGAAACCCGTTTCCAACACTTCGTTGGTCTGGGTCAATAACTGATCGGTTTCAATTCTATAATCATTGGCATCAACATTATATTTTGAATAATAAGCAGTAAAATGTGAGCTTAATTTTGAATTCCAGTTAGCCATCCAATGCCCGCCAAAGCCTAAGTTTTTTTGTGCTAAATTGCTCGATTTAGATTCGGTTTCATTGTTGTTAGAAATACTTTCAAAATAATCTAAGTTATTATCAATACCAATTACATTGGCTCTAAATTTATGATGCTCGTTTAAATCGAATAGTATTTTGGCAGTATAATCGTAAAAAACAAAATCTGAACTTGTGGTTTGGTTTTCTATATTTTCGCTATTGGTTCTAATATCACTATCCTGAAAACTTCTATCGAAATAATTATCGTAAGTTGGTGTATTAAAAGCATCGGTAATGGAACGGCGCCCCGAAATATGAAGCTCTAATTTTTTGGTAATAGGAATTTCCATAAACGCATCGGCACTTATCAAATTTGCCCCTGCACCTCCTAAAAACTTACCAGACAACTCGTTTTTGGTAAACATGCTTATGGTACTGGAAACGCCATCACTAAACTCGCTACTGGTGCCATTTTTAGTCACAACCACTTTATTAGTAAGATTAGGGTTGTAAGCCGAAATTAACCCGAAAAAATGACCGGAATGGTACATTTTAATACCGTCCCAAAGCATCAAATTTTGATCGTTTGTTCCACCTCTTACATTAATATTTGCAATACTTTCATCAGTACTTTCAACTCCTGGCAAGGCTTGAATTGACTGAAGAATATCAGGGTCTGTCAATCCTGGCAAAATACCGAATACTTTAGTATTCAATACCGTACTGCCATCTACAAGCTTTTGAAAACCTGTGGTTAAGAACTTCGTTATAAGCACCTGATTTAGCTCTTGCTTATTTTCAACTAAAATAACTTGATTACAATTGTTAGAATCTGAAAACAGTTGTTTAGCTTGTATTTGCTGACTTTTAAAACCTAAATAAGAAATAGTGATATAGGCATTTAGCGGTACATTGTTTAATTGAAACTTTCCTGCTTCATTCGTGATAGTCCCTTTATTGGAATTATCAATAGCCACCGAGGCGCCAAATAATGCTGTTTTATTTTCTAAAGCAAGCACCACACCGCAAACCGAAATAGTTTTCTCAATAACCGATACCGTTATATACCTATCATCTAATATTTTAAAATTGAGTAAGGTTTTGGTATTTAGAAAAGCTATCGTTTGTTGAAGTGTAGTGTCTGGTTCTGGTGCTTCTACAAATACATTGGAAACATCATCAAAAGCATAAGAAAATTTCACATCAAACCTCTGCTCTACTGTTTCAATAATTTCCGCAAGAGGTTTTTTAACAACCCTGTTTTGACCAAAACAGAAATTAACGATGCAGAAAACGATACAAAAAAACCATTTATTGATTTCCATAGTTGTAAAACGTAACATGGTTGCCTTCTATTTTATAACTTATTTTTAATGGAATGGTTATGGATTGTAAAGCTACATTTCTATCCTTATGCGTAAATGTGCCCGTAAACAACTGAGAATCGTCTACCCCGTCCAAGGTTACTTTTAAGCTGTATTGTCTTTCCAACTCTCCAACAACTTGCTGTAAAGGTATTCTATCAAAACTAGATTCCGCTTGCAACCATGATGGGTTTTCAGTATTAAAATCATCAACAGTTTCAATGGTTCCGTTTACAACTCTAAATGTTTTTCCTTTTGGAAGTTTAACCGTTTCGTTATTAAAAGTAACACTTACCAAACCTTCATAACATTGAACTTCAAAATAATTATCGCGTTCTTTTACATTAAATTGGGTTCCCAAAACCTGAACGGTTCCAGCATCGGTTTTTACGGTAAACCTTTTCCCTTTGCTTACTTTAAAAAAGGCTTCTCCGTCTAATTCCAAATTGCGGTTATCTTCCCATTTTTTCTTGTTGTATTTTAATTTTGAAGCGGCATTTAAAATAACTTCAGAATTATCGGGTAAGGTTAACGTTTCGTTTTGTGCAATTTGAGTTTCAAAAGACACATTGTTGTTAAAAAACAGAAAATAAGAAGATGTAAGCATTACTACCAACACTGCGGCAATCTTTAAAAACGTTTTAAAATTAAGCGGAATTACTTTTGGCTCATTTTTAGTTAGCTTTCTTTCTTTAAAAGCAGCCAATGCTTTTTCAGCATCTACTTTGGGCGCTTCCATTTGTTTGGCATAAAAAGCTATTTTCTCTAGAATTTTAATATCTTCAGATTGTTTTAAATCCTTTATATCTTGCTCCGAAAGCTCATTATCAAACCACTTTAATATGTTATTTTCGTTTTTCATTTTTTTAATGCTTCAACTTTAAGACAACTATTTTCTTTTTTACCCTACCCTTTATTAAAAAATTCCAATAAACAAAATTCCAATAAAAAACGAGCAGAGGCTTTTTGAATTAAACCCAAAAAAATTAAATATTTTCAATATGATCCCGTAAAATTTTTAATGCACCAGACATTCTTTTTTCTACGGCCTTTTGAGAAATATCCAATAAATCGGCTATTTCTCTATATTTTTTACCTTCAATTCTATTCAATAAAAATACTTCACGCTGGGCATCGGTTAATAAAGAAATGGCATCTTGCAACTTTTTTTTAAATTCTTCTTCCTCTAATATATAGTCGGGGCTTTCGTTAGTCTTATCTAAATAAGGTGAAGCTTTGGCATATTCCATAACCACCTTATGGTGCTTAACGGTATTCAAAAACAAATTATTAATGGTAGTAAATAAATAGGTCTTTGCTTTTGTAAAATCTATTTTAGAACAATTTTCCCAAATTTTTGAAAAGGCATCTTGTACAAAATCTAAAGCACCATCTTTATCTCCACATTTATAAAAGGCAAAATTGCTTGCCGATTGTACATGTTCTAAATAAAAGTTATTAAAATAAGATTCTTCACAAAGTTTGTTCGCATCCATTTATATAGGTTTTATGAGGCTTTAAAATAAAAATTTTTACAAAAGTAGGGTAAAAATATTTTAAGTTGTCTTAAAGGCGTAAGATAACACAAGTATACAATTATGAAAGTTGGTGTGAAATTAAAAATAGCAAAAAACATCTTAACCATAATTTCAACTTTATTTATTTTAGCCATTGCAAACCAAAATTTAAAATTAATTTAAAAATAGGGTAGGGTAAAATAAAATGTTGTTGTCTTACTGAAACAAAGGCGAAAAGAATCGCTATGAAAAAGAAAATATTTAACCCAAAAATTATTATCATGAAAAATTTAAAATTAATTACAAGTTTAGTTTTAACAGCATTGTTAACTTTTACATCATGTCAAGATGAAATAGATTCTGAAAATGGACAGAATCCAAATACAAACAATTCGGAGTCTAAAACCGCAAGTAACTTAGAGCGCACTTCTATGTACGATGGAAGTTTTGACGACTTTTTAGACGGCACATCTTGTTCCTCTATATTATTACCTGTTGTAGCAACGGTAAATGGACAACAAGTAAGTATTATATCGCAAGCGGACTACCAACTTGTTTTAAACATTTTAGGACAGTTTACAAATGATAGCGATACTGTAACACTACAATTCCCATTTAGTGTTAGATTAAGTAATTACACCGAAGTTGTAGTTGCAAACCAAGGAGAATATGACGCTATTATTGACGCCTGCGAAACTGCTGAAAATACTGGAAAAGATGCTATTTCTTGTTTAGATATAGATTTCCCTATTACAATTTTAACCTACAGTCTAAACTTAGAACAAACAGGTAGTTTAGTTATTCAATCAGAACAACAATTGTATGCGTATATGAACAATATGGACAATACAGAATTATTCTCTGTAAAATACCCTATAACAGCTACATTATCAAACAACTCAACAGTAACGCTTACTAGCGATTTGGATTTACAAGCAAGTATTGAAGATTGTTTAGATACTGAAGATGCTGAAGAAGAAGCTGAAGAAGAAGCTAAAAATCTGGAAACTATTTTAGTGAATGGTGCTTTCAAAGTACAAACTTTTATAAATGCAGGAGTAAACAAAACTTCAGATTACGCTAACTACACCATAGATTTTGCAAACGATAAAACTTGTACCGCTATACATTCAACTTTAAGTGCTGTACAAGGAACATATAATGTTGCCTCAGAAACAGAAGTATATTTAAACCTAACTTTTGCAGGGAACGCTACTTTTAACTTATTAAACAGCAAATGGGAAGTAACCAGTTTTAGTAACACATCCATTTCATTAAAAAGTACAACAAACGCGGCAATAACATTAGTTTTGACCCAAATTTAGTATCTACATAATTGTTGGTTGGTTACCAATTATGTTTATGGTGAAACGGCTGTTGGTTTGTCCAACAGTCGTTTTTAAAAAAAATAAAAGATGAAAAAAATAATAACAATGCTATTGGTTCTTGGTTTTTTAGTTTCTTGTTCAAAAGAAGAAACCACCGAAACCAAAAATGAAAACACAAAATCAGCAAACCAAAAAGGAACTGGAAGTTCTTCAAACGATTTACTTTCAGACACCACCTTTAAAAGTATGGTAATAGAATTGGTTTACGTTGAAGGTTTTGAGCCTAACCAAAATAGCATCAACAATTTTGTAAATTTTTTAAATGCCAGAACTTTTAAACCAAACGGTATTACCGTTGAAAAAAGAGCCATTGCTTCTCCGGGAAACGCCCCTTATTCCAACCAAGAAATAATTGACATAGAAGACGCAAACCGAACCAAATACAACACCAACAGTCAAATAGCCGTATGGGCATTTTTTGCCGATGGTGAATCTGCCAGCAATACCGATACTAATATTGTATTAGGAACAGCATATAGAAATACATCGTTTGTAATTTACGAAGCTACCATTCAAGATTTAAGCAATAGCCCATTTGAACCAAACCGAACTGTTTTAGAAACTACGGTAATTACCCATGAATTTGGGCATATTTTAGGGCTTACAAATTTAGGGGCAGCCATGGTTGATAATCATGAAGATACCGAACATGCTAAACATTGTAATGTTGAAAGTTGCCTTATGTATTGGGCTGCCGAAAGTGGCTCGGGCTTAAGCAACTTAATGGGATCGAATACAGCGCCTCAACTAGATGCCCAATGTATTGCCGATTTACAGGCAAATGGCGGTAAATAATTAATATATAACCAAAACAAATTATCAAAATGAAAACAATATTTAAAATCTTATTCATATTTACTATCGCTTTTACATCAAATGCACAAACAAATAAATCGAATGCAGGACTTAAAGGTGGTTACAATCTGGCTGCTGTAAGTTTTGATGGTGAAACAGAAACCGGACAACGACATTCCTTTCATATTGGTTTTTATGGTGAATCCTTTTTATCGGAAAGTGTAGCACTGCAAGTGGAATTGCTTTACTCACAACAAGGTTATGAATTAAAGGATAATAGCGGAACTTTTACCCAAAAATTAGACTATATTAACCTTCCTTTAATGTTGAAACTTTATCCAGATGAAGCTTTCTTTTTAGAAGTTGGTCCACAAGTTGGATTAGCAGTCTCTCACAAGGAAGAGTTTGACAGTAGTTTTGGTTTGTTTGATACCTCTCAAGAATTCGATCCTCAAAGTTTTGATTGGGGTGTAAATTTTGGTACAGGTTTCAAAACCGAATCTGGCATATCCTTAGGCGTTAGATACCATTTAGGTTTAGGCAGTATTTATGACGAAGGCAACCCCAAAAACCGTGTTTGGCAATTTTCAATAGGGTTTGATTTTTAATCAAATCCTATTGAAATATTAGTTCTTGTTCATTGTGAAAGAATCTAATAACATCCCTCCAATAGACGAAATAACTTGTAATTGTAACTTTTTACCTTCTATGGTTATTAAAGAAAAATGCCCTGTATGGGCAACTGCAGCTACAATATTTTTACCACATTCTTCTGGTTGTGGCAACCAATTTTTTTGAAGTTTTCCACCTGCACCTGTAGTTATTTGAATAAACCCATTTGAAATTTCTGGATAAGTTTCTGTGTTTGCTCTATACTTTTCTATAACATTTCCACCAGAATCATATGGATGCAGACGTTCATAAGTATGTGCATGACCATTTAAAACAACATCTACATTATATTTTGCAAATAACGGATACAGTGATATAACCGCTTTCTCATCTTTTTTATAGGTGCACGTTTTTCCGTTATGGTGGAAATACACAAAAATCCAATCGTATTTGCCTTGTGCTTGAATTAAATTGTTTTCAAACCATTTAACTTGATTTTCAACATCAAACAACTCACCATTTCTAGTATCCAATGCTATAAAATGAGAATTACCATAATCAAATGAATAATAATGCTCATTGTTTGGCAATTTCCATTCTTTTTCAAAATTCAAATCTGGAGCTACTCCCCAATCATGATTTCCTAAAGCTGGATAAAATGGAATATTTTTTAAAATAGATTCCATTGGTTTAAACAAATATTCATCGGCAAATAAACTTTCTCCTTTAGGATAAATAATATCCCCTAAACCAATTCCGAAATTTGGTTTTTCTTTTAAACTGTTAATCTGGAAACTTGTAATTTGCGGAAACCCTCCTTTTTCTACAGGTTCTCCAATATCCCCCATAGCATAAAATGAAAACTTACTTTTTTTATCTAATGGTTCCACCCTAAAGTAATAATCATCGCCAAAAGCCAATAATTCATCATCCGAATAAATAGCATAAAAGTATTTTTCGCCTCTTTCCAACCCCTTTAAAGTTACTGTATGTCTTACGGAATTACTATCTTTTTCAATGGTGCCAAGGCTCGTATTGCTCAATTCTTTCGTTTTACCATATTTCACCATTGATGTTTTTCCTACATTCGTTTTCCATAAAACACTTATACTATCTGCAAACGAATTTTGTAAATAAGGTTCACGCAAAAGCTCTACTTCAATTTGGTTATTAACTACCAAATCAGATTTTACTACGCCACAACTAGCAAAAAGCAACACTGTTACAATTAAAAATATAAGATTGCTTTTAAGTTTGTTCATCATAATTTGAAGTATTTTATTCTACACCCATGCTTATATTCCATAAAAATAGAAAAAGCCATGATATAAATGTATCATGGCCTTTTTTAAATGTTTTAAATAGAAACTACTTAAGCATCAATTTTAGCATAAACAGCATTCTTTTCTATAAACTCTCTACGTGGCGGCACTTCATCGCCCATAAGCATAGAAAAAATTCTATCGGCTTCCGTACCGTTATCTATTTGAACTAAACGCATGGTTCTAAACTCAGGATTCATGGTAGTATCCCAAAGTTGCTCTGCGTTCATTTCTCCAAGACCTTTATAACGTTGAATGTTTACACTACCTCCAAATTCTTCAGCAATGCGGTCACGTTCTTTATCACTCCAAGCGTATTCTTTTTTGTTTCCTTTTTTAACTAGGTATAAAGGCGGTGTTGCAATGTAAATATGACCTGCCTCAATCAATTCTTTCATGTACCTAAAGAAGAAGGTTAAAATCAACGTTGCAATGTGGCTACCATCAATATCGGCATCACACATAATAACTATTTTGTGGTAACGTAGTTTAGAAAGGTTTAAAGCTTTACTATCTTCTTCAGTTCCAATAGTTACCCCTAAAGCGGTAAAAATATTTTTTATCTCTTCGTTTTCAAAAACTTTGTGGGTCATCGCTTTTTCCACGTTCAAAATCTTTCCTCTTAATGGTAAAATAGCTTGAAACGCCCTATCACGACCTTGTTTTGCAGTACCACCTGCCGAATCTCCCTCTACTAGAAACACTTCGCATTTTGCAGGATCTTGCTCCGAACAATCACTTAATTTCCCAGGCAAACCACCAATACTCATAACAGTTTTACGCTGAACCATTTCACGTGCTTTTTGAGCTGCATGACGCGCTTGGGCCGCAAGAATTACTTTTTGAACAATGATTTTAGCATCGTCTGGATGTTCTTCTAAGTAATCAGTCAACATTTCAGATACCGCCTGACTTACAGAAGCAGAAACCTCTCTATTACCTAGTTTGGTTTTAGTCTGTCCTTCAAACTGTGGCTCTTGAACTTTTACCGAAATGATAGCTGTTAATCCTTCACGGAAATCATCACCAGCTATTTCAAATTTTAGGTTTTTCAATAAACCAGAATCGTCCGCATACTTTTTTAAAGTCATGGTTAAACCTCTACGGAAACCTGACAAATGCGTTCCTCCTTCGTGTGTATTAATGTTGTTTACATACGAATGCAAGTTTTCAGCATACGATGTGTTGTAAACCATGGCCACCTCAACAGGCACGCCGTTTTTCTCACCTTCAAACGCAATAACATCTTTCATTAAAGGCTCTCTGTTTCCATCTAAAAACTTGATAAACTCTTTTAAACCTTCTTCTGAATGAAATGTTTCACCTTCAAAACTACCATCGTCTTTTTTAGTTCTTTTATCAACTAAATGGATGGTAATTCCTTTATTTAAATAAGCCAACTCACGCAATCTGCTTGCTAAAGTATCGTAACTATATTCCAGTGTTTGAGTAAAAATAGTAGCATCTGGCTTAAAAGTAACGGTAGTACCTCGTTTATCAGTTTCACCAATGTGTTTAACCGGATACATCGCTTTACCACGCTCATATTCTTGCTCGTAAATTTTTCCATCTCTATAAACGGTAGCGCGTAAATGTTCAGATAAAGCGTTCACACAACTTACACCAACACCGTGCAAGCCACCCGATACTTTATATGAATCTTTATCAAACTTACCTCCTGCTCCAATTTTAGTCATTACAACTTCAAGAGCAGAAACGCCTTCTTTTTTATGTAAATCTACAGGAATACCACGTCCATCATCTTCAGTAGTAATCGAATTGTCTTCATTTATACTAACCGTAATATTGTTACAATGCCCTGCAAGTGCCTCATCAATCGAGTTATCTACAACTTCATATACCAAATGGTGCAAACCACGTACGCCAACATCACCAATATACATGGATGGACGCATACGCACATGCTCCATGCCTTCTAAGGCCTGAATACTATCGGCCGAATAATTGTGCTTATTAAATTCTTCTTTTGCTTCGCTCATATTATAATTTAATATTGTTTAAATTCTAAGTTTTACCGCATAAAAAAAGATGCCTTTTTTGCATCCTTCTGAATACAAACAAATATACAAAATTATCAGCCTTTTAAAAAGCTTTTCATCGACTCATTCATATAATTATCAACATTTGTTAATTACTTAAAAATGCCTTAAATCGTCTAAAAAGTGCCTTAAAATTGATTTTGACTGATTTTTTTCATTTTTAAAATCCTCAAAAACAGAAAGTGTCTTAAAACTTAAATTTCAGGGTTTTCATTAACTTAAAATGCGACATAATTCTTCCATAGAATACATTTTTTAGTTGTTTATGGTATTAAGTTCTTAAATTCAAATGAACTGTTCTAAAATTTTGAATTTCGCTTCGAAGGTATTTCGTTTTCATATTAAAAATAAATTTTCAACACACTCCCGTATTTTATAAAAACCAACAAATTATACACAAGTTTTCTATTAATTTGATAATACAGCATAGGATATAGGAAAAAATAGTGCTTGATATGTTATTTCTGTATATATTTGGCAAGTAAAAAAATAACAATGATAAATAACAACAATAATAATTTCAATAATCCTAATTTTTAGGACAGGAAGGTTGTTGTTTAAAAATATATAAAGCCTTCCAAATACGGAGGGCTTTTTTTAATTTAAAAATATAGAAAATGAGTAAAATTATGACAGTCGACGTATTGTCGAGTATTAAAGGAGCACAACCCAGTGAGGCGGTGAACAAATTATTTGAGGTGATTAAAAATGCACAACCAACAAATAATAATTCTTTTAGTATGAATCATAATAATAGCGTATCGTTAAACGATTTAAGAGACGATGTGGTGATTGAAAGTTCTGCATTGGAAAAGCAAATCATTATTGAAAATTTTCCAAAAGAGAAAAAAGGCTATTTAGTGGTTTCTAAAGTTATAGAAGAATAATTATGGCATCTCAAATAAAACAACTTCACCAACAACTGGTGAACAAAGAAATTACTTGTACAAACTTAGTACAAGAAAAACTGAACTTATTAAGAGCCAATACCAACAACACCGTAAACACTTTATTAGATACCTTGGCGTTAGATTTAGCAGCTAAAGTAGATGTTAAAATTGCAAAAGGCGAAACCATTGGTTTACTGGAAGGTATTCCGTTTGGTATCAAAGATGTGTACATGGTTCAAGGAACTTACACAACGGCGAGCTCCAATTTGCTTAAAAATTATAAATCGGCCTACACCGCCACAGCCATTCAAAAATTATTGGATGCTGGCGCTATTCCGTTAGTAAAAGAAAACTGCGATAGTTTTGGTCATGGTTCTTCTAGTGAAAACACCATTTTTGGCGCTGTTAAAAACGCCATCAACCCCGATTTAGTAGGTGGTGGTTCCAGTGGTGGTTCGGCAGTCAATGTGGCCAAAGATTATACCGTATTTTCGATTGGTGGCGATACAGGTGGTTCTGTGCGCCAACCGGCTGGTTACAACAACGTTTATGGCTTAAAACCGACTTACGGGCGCATTTCCCGTTACGGATTGATGGCCTACGCATCTTCTACCGATTGTGTGGGACCTATCGCTAAATCCATTGAAGATATTCGTATTGTGTTGAATGTGATGAGTGGTAAAGACTCAAAAGATCAAACTACATACGCTTCCGCGGAAATTAAAGAAGCAAGTATCTCAAATTCAAACGGTATTAAAACCATCGGGTATTTTAAAAATTTCGTTGAAAGTGATGCGATCGACCCAAAAATTAAAGCTGATTTTTTAGCAACTATTGAAAAAATAAAAGCCAAAGGCATTGAAGTAAAAGAGTTGGATTTCTTTAAATCGGATATTTTAGTTTCAACCTATTACACCTTGGCAATGGCTGAAACGGCTTCTAACCTATCACGATTGGATGGTAGTAACTACGGAAACCGCATTGAAGATAAAAACCTAAAAGAATCATACGCCGTTACGCGTTCAGAGAATTTTTCAGAAGAAACCAAACGACGTATTGTTGGTGGAAACCAAGTACTATCTCAAGGGTTTTCAGATGAAATTTATTTAAAAGGATTGGCGTTAAGAGATGCTATTTCAGAAAATTTTGAAAACGATTTTAAAGAAGTCGATATCATTTTATCTCCGGTTACACCTAGTACACCTCCAAAAATTGGCGATAGTTTAAAAGACCCACACGCTATGTATCTAAGCGATGCTTATACGGTTGGGTTTAGCTTAGGGCAATTACCAACGCTTACCGCTCCACAAGGCACCGAAACAGGCGTACAAATTACAGCCGCTAAAAATAACGACGAACTTGTTTTGAAGTTTGCTAACTTCTTAAAAGACACGATATAATGGAATTAGAGCAATTAGACGCAGCACTTAAAGCACACGATTTAGAGTTAGTAATCGGACTGGAAACACACGTTCGATTAAATACCAAAACCAAATTATTTTGTTCTTGCCCAAACCAAGAGATTGAAACCCCAAACCAAAACATTTGTTCGGTTTGTACCGGGCAAATGGGCGTTTTACCTGCCATTAATAAAGAAGCCATTACTAAGGCTATTTATTTTGGTAAAGCGGTAAAATCATCGTTTGAAAACGAAGTAATTTCTTGGGACAGAAAGCATTACGAATACCCCGATAACCCGAAAAATATTCAAATTACGCAGTTTCACAACCCTGTAATTCCTGATGGGCAAGTGTCTTGTTTCCGTAACGATGGAAGCCAGTTTACTGTAAATTTAACACAAGTTCATATTGAAGAAGACGCCGCTAAATTGATGCACGAAAAAACCGTTTCGTTAGTCGATTTTAACAAAGCCGGTGTACCATTAATTGAAATTGTAACCGAACCTTGCATTCGCCATATTGAGGATGCTTCTATTTACGCACAGTACATTCAACGTATTGTTCAAAATTTAAAAATATCGGAGGCAAATCTTGAAAAAGGTGAATTCAAATCGGATGTTTCTGTATCGCTTCGTAAAAAACACAGTTACACTTTAAACCCACGTACCGAGATTAAGAACTTGAACTCGTTTAAGTTTATGGTGGACGCTCTAAAAGAAGAAGTTGAAAAACAACTTAACTATTTCTTAGAGCATAAAGAATTTAGACCCGACCAAACCACGGTTTTATGGGATGCCGATTTAAAGCAAACCAAAACCATGCGTAAAAAGGAATTTGAGGCCGATTACCGTTTTATTTCGGAACCCGATTTACCGTTTGTAAACATTAAAGAAGCTGTTGAAGCGATTAAAGTAGATACCAGAACGCTTCCGTTTGCGGTAGAATCTATTTTGATAAACGGTGGTGTGTTACCACAAGATGCCAAATTCTTTACTGCCGATTCGTTACGCTCGGAAACCTTCGTTGCGATTCATAATGAATTGAACGATGCCTCGTTTGTTGCTAAAACATTATCAAACAATATAAAACCTGAGGAATACGCCCAAATTCAAAATATTCAAGATTTTATTGAGATTATCAAAAGTTTCAAAGAAGAAAAAGTAACGGTTGTATTGGTTCAAAATGCCATTAAATCATTGTTGGCCGATGCTACGTTTGATTATAAAAGCTATTTTGAAGCCAACACCATTTCCGAAGAAAAAATCTACGATGCCATTGCCAAGGTCATTTCAGAAAATGAAGCGATTGCCAACGACATTAAAGCTGGAAACCAAGGAAAAGCAGGTATTTTAGTTGGAAAAATTATTGCGATTATTGGAAAAGGCGCTTCAGGAAAAGTGATTCGTGAGGGAATTTTGAGTCAGTTAGCGGGTGGAATTGACGAAAGCACGAAGACAGAAGACGGAAGCAACACCCAAAACCCAAAACCAAGCACCCAACAACCAACCCCAAGACAACAGGAAGAAGTATTACCACAAATTCCTATCGTCATCAAAGAAGAGTACAGGACCCATTTAATTTCGGGTATTTCTGAAGCTAACATTTCAGAAACAGTCACTTTTGCAGGTTGGGTTTCTAGTGTACGCGATCATGGTGAATTGATTTTTATCGATTTACGCGATTCAAGCACCGAAATTTTCCAAGTGCGTTTAAGTAGAGAATCGTTCCCTAATTTAGACGAATTGGTAAAGCTAAAACCAGAGTCGGTTATTACTGTCTCAGGAACCATTGTGCAACGTAAAGAAGACGATTATAACACGGCATTACGAACTGGAAAAATAGAATTGGAAGCGAACGAACTGGACATTTTAAACCTATCTAGAACCTTGCCTTTTGAAATAAAACGTGCGACTAAAACCAACGAAAACACCCGTTTTCAATACAAGTATTTAGACCACAGAAACGACGATGTACGTCGAGTGATTGTTAACCGCCATAAGGTGATCAAACTTCTGCGCGATATTTTAGATGAAGAACATTTCTTGGAAATTGAAACACCTATTTTGAGTGCAGGAACCGATGAAGGCGCTCGCGAATTTATAGTACCTACCCGTAAACAACCTGGTGCTTTTTACACCTTACCACAAGCCCCTCAACAATTCAAACAAATGTTGATGGTGAGTGGTTACGAAAAGTATTTCCAGATTGCACGTTGTTTTAGAGATGAAGATTCCCGTGGCGACCGTCAACCGGAATTTACGCAGTTGGATATTGAAATGGCCTATGCGAGTATGCAACAAATCATCGATTTAAACACCAAAATGTTTAATGAGGTGGTAACAAAAATATATGGCAACAAATGGATATTACGTCCGTTTGAAGTGATTACCTACCAAGATGCCATGGATTTTTACGGTTGTGATAGACCCGATTTACGTTTCGGTTTAAAACTTCAAGACATTACAAACATTGTAAAAGATACCACCTTCCAAGTCTTTAGTAAACCTATTGAAGAAGGTGGTATTGTAAAATGTATTAAAGTTTCGGCCCAAGAACAAGGCAACAAACGTTTATCAAAAGGGCAAATTGAAAAACTTACAGGTATCGCTCAACAACATGGTTTGGGTGGTTTGGCTTATATTATTGTAAATGAAAACGATTTACAATCGCCTATCATTAAGTTTTTAGGTGAAGATATTGCTGCGGGCATTATTAAAGCCACTAACGCACAAGTGGGTGATATTGTGTTTTTCTCGGCGGCCGATTATGCCACTGCCAATAAAGCACTGGATGCGGTACGTCAAGAACTTGGTAAGATGTTGCATTTAATCAATCCGAAGGAATTACGCCCTGCATGGGTGGTTGATTTCCCGATGTTTGAAAAAACCGATGAAGGTCGTTGGACCTTTACACACAATCCGTTCTCAATGCCTGCGGTTTATGATATTGAAAAACACATGAACGGCAAAGAGGAAGAAATAGGAAGCATCATTGCCCAACAATATGATTTAATCTTGAACGGTTACGAAATTGGGGGTGGCTCGGTGCGTGCTCACAAACCCGAAATTTTAGAAGCTACTTATAAAAACATGGGCTATAACAAAGAAGAAATGCTAAAAAGCGTGGGCACTATGTACAAAGCATTCCATTATGGAGCGCCACCACACGGTGGTATTGCTTGGGGTGTAGACCGTTTGATGATGATTTTAGAGAAAAAAGCATCGATACGTGAAGTGATGGCCTTCCCAAAAACAGGAACCAGTGAAGATTTATTATTTGGCGCCCCTTCCCTACTTTCTGACAAGAAAATTGAAGAAATGAATGTAAAAGTGATGAAGAAATAGGTTGATTTTTGAAGTAACTCCATTTTAAAATAAATTAAAAAATCCCGATAGTTTGCTGTCGGGATTTTTTTTATTCGTTGTAAGAATTATTAATTATATTTACGGAACAACAGTAACAATAAACTTACTATATCCCAGCATATTTACGGGATATGAGTAATAAAGGTTATTATATAATACGTTTTGTGTAATACTGAAACAAATATGATTGAAAAAATACTTCCTGCAATAATTACAATAATTGGAAACGTTATTTTCTACCTGTGGATTAAAGGAAAAGTTGACAAATCAATTGAAAAAAATAAAATTGCGTACAGCGGAATTTTTAAAGAAAAGGTCAATATTTATAGAGAACTACTAGAAAAAACATACGGAATAAAAAAAGAATTGAACCGATTTCAATATGTCGGAACAAAAGAAGAAGGAAATAAATTAATGCAAAAAATTAACGCTTACATTCAGTTTTACTCAATTAATCAGCCTTTTCTTTCTGATGAAATGTTATCGGATTTAAATAAAATGCGTGCTGAATTTCAAGACGTTTTTGACAAGTTTTATATGCACATATCGGACAGGAAATCTGATAATCTGACTGAATTCTTTGACGCGGGAAATAAGTTGAAAAGCAATAATCCCTTTAACGAAATTGAAATGCGAATAATAATGGAAATGCGAAATGACTTAAAGATAGCAGAATTTTGAAAATAAAGTAATACAAACAACACACATATATAACTAACAAAAACTTATTTACTAGATAAATACGTGTTATGATATTACAATTTAAATTATTTCTAAGCTTTATCGGTTCTTCCTAAAATATAATTTATTACGCTAACACGCGGGTTAGGAATTACTTATGCATTTTTTTGTTAAATTTTGAAATCGTGAATGTTTTGCATTTGCAGCGGCATCCTTTTTAAAAATAATGGACTATAATAATGGTTTGTGCTAATAAACAATAGATTGCTTCGTCCTTCGTCCTCGCAAAGACATTTTTCCTTCGTCTGCACTCAGGACAAACTCCAATCCTAGCCCGATAGGGTAACGCCCAAATAATTACGTGTTTATTTTAAAAATGTAGTATCTTTTTCCGCGCTATGCTTTATTCACAAAAAAATGTATGCAATAAAATAATTTCTCAAGGCAATGCACAGAGAAGAAATGAAAAAGAAGGAAAACGAAAAGGCTTGTTGGACGTTTTGTCTAGAATGTAAAGGACTGGGAAAAAAAAAGCAGAGACTTCGCAAAAAAATGCGGCTCAACTACCAAAAAGCCCTGGAAGAATTTGAAAAAACGAATGGCGAAATGAATGCGCCTGTTCGTTCTAAAGCGCATTTTAATGTCTGCTTAAACTGTTCGGGTTCTGGATTGATTTCTTCTGAGAGTCCGCCAATACCCGACACAGAAAACTATCCGCATGTTGCTATTATTGGTGGCGGCATAGGCGGAATGGCTTTGGCGGTGGCGTGTTTGCACCGTGGCATTCCGTTTACACTTTATGAACGCGATAGTGGTTTTAACGTGCGTTCTCAGGGTTACGGACTTACATTACAGCAAGCCAGTAAAGCAATTGCTGGTTTTGGTATTCTCTCTCTAGAAGAAGGCGTGGTTTCAACAAGGCATGTGGTACATACCACCGATGGCAACGTGGTAGGTGAATGGGGGATGAGAAAGTGGCTGCAGGAAGGCGAAAAAAAGTTACCGAAGCGCAGTAATATCCATATCGCACGACAATCGTTACGCTTAGCATTGATGGAGCAACTTGGTGGCGATACTGCCGTACAATGGAATCATCAATTATTGGATTTTAAAGTGTGTGCAGATAAAACCGTTGAACTCAATTTTGAAGTTGATGGCAACATAAAAACCACCAAAGCTGATTTGGTAGTTGGTGCAGATGGTATTCGAAGTTCAGTAAGAAAGTTGTTAATTGGTGATAAAAAAACGCCTTTGCGTTACCTAGATTGTATTGTAATTTTAGGTATCTGTCCTTTAAAAAATCTTAAAGGGATTGATAGTGATTTGTTGGATTCGGCAACCGTATTTCAAACTGCCAATGGTAATGAACGTATTTACATCATGCCTTTCACTAAGGATTCTGTGATGTGGCAATTGAGTTTCCCTTTGCCAGAAGCTGATGCCAAGGCATTAAGTGCTCAAGGTCCCGAAGCATTAAAAAAAGAAGCTTGCAGAAGAACGCAGTGGCACAAGCCCATTCCTCAAATTTTGGCAGCTACTAAAGAAGCTCAAATTTCTGGATATCCTGTGTACGACCGTGAATTGCTAAAACCTGAATTATTAGAAAAAGCAAGTTCAATAACACTTATTGGTGATGCTGCACACCCCATGAGTCCGTTTAAAGGTCAAGGTGCAAATCAAGCACTTCTGGATGCCTTGGCACTAGCTAGAGGCATATTTAAAAAGTGCAGACCTTTATCTTCTTGGAGAGACTTTGGAATAAGAGACACCGTATTAACTAAATTTGAATTAGAAATGATAAAACGCAGTACTTCCAAAGTAAAAGATTCAGCAGATGCTGCACAGTTTTTACATTCTGATATTGTACTACATGAAGATGACGGCCCCAGAGGACGTAGTTTAAAGAGAACAGACAAATAACAAATATTGATCTTAAATGTAAACTTTAACATTCTCTATCCAGTTTTACAAAAACTTTAAGATTTTTTAGACTTATCTTTAAAACTTTACTAAACTTTTAAAAATTTAAATATGAAAAAATCAACCTTTATTAAAAGCATTGCTTGCATTTTTATCATGCTTTTATCTGTTAACATGGAAGCGCAAAAATTCAGTTCTTTGGACAAAAGCCCATTGGATGTCACCTCATACCCTACCAGTAATAGAGAAACCAGTAAACTTGTGAAAGTGGTTTATAGTAGACCGCAACTTAAAGAAAGAGACTTAGGCACTTTAGTACCTAATGGCAAAGTATGGCGTACCGGTGCTAATGAAGCTACCAATATTACTTTATATAGTGACATGAAAGTTGGCGGAAAAGCTGTTAAAGCTGGCGAATATTCATTATTCGCAATTCCTGGAGAAAAGGAATGGACTATTATTTTAAATAAAGATATTAATGTTTGGGGTGCGTATTCGTATAACGAAGCTAATGACGTGATTAGAGTTAAAGCACCTGTAAGTGCTGGTGATGCGTTAGAAGCTTTTTCTATTGCTTTTACTGATGATGGCACCATGCATTTAGGCTGGGGAACCGTTAGAGTTGCTGTGCCTTTTACTAAATAAGACGGTAGACGGTAGACAAAAATAAAAGTTCCAGTTATTTAAAAATACTGGAACTTTTGTTTTCTATAGAACTTTAAAAACGTACCCTAATAGCCAGTATAAAATCAAGAAAACAAAGATGGTTCCAAAGCACCCGCATTTGCCTCCTCCTATTTTTTTGGCTCCCCAGGCTGCTCCTATAATTCTTAGTAATTTTTCCATAGTAAATTAATCAGGTTATAATTTAAGGAATATTTAAATACTTATGTGTTTGCAGTGACACTTTCCACTTTGGGTTTGCCATAACATAATCTACAATTTCCGGAATTACTTTATCGCGTTTGCTCCATTCAGGTTGTAAGTACAAAATACAGTCTTTATTTACTTTGGCAGCTTGTTCTTCCGCAAAGCGAAAATCATCTTTATTATACACAATAACTTTAAGTTCGTGGGCTTTGGCATACACTTCCTCAGTAGGGAGTTTCATTTTTTTAGGTGATAAGCAAATCCAATCCCAAACACCGGTTAATTTATAGGCACCAGAGGTTTCAATATGTATTTGCAAGCCTTCGGTTTTTAATTGCGAAGTAAGGGGTGTCATATCCCAAGTTAATGGCTCTCCACCAGTAATTACTATAGTATTACTGTACTTTTTGGCGTTTTCAACAATTTTTGAAATGTTGGTTGGCGGGTGTAAATTGGCATTCCAGCTTTCTTTCACATCACACCAATGGCAACCCACATCGCAACCGCCTATTCTAACAAAATATGCCGCTGTTCCTTTATGAAAACCTTCACCTTGAATGGTATAAAACTCTTCCATTAAAGGTAACATTTCACCTTTATCTACTAATGTTTGTATGTCTTTATTCATAATCGTTTGCAAAGATAACGGTTTGCATGTGAATTGTTGGAAGTTTTATATAGCTTGTTTATTTAATTTTATATATAAATACCTATTTTTATGAAAAATTAAAGTAGATGGACAAGAAGGAAACTTTTTTTAATTATATAACTGAAGGCAATATTTGTAAAGGCGATTTTATATCTGTTGGTGCCGCTATGTTAAATGGGGAAACCATCACAAATGCCTTAGTAAACATCCCCTTAAAAACACTTAATAGACATGGTTTAATAGCTGGAGCTACGGGTACGGGAAAAACAAAATCGTTACAGGTTTTAGCCGAAAATTTAAGTGATAAAGGCATTCCTGTGCTATTAATGGATATTAAGGGCGATTTAAGCGGTATTGCCCAACCAAGTCCAGGACATCCAAAAATTGATGAACGTCATGCCCAAATTGGTATTCCCTTTGAAGCTAAAAGTTTTCCAGTAGAGCTTTTAACACTTTCTGAACAAGATGGGGTACGATTAAGAGCTACTGTTAGCGAATTTGGTCCTGTTTTATTATCTCGGATTTTAGATTTATCGGAAGCACAATCGGGTGTTGTAGCCGTTATTTTTCAGTATTGTGATGATAATAAACTTCCTATTCTCGATTTAAAAGATTTTAAAAAGATACTACAATACGCTACCCAAGAAGGTAAAGCAGAATTTGATGATGCTTACGGACGCATATCTACTGCATCAACAGGTGCTATTTTACGCAAAGTGGTAGAATTGGAACAACAAGGTGCCGATTTGTTTTTTGGTGAAACTTCGTTTGATGTGGACGATTTATTGCGCGTAAACAATGAAGGTAAAGGTTATATCAACATCATCAGACTTACGGATATTCAAGATAGACCCAAACTTTTTTCAACCTTCATGCTAAGTTTGTTAGCTGAGATTTATTCAACCTTCCCTGAACAAGGTGATAGCGACAGACCTGAACTAGTCATTTTTATTGATGAAGCCCATTTAATTTTTAACGAAGCTTCCAAAGCATTGCTAAATCAAATTGAAAGCATCGTTAAATTGATACGTAGTAAAGGGGTTGGTTTGTATTTTGTAACCCAAAACCCAACCGATGTTCCCGAGGCTGTATTAAGTCAATTAGGTTTGAAAATTCAGCATGCCTTACGTGCTTTTACAGCAAACGATAGAAAAGCTATCAAATTAACAGCGCAAAATTATCCGGATTCGGAATATTATGATACGGTTGAAGTTTTAACCTCGCTTGGTACAGGTGAAGCCTTGGTATCTGCCTTAGATGAAAAAGGGCGACCTACCCCACTGGCAGCCACTATGATGCGTGCACCTATGAGTAGAATGGATATTTTAACCGAAGATGAATTAAAAGCTTTAAATTCAAAATCGAAACTTGTTAAAAAATATAACGAAACTATAGACAGAGAAAGCGCTTACGAACTTCTAAATAAAAAAATAGAATTAGCTGAAGCCGAAGAAGCTAAAGAAAAAGCTAAAAAAGAAAAAGAAGCACTTGAAAAAGCAGCTTCTAAAGAACGCGCTACAACGTCTTCTAGAACAAAAAGCACTGCCATGAATCCTATTGTAAAAGTACTTACCAGTGCTACATTTATTCGCAGCGTTTTTGGCATTCTAACTAAAGTAATGAAGAAATAGGTTACTAATAATCATTCAAAATTTGAAATAACTAATGAACCCATTTTTATCGAAATTACTGGTTGATATTGCTCGAAAACGACTTCAATCTAAAAAGAAAAACGAAACTGTAAGTAAAAAGGAAATAGTTCCTTTAGTTAGAAAGTTTCAGGTTGAAGTATCGCATGCCATTAAAGAGTACATTTTTGTTATCATCGGTGTGTTTTCAGCGGGGTTTGGATTAAAAGGTTTTTTACTACCAAACCGCTTTATTGATGGTGGCGCCACTGGTATTTCATTATTGCTACAAAACGTAACTTCTTTAGATTTAAGTTATTTTTTAATATTGGTAAACCTACCATTCCTAATTTTGGCTTCCCGAACCTTTAGTGTAAAATTCGCTTTAAGAAGTATGGCTGCCATTGCACTTTTAGCATTCGTTGTACATTTTGTTGAATACCCAACCATTACAGAAGACAAGCTTTTGATTTCTGTTTTTGGCGGTTTCTTTTTAGGCTTAGGAATTGGTATGTCTATGCGAGGTGGCAGCGTTATTGATGGCACCGAAGTATTGGCCATTTTCTTAAGTAGAAAATTATCGCTTACAATTGGAGATGTCCTATTATTAATCAACATTTTGATTTTTTCAGTTGGCGCTTATATTTTATCCATTGAAACAGCACTTTATGCTATTTTAACCTATTTAGCCGCTGCAAAAACAGTCGATTTTGTGGTTGATGGTGTCGAAGAATACGTGGGTGTTACCATAATTTCTACAAAGCATGAAGAACTAAGGCACATGCTTACCCAGGAATTACGTAGAGCCTGCACCATTTATGCAGGAAAAGGTGGTTATGGAAAAAGTGGCGAAAGTTATGATAAAGATATTATTTACACCGTTGTTACCCGATTGGAACTTGCTAAATTGCAAACCGAAATTGATAAAATTGACAGAAATGCGTTTATCATTATGGGACTTGTAAAAGATTTAAAAGGAGGAATGATAAAGAAGAAACCTCTGAAATAGACGGTAGAAAAAAAATAAATAATGGCAGAAAAAAATTACACAATACAAAACAACCCATTTATAGTTCCAACAACCGATGGAAAAATAATTAAAGAGCATTTTGGAGTTGCTACTGATGAAAACTCGCAAATTAGTATTGCCCACATGATAGCCCCAGCGGGTTGGAGCGAACCTTTTCAAACACCAGAATTTGACGAATACACCTTTATAATCCGTGGTAAAAAACAGTTCATCATAGAAGATGAAATGGTAGTTTTAGAAGCTGGTCAATCTATCAAAATCAACAAAAATACACGAGTTCAATATTCCAATCCGTTTACCGAAGTCTGCGAATACATTGCCATTTGCCTACCTGCTTTTTCTATGGATTTAGTAAACAGAGAAGCCTAAATGAATAAATACTTTCTTAAAACTATTGGAGGTTTTATAAACCTTATAAGCTACTTTTCCCCCACTTATGCAGCACAAATTGCTGTATTCTTTTTTTCAAAACCTAAAAAAGGAAAAATTAAAGAGGATGAATTGCCTTTTTTAAATACGGCTGAAAAAGAAACCGTCCAGTACCAAAGTATATCCATTGCTACCTACCATTGGAGCGGTACCAAAGAAACTGTTTTGTTAGTTCATGGTTGGGAAAGCAATGCCTTTAGATGGAAAGACCTTATTGAACTTTTACAAGCTCAAAATTTTAACATCATTGCTGTAGATGCTCCGGCGCATGGTATGTCTGGGAGCAAAATATTCAATGTGTTTCTGTATTCCGAATGTATTCATGCCATAACAAATAAATTTAAAATTGATGCTATTGTAGGGCATTCGGTTGGCGCTACGGCTTCTGCTTTAGCGCTACACAACTACAATTCTTCTATTAAAAAATTGGTATCCCTAGGTGCACCTTCAAATTTTGCGGGCATTATTAATAATTATATTTTAATGATGGGCTACAACAAAAAGGTAATAAATGCCATGAACGCATATTATTTAAAACATTTTGGTCATGAACCCGATTATTTTTCGGCTAAAAATTTCCTAAAGGATATTCAAGCGGAAGGACTCATTATTCATGATAAAAAGGACCGAATTATTTCTTACAGAGATGCTTTAGATATTTCAAAACACTATAAAGTCTCCAAACTTATAAAAACAGTTGGTTTGGGTCATGGTTTAAAAAACGACCAAGTTTACAATCATATTTTAGAGTTTTTAAACGATTAGATTTGTTGTACTTTTGAACCTTGGAGCCCAACAATGGGCTTTTAGCAACTAAACCATTATTATTAATATCGTTCTTGATGGATTATAAATGGTTTTTGATTTTTTATTTAAATGGAAATAGAATTAAAGCGCATCAATAAATTTTTAAGTGAAGTTGGCTACTGCTCACGCAGAGAGGCCGATAAACTCATTGAAGCTGGCAGGGTAACCATTAACGGCGTCATACCTGAAATGGGCACTAAAATTGCGCCTACCGATGTTGTTCAAATTGATGGGAAAGATATAACCAACACCAAAGAAGCTTTCGTTTATTTGGCATTTAACAAACCTGTAGGCATTGTTTGTACCACCGATACGAGTGTTGAAAAAGACAATATCATCGATTTTATTAATTACCCCAAACGCATTTTCCCTATCGGAAGATTGGATAAACCCAGCGAAGGCTTAATTCTATTAACCGATGATGGTGATATTGTAAACAAAATTCTTCGTGCCAGCAACAACCACGAAAAAGAATATATTGTGACGGTTGATAAGCCCATTTCCCAAACCTTTATTGAGCGAATGCGTGGTGGCATTCCGTTGGAAGAATTAAAGAAAACTACCAAAAAATGTGAGGTTGAAAAATTAGGCACGTACGAATTCAAAATTATATTAACACAAGGATTGAATAGACAAATTCGTCGGATGTGTGAGTATTTAACTTATGAGGTAAAAACGCTTAAACGCGTTCGTATTATGAATATAAAACTCGATATGCCACTTGGTGAATACAGAGAACTTACTAAAGAAGAGTTTGAAGAACTAAACAAACTTCTTGATAATTCTACCAAAGAGTACAAACCCAATAAATTTCGCCGAAATTAATCCAAACTATCGGACAAACCAATTACTTAATATGGGAATTATAAAACGCTCTCACTTAATTTTGTAATGGGCATCATACCCTTTGACTCTATCTTAGCATCAAAATAAATTTTGAAACTATGATACGAATATTGGCATTGATTTTGACCGTTGGAGGCACAATAACCTTGATTATAGGGGTTTTAGGTATTTTTGGAAATAACTTTGTAACACTCAGTCCTTGGGCATTAACTATATTAGGAGGGGTTTTCTTTATCGCAGGTGTATCCATGCTAAAATACAGAAAGGATGACCCCGTTAAACCAATCGAATAAAAAATTTAGAGAAACGTTTTGTCAATAATTAAGAAAGAGAAACGTTTTGACTCCTAATTAGAACTACGTCTTTCTCTTGCCAACAATGTGTTTTTTAACAACATAGCAATCGTCATAGGGCCTACACCACCTGGAACAGGGGTAATATAACTTGCCTTTTTGCTTGCACTTTCAAAATGCACATCGCCTGCTAGTCTGTAACCGTTTGCTTTGGTGGCATCTGGAACACGCGTAATTCCAACATCGATAATTACCACATCTTCCTTAACCATATCGCCTGTTAAAAATTCTGAGATACCAATGGCAGCAACAATAATATCGGCGGCTTTTGTTATTTCAGCTAAATTTTTAGAACGACTGTGAACAACCGTTACCGTAGCATCACCCGCTTGACGCTTTTGGCTCATTAGAATACTCATTGGGCGCCCCACAATATGGCTTCTACCCATAACTACCACATTCTTCCCTGAAGTTTCAACTTGGTAGCGTTCCAACAATTCGAGAATTCCGTAAGGTGTTGCTGGCAAAAACGTTGGCAAATCTAAAGCCATTTTACCCACATTTACAGGATGGAAACCATCGACGTCTTTATCTGGATGCACTGCCATTAAAACCTTTTGCTCATCTATATGCTTTGGCAATGGCAACTGCACTATAAACCCATCAATATCATCGTTGGTGTTCAGTTCGTTAATTTTAGCTAATAATTCTTCTTCAGAAGTATAATCGGGTAAATCTATTAAGGTAGAATTGAAACCTATCTTTTCGCAAGCTTTTACTTTTGCGTTTACATAAGTCATACTTGCACCATCGGTTCCAACAAGAATGGCTGCCAAATGTGGTACTTTTTCTCCTTTAGAAACTAGCGCACTTACATGTTCTGCTATTTCTTCCTTTATGTCGTTGCTTACTTTTTTACCGTCTAAAATTATCATTGTTTGGTGTTGGTTGTTAGTTGAAGTAACTTTTAACTTTTAACTTTTAAACTTTTAAACTTTATTTCATCCCCTTCATCATCTGCATCATCTTTTTACCACCGCCACCTTGCATCATTTTCATCATTTTGCTCATTTGGTCGAATTGCTTTAAAAGCTGATTTACTTGTTGAACCGAAGTTCCAGACCCCTTGCCTATACGTTGTTTTCTACTTGCATTTATAATGCTTGGATTTGTTCTTTCTTTGGGTGTCATGGAATGAATGATGGCTTCAATACCTTTAAAAGCGTCATCATCAATATCTACATCCTTTAACATTTTTCCAGCTCCAGGAATCATACCCATAAGGTCTTTCATGTTTCCCATTTTTTTAATTTGCTGAATCTGTTTTAAGAAATCATCAAACCCAAATTGGTTTTTGGCAATTTTCTTTTGAAGTTTACGTGCTTCTTCTTCATCAAACTGTTCTTGAGCCCGTTCTACTAAGGACACAACGTCTCCCATCCCCAAAATACGGTCTGCCATACGTGCTGGATAGAACACGTCAATCGCTTCCATTTTCTCGCCCGTACCTATAAACTTGATGGGTTTATTTACTACCGATTTAATGGAAATTGCGGCTCCACCACGGGTATCTCCATCTAATTTGGTAAGGATTACCCCATCAAAATTCAACACATCGTTGAAGGCTTTTGCTGTGTTTACAGCATCTTGCCCCGTCATAGAATCGACCACAAACAAGGTTTCTTGTGGTTGAATGGCTTTATGGATGTTCGATATTTCGGTCATCATCGCTTCATCTACAGCTAAACGACCTGCGGTATCTATAATTACTACATTGTATCCGTTTGCCTTAGCGTGTGCTATACCCGCTTTTGAAATGGCCACCGGATCGGTGTTGCCTCTATCGCTAAAAACCTCAACGCCTATTTGGTCTCCAACTACGTGCAATTGGTCTATGGCCGCGGGTCTGTAAACATCACAGGCCACCAATAAAGGTTTTTTAGATTTTTTGTTTTTAAGATAATTAGCCAGTTTACCGGAAAAGGTTGTTTTACCAGAACCTTGTAAACCAGACATTAAAATAACACTTGGGTTGCCCGAAAGGTTAATACCTTCGGCATCGCCCCCCATAAGCTCGGTTAATTCATCTTTTACGATTTTAACCATTAATTGCCCTGGTTGTAACGTGGTTAATACGTTTTGACCAATGGCTTTATCTTTTACTCTTACGGTAAAGTCTTTTGCTATTTTAAAGTTAACATCGGCATCTAGTAATGCACGACGTACTTCTTTTAATGTTTCGGCTACGTTTACTTCGGTGATGCTTCCATGACCTTTTAAAACGTGTAAGGCTTTATCTAATTTATCGCTTAAATTATTGAACATAGTTCAGTTTTAATTTTAAAAATGCAAAGTTAATGATTTGAGCCGTAATTATTGACGTGATTTTTATAAAAATGAGATTTGATTTTTACACTTTGGCTTTTTTTAATACGTTGCCATTTGCGCTAGGGATAGCAACGGAAAGCCCACAGCGACGCAGGAGCGAGGACTTGAAGTGGATAGCCCGACCCTTGTGGTAGCGCCCTAAAGAATTGGCATAAAAAAAGGTTGCCAAAATTTGTATTTGACAACCTTTATAAAGAGAGCTTTATTTAATAATTAACCTAACCAACCAAATATATGGGCTCCCTTTTTAACCAAAAACATAATTAATTTTTCTTTTCAAGGATTAATGTGCGCTCTATTTCGCCCGAAGCACTTAAATCGACTAATTCGATTCTGTTTGTTGCAATGGCTTTTATTTTCCATCTGAATGTGAGCTCGTTAAACGGTGCTTGGTTGGCGAATAACATGCCTAAATAAAGCCCTTCTTTTCGGTACGCTAACCAAGAACCGGCTGTAACACCGTTGTTGGGATCGGTAACTTTTATTCTTCCTGTTAATAGAAAGTCAACGGTGTAGCCAAAAAAGTTTGTGGTTGGATCTACCACGTGCACCAAGCCATCATCGTATGTAGCTACTTCCCAGGTTCCTGCTGCTATTACCGCATCGATGTATTTTAAATCGTCATCTACATCAAAACAATGTCTTTCCAACACCATTTTACTGTTGGCGTTTTCAAGTTTTATTAAACCTGGTTCTAGGAAGGTAATTAACCATTCCAGTTTTAAATCTGGACGTCCATCTAATGTAATTTGAAGTATAAAACCTATGTTTCTAACGCCTATTTCGTAAGTTCCTGCAACAAGCTCGCCGTTTATTCTTAATTTAACTTCGTTGTTCGGCAAAAATTTAAGCGGTGTTCCTATATATTCTTTTTCTTTATCGGTACCGTTTATACTTAATCGTGCAATTCTCCAATAACATTCTTGTAAATAATTTTCAATGCGCTCTTTGGTAATGTCTATAACAATATCGCAGTTTCTCTTAATTATAATTCTGTTACCGCCTTCTTCGTAGATTTTAATTTTTCCGTCTTCAAAATCATACAATAACCATTCTAAAGTAAAGTCAGCTAAATTGTCAAATGCCATTTTTAAAAGTACACCACGTCTTGTTGGTCTTAGCCCCCAAGTTCCGGTCAACATATCGCCATTTCTTGAGCGCATTACAACAACACCATTTTCTTTAAAATTAATGGCATACTGTTGGAATTGCGCGGTATTGTCTTGATTATTTCTTTTGAATTCATAAACAATCCAAGGGCATTTTTTTAAATAGTTTTCTAAACGTTCTTTTGAAAAATCTTCTATCTCGCAACTATCTTTGGCCGTTTCAATAATACGTCTTAGTTGTTCGTTATTTTCGGCCGTTAAGGTCGTGCCATTTTTAAGCACCATGGTTACAGGAAAGTTTAAACTTGCCAAAACTTCGGCATTTTTAACGCGCTTTATAAAAAAGTAAAGTTGCTTTTTGTTTTCAATATTTACAACATCGATTACCGAAAAATCTCTGTTGTATATAGAAAAGGCTATTGGAAATTTAAAATCAATACATCTTATTTCTCTTTCTTCTTCTTCCTCATCACCTTTACATTTGGCAATAAATTCAGATAATTGTTCGGCACTTTCTATCGTAATCTCTTGGTATTCTGCAGTGGTTATAGTAATAGGAAATATGACATCTAAACGATCTATATCGTCTTCCAGTTCGTCATAAAGACGCTTTATTTTTTCATAGTCTGCCTCAGAGTCAATCCTAATCTCGATGCCACGAACTTTTACAATAACGGGTAGTTTAACAGAAATACAAGATGCACCGTCAATAATATTATCTTTAGAACCATCCATCTTAGAGGTAGCGCTAATTAAACTAGTTAATTGCGCTTGGGGCACTAAAGCTTCCTCTTGTGTAGGTTCGGTTATCTCAATTTTTTCTTCTTGGCATGAAGCAAACAATAAAAGGGCAAAAAAAGGTATTAGTAAAAATGTTCTAAATTTAGTTTTCATGATTGTTGATTTTTGGGTTTAACATAGCTTTTTGTATATAAAACAGGATAACTCTAAAAATTCCTACCCTTGTTTAAAAAAAATTTAAATTCAAATATAAAATTTGTCACACCAAGCGCATCCGAAGTGCCAAAAAACCTTATTTTAGTGGCTCAACTACTAACTAAAAATGGAGAAACAACTACATCAAAATATTTGCGAAGAGCGCTTGTTTTCTTCAATATTTAATAAATACGCCAAAGATTTACACAACTTTTTATATTATAAGTATGGCGATTTGCTAAACCCGAAAGACAAAGTGCAGGAAGCCTTTATTAAACTTTGGGAAAATTGCGCCAAAGTAAGCCCAGAGAAAGCAAAGAGTTTTGTATTTACAACCGCTAATAATTTAATGTTAAATGAAGCGGCACACCAAAAGGTTGTTTTAAAGCACCAACAAACCAAACCCAAAATGCATACCAACGAGAATCCTGAATTTTTAATGCAGGAAACCCAGTATATGGATAAACTACAAAAAGCATTATCAAACTTAACCGATGCTCAACGTGAAGCTTTTATGATGAACCGAGTGGAAGGCAAACGCTTTAAAGAAATTGCTGAAATTTTAGACATTTCCACCAAAGCGGTTGAAAAACGTATTTACGGGGCGTTGGAAAAATTAAGGAAGGAAATTAAAGAGTTGTAATTAATAAACATTCCTATGGAAAAAACAATTTTTGAAATTACCAAAATGGACTGCCCTTCTGAAGAAAATTTAATCAGAATGAAATTGGATGAAGTTTCAAATATTAAAAATCTTGATTTTGATATTCCAAACAGAAAACTAACCGTTTTTCATTCTGGAGGAATTGCCATAATTGAAAAATCAATAGAAGAACTAAATTTAGGTGGAAAGAAACTAAAAACCGAACAGTCAGATCAAACCGAATTTAAAAAACAATCAAATCAGAAAAAATTACTTTGGACGGTTCTTGCTATCAACTTTGTGTTCTTTCTAATAGAAATGACAACTGGATTAATTTCAAAATCAATGGGACTGGTAGCAGACAGTTTAGACATGCTTGCGGACTCATTTGTTTATGGCATTAGCCTTTTTGCGGTTGGAGGCACTTTGATAAGAAAAAAACGAATTGCTAAAATTGCAGGTATATTTCAAATAATACTTGCCATATTAGGATTTATGGAAGTTTTAAGACGCTTTTTTTTCGAATCGGATAATTTACCCAATTTTTCAACCATGATAATTGTAGCTTTATTTGCTTTAGTTGCTAACGGAATTTGTCTTTATATACTTCAAAAATCGAAAAGTAAGGAGGAAGCACACATGAAAGCCAGCATGATTTTCACCTCAAACGATGTTATTATTAATTTAGGGGTTATTGCTGCTGGCTTGTTAGTTAATTGGCTAAATTCAAATAAACCAGACTTAATTATAGGTATGATAGTTTTTATATTAGTAACCCAAGGAGCATTAAGAATACTAAAGTTAGGAAATTAAAAGATTGACAAACTTTAAAACTTTTTTTAAGTTAGGGTAGGAAAAAATTAAAGTAAACTGTTATATAATTGAATACAGAAAAGATGAACAGAGAAGAGTTAATATCAAAATGGTTAAATAACGATCTGAATGATCAGGAACTTGAAGCGTTTAAAATGCTTGAAGACTATGATGATTTGGTAAAGTTATCGGATGGCGTACAGGCTTTTAAGGCAGATGACTATAATACTTCTTCAGAATTGGAACGTGTTTTAAAAACCATTACCCCAATAGCTATTGGTGTACCCAAAAAGCGACCTTCAAATTGGATAAAACCATTGATGCGCGTTGCGGCAATTCTTGCTATTTGTTTCAGTATATACTTTTATACAACTACTATAGACACTAAAATAACCACAGAGTTTGCTCAAAAAACAATTGTAGAACTACCAGATAATTCTAGTGTTAATTTAAATGCGAAATCCCTCTTAGCATTCAATAAAAATTCTTGGAAAAATGAACGCGAAGTAACGCTAGAAGGCGAAGCGTTTTTTAAAGTTGCCAAAGGTTCATCGTTCCAAGTTATTACAAAATCTGGAACCGTAAAGGTTTATGGAACTCAATTTAATGTAAAACAACGAGATCATTATTTTGAGGTTATTTGCTACGAAGGTTTGGTTGGCGTTACGTTCAATTCTCAAGAAACTAAATTAAAACCTGGTGACAGTTTTTTAATTATAGATGGGAAACAAATTGCTAAAGAAAAAGAAAACAGCGCAACACCTTCGTGGTTAAATAACGAAAGTACTTTTAAAAGCCTACCTTATAAAGAAGTTATTGCAGAATTTGAAAGACAATACCATGTAACGTTCAAACTTCAAAACATTGATGCTAACCAATTATTTACAGGTAGTTTTGCACACAACAATTTGGAAGTTGCTTTAAAGGCAATTACATTACCTTTACACGTAACTTATAGTAAAACCAACGGTACTATAACTTTAAAACGTGAGTAGAAAAGGACTCCTTTCTATTTTTTTATCGCTGTTTTTTTTGAATGTTGCATCCTTAAAAGCGCAAAACATTCAAAAAGAAAAGCAACCCCTTATTTCCATTTTAAAAGTTCTTGAAGAAACATATAGCATTCGTTTTTCTTTTATAGATGAAACCATAAATAAAAAGGAAGCCACTTTACCAGACTTAGAATCATCACTAGAAGAAGTTTTGGAAACACTAAAAACCGAAACTTTATTAGATTTCGAATTGTTGGACAACCGCTTTATTGTTATTAAAAACAAAACCGACCGGCAACCAAGTTCCTTCAAAATGCAAAACTTGGAGGAAGTAACCATTAATAACTACCTAACAACAGGCATATCAAAGCTTAACGATGGTTCCCTATCCATAAAACCAGAAACTTTCGGCATTCTTCCGGGACTTATTGAACCCGATGTTTTACAAACCATTCAAGCATTACCAGGTGTTTTAAGTACCGATGAAACAGTTTCCAATATTAACGTTCGTGGTGGCACACACGACCAAAACCTCCTGCTTTGGGATGGCATTAAAATGTACCAATCGGGTCATTTTTTTGGGTTGATTTCAGCTTTCAATCCCTACACCACAAAAAAAATACATGTTTACAAAAATGGTACCAGTGCTAAATATGGCGATGGCATTTCGAGCGTTATCGATATGCAATTGCCCAACGATATTGACAATGAGTTTAAAGCAGGTTTGGGTTTTAATTTAATTAATGCAGATGGATTTGCTAAAATTCCGCTTTCAAATAAAACCGAATTGCAAATAGCATCACGTCGTTCGGTAACCGATTTAATTTTAACGCCTACTTACGACCAATATTTTAAACGAATTTTTCAAGATTCCGACTTAACTAAAACCAACAGAAATTCCATTTCTAAAAATGAACAGTTCTATTTTTACGATGTAAATTTAAAATTCTTATACAACATCACTAAAAAAGACAGAGTCCGCATTCATTTTTTAAACGTAAACAACTTTTTAAATTACGACGAACAATCTACCATAAACGATAGAAATGAAGCTTTTAATAGCAAACTATCGCAACGAAATTTAGCTACTGGAATTACCTATACCAAAGATTGGAATGAATCGCTTTCGACAACCTCTCAAATTTATGTTTCAAATTACGATTTAGATGCCACCAATCACGACATCACCAACAACCAACGCTTAATTCAGGAAAACGAAGTGTATGACGGTGCTGCAAAATTGGATATTAACTACTGCCCAAACCATCAACTTAAAATAAATGGGGGCTACCAATTTATTGAGGTGGGCATTAGTAATTTAGAGGACATTAACAATCCTGCATTTAGAAGTTTTATAAAGGAAGTCATTCGCAGTCATGCTGTTTATGCCGAAACAGGACTTCTATCAAACAACGTTAAAACAAATTTAAAGGTAGGTGCGCGTTTAAACTACATTCAAAAATTCGATATGCTCTTCGCAGAACCACGTTTAAGTTTTAGTCAGCGGTTTTTAAACGATTTCAGATTGGAAGTTTTAGGAGAATTTAAAAGTCAAACTACCTCACAAATTATCGATTTACAAAACGATTTCTTGGGCATTGAAAAACGAAGATGGGTGCTATCAAACAACAAAGACATTCCTGTTTTAAAAAGTAAACAAGCCTCGGTGGGTATTCATTACAATAAAAACAAACTTTTAATTAGTGCTGAAACTTATATTAAAAAAGTAGATGGTATCACCACACGAAGCCAAGGATTTCAAAACCAATATCAATTTGTAAATAGCATAGGGAGTTACGAAATTAAAGGCATCGATTTTTTACTAAACAAACAGTTTACCAATATAGTTAGTACGTGGATTTCATACTCATATAATACAAATAATTATACGTTTGACGCTTTAAATAAAGGCAAACCCTTCCCCAACAATGCAGATATAAAACACGCCGTAACATTTGCCGGCACTTACACCAAGAATGATTTTAAATTGGCAATTGGTTTAAATTGGCATTCTGGAAAACCAACCACACCAGCAAACAGAAACGACGATCCTAACAACACCGAAATAACTTACTCAAGTCCAAACAGCGCCAACTTAAAAGACTACTTACGCACCGATTGTTCTTCTACTTACCAATTTGATATTTCCCGTGCTTCCAAAGCAACGGTAGGGGTTTCAGTCTGGAACGTTTTCAACAAAAATAATATTATAAACTCATACCATACTTTAGATGATGAAAATAAAATTGTTAAAGTTGAAAACCAATCCCTAGGAATCACTCCTAATGTGAGTTTTAGGATTGACTTTTAATACAAATTAAAAATAAAAAGCGACCGTGTATTATTTTCATAAACGGAACAAACCATTTCATATATTTGGCTGAAAATAACAAGGGTTATGTTACTATTAAACATTTTAGATACCTCGCTGCCATTTACCAATCCGGTATTAAAATTTCTTATTATTTTAATCATTATTCTACTAGCCCCTATTATTCTTAACAAATTAAGAATTCCCCATATTTTAGGTCTCATTTTGGCGGGTGCCGTTATTGGACCTAACGGATTTAATTTACTATTGCGCGATAGTAGCATCATTTTATCCGGAACGGCAGGTTTGCTTTATATTATGTTTCTAGCTGGTTTAGAAATAGACATGAACGAATTTAAAAAGAACAAATTCAAAAGTCTGTTGTTTGGTTTGTACACCTTTACCATTCCCATGACATTTGGAATTTTAGTAGGTATTTTTATTCTTAAATTTTCTGTGCTTACATCGGTTTTACTTGCCAGTATGTTTGCCTCACACACCCTTATTGCCTACCCCATTTTAGGTAAATTCGGCATTACCAAAAACCGTGCTGTAAATCTAGTAGTGGGTGGCACCATGATAACCGATACCCTGGCACTTTTAGTACTTGCCATTATTGTAGGTATGACAAAAGGCACGACCAATTTAGAATTTTGGATTCGGCTTTTTATTTCGGTTGTAGTTTTTGGGTTTATTGTTTTACATATTTTTCCAATTATTGGCAGATGGTTTTTAAAGCGTTATCAAGATCATATTTCACAGTACATTTTTGTTTTGGTTATATTGTTCCTAGGTTCGTTTTTAGCTGAAGCCGCAGGTATTGAAGCCATTATTGGCGCACTGCTTTCGGGTTTTGCACTTAACAGATTAATCCCTTCTACATCGGCTTTAATGAACCGTATTGAGTTTGTTGGTAACGCCATTTTTATTCCTTTTTTCTTAATTGGTGTAGGTATGTTGATTGATTACCGTGCCTTTTTCACCGATTTTGAAACCATTCTGGTAGCTGTTATTATGACGATTGCCGTAACATTAGCAAAGTTTTTCGCCGCTTGGGCAACACAAAAATCGTTTAAATTTTCGGTAGATGAACGACGCATTATTTTTGGTTTGAGCATTGCACATGCTGCCGTTACATTAGCAACCGTTTCGGTGGGATACAACATCATTATTGGTGAAACCGAAACTGGAGAACCTATAAGATTGTTGGGAGAAAGTATTTTGAATGGCACCATTATAATGATTTTGGTTACGTGTACCATTTCCACCTTCGTGGTTCAAAAAGGATCTAGAAATCTGTCCATATTTCAATCTACCGCAAGAGACAAAAGCGATACTGAAAACGAAGAGAAAATATTGGTTACCGTTAATAACGCCGATACCGTTGAGGAACTAATCAATTTAAGCACTATAATAAAATCTAAAGAAAACAAAGAATCCATTTTCGCTTTACATGTTATCAATAATGAGAATTCCGATGTAAAAGCAGAAAATAATGCCATTAAAATTCTTGACAAGGCCATAAAAATTGCTTCGGCAACAGACATTCATTTAAAAAAATTATTGCGCTACGATATGAATGTTTTAAATGGGGTTTTAAATGTTGCCAAAGAAAAAAAGATAACCGATTTAATATCGGGCCTTCATGTTAAAACCAATATTTCAGAATCATTTTTAGGAGATTTAACCGAAGGTATTTTATCTAAATGCAATGCCACGACGTTTATTTATAAATCTTTGCAGCCTATTTCAACCATAAAAAGACACATCATTATCATGCCCAATAATGTTGAAAATGAAATAGGATTTCCTTTTTGGTTATTGAAAATTTGGAACATTGCCTACAACACCGGGACCAAATTGGTTTTTTACGGTACGGAACAAACCATTAAAGTGATTCAAAACATCCATTTTGAACACCCTATTGAAGCGGATTTTGTAATCTTCAACAGTTGGAGCAGCGCCAAAGCACTTTCCAATAATATTAAATTAGACGATAATTTAATTTTTATTTTAACTAGAAAAGACGAACCATCTTACCAAAAAAACATCAAGAATATCTCAATTTATCTAAACAGATATTTAACGTCCAATAGCTTTATTTTGGTTTGCCCTATCATGAAACCCGCTTCCATTAACAACACCATCGAGTTTAACAACCCTTCCTTGTTAGAACCATTAGAAAAACTGGATGAAATTGGAAAAACCATTGCTGGGGTTTTTAGGAAGAAGTAACAATTACATAAAATTTTATTTTTGTAAAAACTTCAACTAAATTCGTTTGTCGCCTGATATAAGTTATTAAAACGGACTCATATCATTACAGTTAAACAAACCTCCTAAAACCCTTAATTCAAATTTGCCAAACTCGCTTTCAAAGTTTCAATTTTAGCCAAAGCATCCGCTTCTTTGTTACGCTCGTTAGCAATTACTTGCTCGGGTGCACCTGCAACAAAACGCTCGTTTGATAGTTTCTTTTGTACCGATTTTAAAAAGCCTTCGGTATAATTTAATTCTTCCGTTAGTTTTTTAATTTCAGCTTCTACATCAATGCTTCCAGCCATAGGAATAAAATACTCATTGGATTTTACTCGAAATGTTAGCGCTCCATCAACCGCTTCGTTTACATAATTAATACTCTCAAGATTTCCTAACTTAACTATAACATCATCAAAACCAGTGCTTGATTTCTCATTGTTTATTACCGAAAAACCTATGGCATCTTTAAACGCAATATTTTTTTGTTTTCTGAGGTTTCTAATGCCCGAAATAACTTCTGAAGCAAATTCAAACTCAGTAATTAAAGCTTCATTTATTGGTTTAGCTTCTGGCCATTTTGCAACAATTAATGCTTCTTCTGGCGTTCTTTCAGCTATATAATGCCAAATATCTTCTGTTAAAAACGGCATAAACGGATGCACAATTTTTAAATTTTCTTCAAAAATCGAGATAATCGCTTTATAAGTTACCGCATCAATAGGTTGTTGGTATGCTGGTTTTACCATTTCTAACAACCAACCACAAAAATCGTCGTAAATAAGTTTGTAAATCGCCATTAAAGCATCACTTAAACGGTATTTACTAAAATGGTCTTCTATTTCTACCAAGGCTTTTTGGAATTTCGATTCGTACCATTCCAGCGCTATTTTACTAGAGTTAGGTTGCGGTATGATTTCATCAATTTCCCAACCATCAACCAAACGATAAGCATTCCAAATTTTATTTCCAAAACCTTTACCTTGTTGGCAAAGTGCTTCATCAAACATTAAATCGTTTCCGGCGGCACTACTTAATAATAAACCAACACGAACGCCATCGGCACTGTATTCTTCAATTAGTTTTAATGCATCTGGTGAATTTCCTAAAGACTTACTCATTTTTCGACGTTGCTTATCGCGTACCAAACCTGTTAAGTACACGTTTTGGAATGGTTTTTCACCTTTATATTCGTAACCTGCAATAATCATACGGGCCACCCAAAAGAATAAAATATCTGGACCTGTAACTAAGTCGTTGGTTGGGTAGTAGTATTTAATGTCGTCGTTTTCAGGATTTCTAATACCATCAAACACACTCATTGGCCATAACCATGAGCTAAACCAAGTATCTAAAGCGTCGGTGTCTTGACGCAAGTCGGCAGTTGTTAGTTGTTGGTTGTTGGTTTTTTGTTTAGCTAATTCTAAAGCGTCTTTAAGAGTTTCAGCAACTACAAAATCCTCTTTTCCGTCGCCATAATAGTAGGCTGGTATTTGTTGCCCCCATAATAACTGACGCGAAATATTCCAATCGCGGATGTTTTCCATCCAGTGACGGTAAGTGTTTTCAAACTTTTTTGGAAATAATTTAATTTCGGAATCTTCACCTAAAACCGCTTCAATTGCTGGTTTTACAAGTTCTTCCATTTTTAAGAACCATTGGTCTGATAATCGTGGTTCAATAACAGCTTTGGTTCTTTCAGACGTTCCTACTTTATTGATATGGGTTTCGGTTTTAACTAAAACGCCGTTTTCTTCAAGCTCTTTAACTATTTCCTTTCTAACAACAAATCGATCTTTCCCTTGATAATGCAAGCCAAAACTGTTTAAACTAGCGTCTTCATTAAAAATATCAATAACTTCAAGGTTGTGCTTATCTCCTAAAACTTTATCGTTTTCATCATGTGCAGGCGTTACTTTTAAACAGCCTGTACCAAACTCAACATCAACATACGTGTCTTCAATAATAGGTATAACTTGGTTACAAATTGGCACAATAGCCTTTTTGCCTTTTAGATGTGCAAAACGCTCATCGTTAGGGTTGATACAAATAGCGGTATCGCCAAAAATAGTTTCTGGACGTGTGGTAGCAATGGTTAAAACATCGTTACTACCTTCAATCTTATAGTTTAAATAATAAAGACTTCCCTGCTTTTCTTCATAAATTACTTCTTCATCAGAAAGTGTTGTTTTGGCCTCAGGATCCCAGTTTACCATACGGTACCCACGATAAATAAGTCCTTTTTTGTGTAAATCAACAAAAACCTTAATGACCGCTTCACTCATATCATCATCCATGGTGAATTTGGTTCGATCCCAATCGCAAGAACAGCCTAATTTTTTAAGTTGTTCTAAGATAACACCTCCATACTCATGGGTCCAATCCCAGGCATGTTTTAAGAATTCTTCGCGAGATAAACTGTTTTTATCAATGCCTTGTTCCTTAAGTTTTGCAACCACTTTGGCTTCGGTAGCAATAGATGCATGATCGGTTCCAGGAACCCAACAGGCATTTTTACCCTGTAAGCGCGCACGACGAATTAATACATCTTGAATGGTATTATTCAACATATGCCCCATATGAAGTACACCCGTTACGTTTGGTGGAGGAATTACAATGGTATAAGGTTCTCTTTCATCTGGTTCTGAATGAAAATAATTGTGTTTCATCCAGTAGTTGTACCACTTAGTTTCTACCTGACTTGCATCATATTTTGACGGCATTTGCATACTTTGGAATAGTTTTTGAATAATAAGTTGCAAAAGTACTTATATTTCTTTTTCTGTGAAAGGTATATTATAGGTTGAAAAAAGTAATTGATTATTATTTTAACAATTTTTAAGAATTATAATAGAAAAGGAATATGTACTTTTAACTAATGAAAACAACATAAAAAAAGCATTTCATCTGTTATTTTTGATGTTTATATAAAAAATAAGTATGTTTGACCTACATTATTAAGTTACTAATAACTGAATTAATTATAAAACATAAAAAACAAATCAATAAAATAAATCAATAAACAATGAAAAAATTAATTACAATATTATTTATAGGATTAGCAAGTCTGGCTATTAATGCACAAGACAAAGTAGCTAAAATCGAGTTTAAAACAGATACCGTTGACTATGGAACTATTGAAAAAGGTTCAAACGGTGTACGTGTTTTTGAATTTACAAACACAGGTAACGCACCTTTAATAATTTCGAACGTTACTTCCAGCTGTGGTTGTACTATTCCTAAAAAGCCAGAAGGTCCTATTTTACCTGGAAAAACTGGTGAAATTGAGGTGAAATATGACACCAATAGAGTTAACCCAATTAGAAAGACCATTACTGTTATATCTAATGCGGAAACTCCAACTGTTGCCTTAAAAATTAAAGGTGAAGTTATTGATACTAAAACTGCCAATGTTCTTGAAAAAACAAACAAGAGTATTGTTCAACAGTAACAAAATTATAGCTTAAATAAAAGTCCTAAACAGATGTTTAGGACTTTTTGTTTAAAATGGGTTTTCTAAATTAAAACTGAAATTTAATTCTTTACCATTTCTATCTACTTTCAATCGTATGCGCTTACCTGCATCTTCAAAAAACTCGTGCATTAATTCTTGCAATGTAAATTGATAGGAAGGCCTGCCATTAACACTTAAAACAAGATCTCCAATATGCAACCCTGCTTTCTGCGCAGGAGAATTGGCTCGCAATTCAACTATAGCATATGCTGGTTTTAATGTTAATTTATACTCCGGGTTTATTATAATCTTTGTTCCATTTGTACCATCATCGCTTTTTTCTATATCATAACCAGTAGCTGTTCTATTTTTAAACTCCCTTACCAACCTAACACCATCATGGGACAATTCTATACCACTCTTGTTATAACTGAATTTTTCTTTGAAATATCTATTCTTCTTAAGTGTTACAGTCCCTTTTTGGTAATTAAAAACCATATTAAAACGTTTCAAAACATTTCCTGCTAAACTGCCATTTCTATCTTTATGCTTCCTTGCAAATTGAATTGATAAACTATCCGGATAAGCAACGTTAGCATCTTCCAAAACAAAACTCTTTAAGGAAAGTTTCCCTATTTTAGAACGCTTACCGTAAATACTGCCGCTTAAACCATGCCCTAAAAAATCTTCAAAATATTTATTGCCGCATTTTATCCCTGACGAATCGTTTTCAAATAACCACAATACATCACTACCACCAGAATCTATCAATAACTTTACGGGAATATCCTTATTATCAATGGTAACTTCTACATTTATATAAGGTTTGTCATTATAAAACTCTAAGTTGAACGTTTCACATTTGTTGCATTTTTTATAACGATAGGCTTGTGGTTCAGTCAATCTTAAATACTTTTTAGAATAGTTTATTTCAACTATAAAATCTTTGAAAATGTCGTTTCCTATAATACCATGCACAGGGAATCCCAATTTTGGAGTCAAATTTAAATTAGCATCAAATATGGCATATAAATCTTGATTCAATTTAACAGCATCACCAATTTTGATAAGATTATCGGTAGATTTTAATGCTTCAACAACTTCACCTTCACCCAAACCTCTTAAAAAAATAGATTCGGTATTTTTAATTTTCAAAGTATCGGAAACATTTAAAAAATTAAAGATTATTGGTTTACTTACACCAGTATCTAACAGAAAAGAAAGTGTTACGCCATTAATTTCTAAAGGAATAATAATTAGATTGTTTATAAGCCTAAAATTTATCTTATCCGATTTGTGTTTATTTTGAATAGTAAAATACCCCTGCGAAAAACCAAGGTTGTTAAATAAAAAACAGAATACAATAAAAATCAGAAACCTTTTCATAGTTGAAAACTAGGCTTTACACACATTTAATTTACAAATCTTTATGACACTAAGTTTATTTTAGTCAGCTTTTTAAAAAAACTTTAAGATAATTTTCTCAACTTTGCGCCTTATAATTAATAAAAATGCCAACTATATCTAGAAAAGGGCTTTTAATGCCCGAATCACCTATACGTAAATTAGTACCTTATGCAGAACAAGCTACTAAAGATGGAAAAACTATTTACTATTTAAACATAGGACAACCTGATATAAAAACACCTGAAGTCGCCTTAAATGCGGTTAAAGAAAATGATATTGAAATACTTTCGTATTCGAGATCTGAAGGTTCAGACACTTACAGAAAAAAGTTAGCAGCATACTATAATAAATTCGACATTAAAGTGTCGCATGAAGATATTGTTGTTACCACTGGTGCGAGTGAAGGTTTATTATTTTTGTTCAGTAGCATTATGGACCCAGGTGATGAAGTTATCATTTCTGAACCTTTTTATGCTAATTATATTGCGTTTTCAACCTCTTCGGGTGTTAACGTTGTGCCCGCGGTTTGCAGTATTGATGATAATTTTGCGTTGCCTTCCATTGAAACGTTTGAAAAACTAATTACACCTAAAACCAAGGCTATTTTAATTTGTAACCCTGGTAACCCAACAGGTTATTTATATTCAAAAGAAGAAATAGAAAAACTGGCCGCTTTATGTATTAAGCACGATTTATTTTTGGTGGCTGATGAAGTATACCGTGAGTTTGTTTACGATGGCAACACCCACTACTCTATTATGCAAGTAGATGGATTGGAAGAACACGCTGTAGTAATAGATTCTGTTTCAAAACGATATAGCATGTGTGGTGCGCGTGTAGGCTGTTTGGTTTCTAAAAACAAAACCGTTTTAAAAACGGTTTTAAAATTTGCTCAAGCTCGATTAAGTCCGCCAACATACGCACAAATTGCAAGCGAAGCAGCTCTAGATACACCACAAAGTTACTTTGACGATGTAATTGCTGAATATGTAGATAGACGCAACACATTAATTAGCGAATTACAAAAAATAGACGGCGTAAAAGTAGCAAAACCCAAAGGTGCTTTTTATTGCATTGTTGAGTTGCCAATTAAAGACTCCGATGATTTTGCACAATGGCTTTTAGAAAAATTTGATATTAATGGCGAAACCGTTATGGTTGCTCCTGCTGGCGGATTTTATTCTACACCAGGTTTGGGCTTAAACCAAGTTAGAATTGCCTATGTACTTAACAAAGAAAGCTTAATTAAAGCAGTTCACATTTTAAAAGAAGCCCTTAAAGTTTACAAAGATTAGTGCAAATAGAACAAAAAATATCGTTAAAACCTTACAATACCTTTGGCATTGATGTAACTGCAAGCCATTTTGTTTCGGTTGCGAATGTTGAAGAATTAAAACAGATTCTATCTTTAAAAGAGTATCCTAACAAGCTTGTTTTAGGTGGCGGCAGTAATATGCTATTGACCCAGGATTTTAACGGACTTGTTATTCTTATCAATTTAAAAGGTATTGAAATTATATCGGAAGATGAAGATTCTGTTTTAATAAAAGCTGCTGCGGGCGAAAACTGGCACGAATTTGTACTTTGGTGCATTAACAACAATTTTGGAGGTCTTGAGAACTTATCGTTAATTCCAGGCAATGTAGGCACCACGCCTATTCAAAACATTGGTGCATATGGTGTGGAAATTAAAGATACTTTTGAGTCTTGCGAGGCTATTTCAATAGAAAACAAAACCATAGAAACTTTTAAAAAAGAAGATTGCCATTTCGATTATAGAAACTCTATTTTTAAGAACGAAGCTAAAGGCAAATACATTATTACCTATGTAACCTTCAAATTAAGTAAACAAAACCACAAACTGCATATTAACTATGGCACCATTGCTTCCGAATTGGAAGCTATGAATATTACCGAACCTACTATTCAAGATATTTCAAAAGCCGTAATAGCCATTCGCGAAAGCAAATTACCAAACCCAAAAATTATCGGTAACAGTGGTAGTTTCTTTAAAAATCCGGTGGTTTCAAAAGCACATTACACTAAATTACTTGAGAATTTTAATGATATGCCTAGTTACCCTGTTTCAGATGAAGAAGTAAAAATACCTGCAGGTTGGCTTATTGAAAAGGCAGGTTTTAAAGGCAAGCGTTTTGGCGATTATGGTGTGCATAAAAATCAAGCTTTGGTTTTGGTAAATTATGGTGATGCCAAAGGGGCTGACATATTAAAACTATCAATTTTAATTCAAGAAACCATTAAACGTCTTTTTGATATTTATATAGAAGCCGAAGTAAATATCTTATGATAACAAAGAAATTTCTAACTTTGACGTAATAAACAGTACGTTTTTAACTTTTTAAACCTATTCATCTTGATTTCATCTATAGAAAAAGAAATAGTTGGCTTATTGGAACGTGGCGACAAAAAAGCCATTACCATACTTTATGAAAACTATGCAGATGCTTTATACGGTGTTATAAAAAAAATTATAACAGATGATGATACGGCACAAGATGTACTTCAAGAAAGTTTTGTAAAAATATGGCGCTACTCAAAAAAGTACGATTCCAGTAAAGCTAAATTATTCACTTGGCTTTATAGAATTGCCTATAACACTGCTATAGATAAAGTTAGGTCGCAAAAAAACAAAGGTGCTAAGGAAGTCCAATTAGAAGATTCTAACGTATATAAAATATCGGCGGACGAATTAAATCAGGATGTGATGGACATGCAAAAACACCTGAGCAGTTTGGACGAGAAATATCAAATAGTAATAAATGCTCTCTTTTTTGAGGGCATGACCCAACAAGAAGCCAGCGAGGAATTAGATATTCCGCTGGGAACTATAAAATCGAGATTAAAAATTGGATTGCGTGAATTGAAAAAAATTTATCATCCTTAATTTAAAACAGTCATGAATGCGAAAATAACTACTTTTTTAAATTCTGGCCTACTAGAAAAATATCTATTAGGCGAAACTACTTCTGCCGAAACAGAAATGGTTGAGTCTTATATTTCAAAATATCCAGGAGTACAGAATGCCTACAACACATTACAATACAACTTAGAAATTGTTGCCAAAAGTAATGCGGTTGAAGCCCCTAAAAGCATCTTAAACAACATTTTAGATGAACTTGACGAAGCACCTGTTGTAAAAATGAACACTGCTACAAGACAAAAATTATGGTACAAATTTAGTGTGGCTGCCAGTATAGCTGCTTTAATATTTGCAGGAAACTCATATTTCCTACATTTAAAAAATCAAAAATTGGCCGAAGAAAACCAAGTGGTTGTAGACGAGATTTTTGATTTACGTAGCGACATTGATGCCAACAATAAAAAGTTAGACGACATTATGAACCAATTTATGGAACTTAATGACCCCGACACTTACAAATACATCATGCAGGGTAACAGTCGTGCAAAAAATTTAAAAACGGTGGCTTATATAAATCCTAAGGACAAAACATCTATGATAGATGTAGTTTCTTTACCTCAATTACCTGAAGAACAATGCTACCAAATTTGGGCAGAGTTACAAGGAAAAATGGTAAGCTTAGGTATTTTAACTGAAGCCGACAGACAATTAAGGGCAATTCCTTATACTGAAAATGCACTAGCATTAAATATTACCATAGAACCTAAAGGTGGTAACACTACTGCTTCTTTAGATAGAATGGTAGCAGAAATAGATTTACAATAGTGTATAGATTAATAGTAAAATCCATTAAAAAAGCCTCGTTTTAAATATAAAACAAGGCTTTTTTTAATTACTATAATTAATTTAAATATTTATTCTTTATCAAATAATGCTTTATGAATTAATCCTGCCACAATAGCACCTGCAATTGGAGCTACCCAAAATAACCAAAGTTGACCTGCAAAGTCACCACCTGCAAATAAGGCTTGACTTGTAGAACGCGCCGGATTAACAGAAGTATTTGTTATTGGAATACTTATTAAATGGATTAAAGTAAGCGCTAAACCAATAGCTATAGGAGCAAAACCTTTTGGGGCTCTATCATTAGTGCTTCCTAAAATTACTAATAGAAAAAATGCTGTCAGTACAAATTCAGCAACTAATGCTGATAGCATATCAAATCCTCCGGGAGACAACTCGCCATAACCATTTGCCGCAAAACCGTTTAAATTAACAAAATCTGCTTTTCCAGACAATATTAAATATAAAACACACGCAGCTGCTATTGCTCCAATTAATTGTGCAAAAATATAACCCAATAAGTTTTTAGCTTCAAATTTACCACCTGCCCATAATCCTAATGAGACCGCAGGATTAAAATGTCCTCCTGAAATATGACCAACCGCAAATGCCATTGTTAATACTGTTAAACCAAAAGCTAGTGCTACACCAGCAAAACCAATTCCCAATTCTGGAAAACCTGCTGCAAAAAGAGCACTACCACAGCCACCAAAAACAAGCCAAAATGTTCCAAAAAATTCTGCTAATAATTTTTTCATAAATTAATAATTTTAAAAGTTAGTTTTATAAATGTAGTAAAATATTTATAATCAGACACTAAAAAATTAATTCGTCACAATCTGACTTTCAATAAATAAACTTTTAGAAATTAATAGTTAAATACTTTATCTTTGCAGTAAATATTAAAAACAGATGAAACTTCTTTTAATAACAATCGCTTTATTAGGATTAGGAATTGCAGGAATTGCCATTAAAATTTGGGCTAAAAAAGATGGTAAATTTGCAGGTACTTGTGCAAGCCAAAACCCAATGCTTAATAAAAACGGTGAAAGTTGTGGTTTTTGCGGAAAAACTCCAGACCAATTTGGCGACTGTAATGAACCTCAACATTCATAATACTTTATGAATTTTATTGATTTTATTTTCTACAGTTTTATAATTGTAGTTGTTATTCAAATTGCTTATTATATTTTTTTCTTCTCAAAGTTTGCATTCATAAAACCTAAAAAGGAGCGAACAAAAAACATGCCCGTTTCAGTAATTATATGTGCTAAAAACGAAGCAGAGAACCTTCAAAACTTTTTACCTTCTGTTATTTCGCAAAATTATCCCGAGTTTGAAATTGTTTTAATTAACGATGCTTCAACAGACGATACGTTGGATGTAATTGAAGCTTTTGCAGCGCAACACAGTAATATTAAAATTGTTGATGTTAAGAACATTGAAGCTTTTTGGGGAAATAAAAAGTATGCCTTAACGCTTGGTATTAAAGCATCAAAAAACGATTATCTTTTGTTTACCGATGCCGATTGCAAACCGCTTTCCAAATATTGGATACATGATATGTGCTCTCATTTTAATGGTGAAAAGACCATTGTTTTAGGTTACGGAGCTTATTCTAAAATCAAAAACTCATTCTTAAACAAACTCATTAGGTTTGAAACGTTGGTTACTGCCGTTCAATACTTTTCGTTTGCTAAAGCCGGCATACCTTATATGGGTGTTGGCCGAAATTTAGCTTATGCCAAAAAGGAATTTTTTAGTGCAAACGGTTTCATCAACCATATAAAAGTACTCTCGGGTGATGACGATTTATTTATAAATCAAGTAGCCACTAAAAGCAATACTGCCATCTGTTTTTCTGAAAATAGCATAACACAATCGATTCCTAAAACCACCTTTAGTGATTGGGTAAAACAAAAAAGAAGGCACATTTCAACAGCAAAACATTACAAATCGAATCATAAAATTTTATTAGCATTACTTTATTGTACGCAATTACTCTTTTGGACTTTAGCACCCGTTCTTCTTATTACTTTATTTAATTGGCCAATCGTTGTTGGTCTGATTTTAACAAAACTAATATTGCAGTATACTATTTTTGGCATGTCGGCAAAAAAATTAGGTGAACAAGACCTTGTGGTACTGTTTCCCTTTTTAGAAGTTTTTTTAGTTATCACACAATTAACTATCTTTATAAATAATCTTATTTCAAAACCAAATCATTGGAAATAAAAGAAGCCATTAAACGCGCCAAGGAAAACGACCAAAAAGCGTTTAATTTTTTGTTGGATACGTTTTGGGATGATGTTTACGGTTTTCAATTAAAGCGTATTCAAAACGAAAATGATGCGGAAGATGTAACCATACAAACATTTTCGAGAGCGTTTGATCGCATTGAAACTTTTGATGAAAACTACAAGTTCAAAACCTGGCTTATCACTATTTCAAAAAACATTCATATCGATTTGCTTCGGAAGGAGAAAAAATCAATTTCCCAAGTTATTTCAAATGATGACAAATCGGTTTATCAAATTTTAGATGAATCGCCATCACCCGAAGACGAACTTATAACCGAGCAACACTTAGCTAAACTTCTTCGCGACATCAAAAAACTAAAGCCGCATTACCAAGAAATTATAAATTTACGTTACTTTCAAGAGCTGAGTTATAAGGAAATTTCAATCCAACTTAAAGAACCTATAAATAACGTAAAAGTGAAGTTACTGCGTGCTAAAAAATTATTGGCAGAAATTATTCAGGAACAGTAAATGATAACTAAACTTAAAAACTTAGGTCCTGGTTTACTATTTGCTGGTGCAGCAATTGGCGTGTCGCACTTGGTACAATCGACACGTGCTGGTGCCGATTTTGGTTTGGGTTTATTGTGGGCATTGCTTTTAGTAAATGTTTGCAAATATCCGTTTTTTCAATTCGGCCCACGATATGCAACCGCTACTGGCGAAAGTTTATTAGATGGTTACAATAAATTAGGCAAAGGTGTTTTGGCTATTTATTACACACTTAATTTAGCCACCATGTTTACCATACAAACGGCCGTAACTATTGTCACTGCTGGTTTAGCCTCTAGTCTTTTTGGTGATTTTGCAACATTTAACCTTGGAAACAAAACCATAACCAGTATTGAAACGTGGACAATTATTATTCTATTCATCTGTTTGATTATTTTAACACTTGGTAAGTACAAGCTTTTAGATAGGTTAATGAAAATCATCATCATTACCTTAACCATTAGTACCATTTTAGCAGTTGGTATCGCACTCACAAACAACGTCGAACCACTTTCATTCCAACAAATATTACCAACAAACACTTTAGAAATTGGTTTTCTTATCGCTTTTATGGGCTGGATGCCTGCACCCTTAGATGTTTCTGTATGGCAATCTCTTTGGGCTATTGAGAAAAATGTTGAAACCAAACAGTATTCAACCAAATCGGCATTATTCGATTTTAATATCGGCTACCTCAGCACTATAGTAATAGGTATTGGCTTTCTACTTTTAGGCACTTTGGTTATGTTCCATAGCGGAGAAACATTCAGCAATTCAGCAGGTGTTTTTTCTGGGCAATTAATTAATATGTACACCCAGAACTTAGGCAATTGGGCATATGTAATTATTGGTATTGCTGCATTTACAACCATGTTCAGCACCACATTAACAACCCTAGATGCTTCGCCAAGAGCCATGGCAAAAACAACTACTTTGTTATTTAAAAAATCCTCAACTCTTAATTATATCTTTTGGATTGCCTTATTAACTATAGGAACGCTTTTTATCTTTTTGTATTTCGCTTCAGAAATGGGTTTATTAATACAAGTAGCTACCATTTTATCATTTATTACGGCGCCGTTTTATGCTATCATCAATTACAAATTAATTTGTAGCAAGCACACGCCTAAAGAATGGCATCCATCAAAACAACTACACATTTTAAGTTGGTTAGGTATTGCTTTTTTAATAGGATTTAGCATCTGGTATCTCACATCATTATAAAGTACTTTTAAAAGAATACTTCGTATCTTTGTGCTTTATTTTTTTAAGATATGGATTCAGAAACCGTTTCAAATATATTGCCCGAAGAGCGACAAGCAAAACCTAAATGGCTTCGTGTAAAGCTTCCAACAGGAAAAAAGTATACCGAACTTAGGGGTTTGGTTGATAAATACAAACTAAATACCATTTGTACTTCTGGGAGCTGCCCAAATATGGGAGAATGTTGGGGAGAAGGCACTGCTACCTTCATGATATTGGGTAATGTATGTACCCGTTCTTGTGGCTTTTGCGGCGTAAAAACCGGAAGACCAGAAACTGTAGATTGGGATGAACCAGAAAAAGTAGCACGTTCTATAAAAATCATGAATATCAAACACGCGGTTCTAACAAGTGTTGATAGAGACGATTTAAAGGATATGGGAAGTATTATGTGGGCTGAAACTGTAAAAGCCGTTAGAAGAATGAACCCTGAAACCACATTGGAAACACTTATTCCTGACTTTCAAGGGATGGAACAACACATTGACAGAATTGTAGATGTAGCACCAGAAGTGGTATCGCATAACATTGAAACCGTTAGACGTTTAACCCGAGAAGTACGTATTCAAGCACAGTACGACAGAAGTATGGGGGTTTTAAAATATTTAAAACAACAAGGACAACGTCGTACAAAATCGGGCATTATGCTTGGCTTGGGTGAAACTCGTGAAGAAGTTATTCAAACACTACACGATTTAAAAGCGAATGATGTTGATGTGGTTACTATTGGTCAATACCTACAACCGAGTAAAAAACATTTACCTGTTAAGCAATTTATCAATCCAGACCAGTTTAAAGAATATGAGGAAATTGGTTTAGAATTAGGTTTTCGCCATGTTGAAAGTAGTGCATTGGTGCGTTCTTCATATAAAGCCCAAAAACACATTAATTAGTTATGATTAATATTGCTATCAATGGCTTTGGTAGAATAGGCAGACGTGTTTTTAGACTTCTTCAAGATTATAAAGACATTCAAGTTGTTGCCATAAATGATTTGGCTGATGCTAAAACATTAAGCCATTTACTTAAATACGATAGTGTTCATGGAGGTTTCAACGGGACAGTTTCTTACGATAATGCCAACATTATTGTGGATGGTAAAAAAGTTACTCTTTTAAATAAAAAACATCCAAAAGACATTAATTGGACACCTTTTAATGTTGATTTTGTTATTGAAGCTACTGGAAAGTTTAAGTTGAAAGCAGATTTACAAAACCATATTTCCAATGGGGCCCAATGTGTTATTTTAAGTGTTCCACCTATTGAAGATGATATAAAAACCATTGTACTTGGTGTTAACGATTCCTGTATTGATGGTACTGAAACCATTATTTCCAACGCTTCGTGTACAACCAATAATGCAGCTCCTATGATTGATGTTATAAACAAACTTTGCGGCATCAATCAAGCTTATATTACAACAGTACACTCTTACACAACAGACCAAAGTTTGCACGACCAACCACATAGAGATTTACGTCGTTCGCGGGCTGCAAGTCAATCCATAGTACCTACTACTACTGGAGCAGCCAAAGCGTTAACTAAAATTTTCCCTGAACTATCCGATGTTATCGGTGGTTGCGGCATTAGGGTTCCGGTTATAAATGGATCGTTAACCGATATTACTTTTAATGTAAAAAAAGCAGTTTCTATTGAAGATATAAATAATGCCTTTAAAGAAGCCGCTAAAAACAACTTAAAAGGTATTTTAGAATATACTGAAGACCCAATCGTTTCTATTGATATTGTTGGAAACACACATTCTTGCATTTTCGATTCTGATATGACTTCGGTAATAGGAAATATGGTAAAAATTATAGGCTGGTACGACAATGAAACCGGCTATTCTAAAAGAATTATTGATTTAATATGTAATTTATCGAAGAAAAAGTGTGTTTTATCGATAAAATAATTATATTTGCCCGTAATGTTATTTTAAATGTCCCAAATTAAAAACTACATATCTATTGCAATAATGCTCATAAGCATGACGGTTTTCTCACAAAAAACCATCAGCAATGACCCTGAATTGCTTCAAAACAGCATCGATTATCATATATCGCAATCGCAAACCGAGTTGGAAAGTTTCAACTATTATAAAGCGCAAAAAAACCTTGATGAAGCTTTAAGTTTAGCCGAACAATCAGACAACAAAAAAAGCATTGGTGTTATTTACGCCATAAAAGGCAAACTACAACTTATTATTGACGACAATGATAAGGCCATAAAATCACTTACAAAAGCAATTGAAGTTCAACGTATTATTAACGACAATCTTAATTTAGGAAAATCTTACAAAATACTGGGAGATGTTTATGCTGCAAAAAAAGATTTCAACCAAGCTTTAGATTATTATAAATCGGCGAAGTCAAAATTTGAAGAAGAATCTTTAAATGCAGATTTGGCAGATGTACTTTTAAGTGAAGGAAAAACATATTTTAAGTTAAAGAACTATAAAAAATCAAGGGATATTATAGAACAATCGTTGGCTTTGGCTAAAAAAGAAGATTTTTTAAAAATACAAGCAGATGCTTTAGTTTCTCACAGTTTAGTTCATACCAAATTAAACAATAACGAGAAAGCTTTAATTTATGCACATGAAGGCGTAAAACTTGCTAAAGACAATAATTTCACAATCATAATTAATGAAGGGTATTTATCGTTAAGCGAAATTTACAATAATATACAAGATTATAAATCATCAAGAGATTATTTAAGTTCTTATGTTAAACTTACAGATTCGTTAGCAAACATAAAACGTGCTAATTATTCTAAGGACCAAGAAACCCAATACCTTTTAAATGATGCTGAAGAAAAATACGGAAAGGTTGTAAAAGAGCTAGAAAAGGCAGAAGACGATAATAGTTTAAGCACATTAATTTCTATTTTAAGTGTTGCTTTAATAACCATTTTATCATTATTAACGCTGTCACTTTACAAAAACAACAACATTAGGCTAAAAACAAATAATATGCTCCACAAAAAAAATGGAGAGCTTATTATAGCAAAAGAAAAAGCAGAACTTGCTTCAAAAACCAAAGCAAATTTCCTTTCTACCGTTACGCACGAGTTAAGAACCCCTTTGTATGCCGTAACAGGATTAAGCAATATGTTATTGGAAGAAAACCCAAAACCAGAACAAATTCAACATTTAAAATCGTTGAAATTTTCGGGAGATTACCTATTAACTTTCATTAACGATATTCTTCAAATTAATAAAATTGAAGCCAATAAAGTTGATATTGAGCCAGAACCATTCAATTTAAAGAAAAAAATAAACAACATTATTTTAGCTTTAACCAATTCGGCGCAAGACAACAACGTGAAGCTACATTTAGAATATGATAAGGATTTACCCGAAAACTTTATTGCCGATCAACTAAAAATTTCCCAAATACTTATCAATTTAATAGGAAACTCCATCAAGTTTACTAAGGATGGTGATATTTGGATACGAATTTATAAAATAGAAGAAGAAGGAAAAGTTTACACCTTACGTTTTGAAGTTGAAGATAACGGTATTGGAATAAGCCAAGAGAAACAAGACAATATGTTTGAAAGTTTCTCCCAAGGCTCTATTCAAATTAACCGAAAATATGGCGGTACCGGTTTAGGGCTTTCCATAGTAAAAGGTTTAATTGATATTTTAAAAGGAAAAATATACGTAAAAAGCGAGCTTGATAAAGGCACAACATTTTATTTTGAAATTCCTTTAGAATACACTTCTATAGAAGAAGCTAAGGAAGTTAAAACAACTTACTTTAGCGGTAATGCTAGCGATTTGGATTTAACCAACGTTAAGATTCTAGTGGTTGAAGATAATAAAATCAACCAAATGATTACCAAAAAGATTCTAACTAAAATGTCACTTAAATGTGATATTATTGATAACGGTGAAGATGCTGTGGAAATGATAAAAGCCAATAAATACGACATTGTTTTAATGGATATCCACATGCCAGGTATAAGTGGCATTGAAGCTACCAAAATTGTGAGATCGTTTGATAAGGAACAAATTATATTCGCTTTAACCGCTGTTACTATTGAAGATAAAATGCACGAGTTTGAAGAAGCTGGATTTACAGACATTATTCCAAAACCGTTTAAACAAGAGGAATTTGAGAAAAAACTTTATAATGCATTGGCTTCAAAAAACAATACATCAACAACTACTTAACAAGCCGTAAAGTCTTTAATTAGCTTATTAATTTCAATCTCTTTATCAATTGCTACAGTAATGGGCAAATAAAAGAGTTTGGTTTTTAAGGCTTCATGTTGTTTCAATCGCATAAAATCTTTTTCAGTAGTAACAATCAATTCCTTTTTTTCCAAAGCCAAAATATCTTGTGCAGAAAACTCATGATGGTCCTTAAAGTTTAAATGCTCAAACTTTAAATTCTTTTCATTTAAAAAAGACACTAGCGGACTTGCATTGGCAATGCCCGTTACCAAAGTAAAGTTGGTTTCTGTATCTAGCTTTCTTTTATTTTCAGATGAAAAAATAAATTCAGAATAGCTTATAGAACTAAAAAAAACATGCTGGTTTTCTTTAGGCGAAATTTGCTTAACAAACTCTCTTTTTTCTGCTTCACCCAAACTATTGGGGCATTTTGTAACAATAATAATATCAGCTCGTTTTGCCCCACTTCGCGGTTCCCGTAAATTTCCTGTGGGCAAAACAAAATCGGAAAAATAAGGATTATGATATGTAGTTAATAAAATATTCAACCCTGCTTTAACTTTTCTATGCTGAAAAGCATCATCCAGTAATACCACATTTGGTGGGTTTTCAAGTTTTTTTAATTCATTTATGCCGTTAATCCTATCACTATCTACAGCTACAAGGATATCGTTTTTAAATTTGTTATAAAATTGAAACGGTTCATCGCCCAAACTTTCTGCCGTAGAAAATTCATTTGCCAGTTGAAAGCCTTTCGTTTTTCTTTTATAGCCTCGACTTAAGGTAGCTACTTTGCAATCATCCTTCAACAAACGGATTAAATACTCAATCATGGGGGTTTTTCCCGTGCCACCAACACTCAAGTTTCCAACACAAATCACCGGAAAATCGTAAGATTTAGATTTTTTAATACCAAAATCGTACAGTTTGTTTCGTAAACTGGTAACCGCATAATACACAGGAACGAAAGGAAAAGCTATGTTTCTAATTAATTTCATCGTAACGAAAATAATATTTTATCTTTGATACAAACAAATTTATTCATGATTGTTCAAGACGTCATCAACCATTTAGAAGAATTAGCGCCTTTAGCTTACGCCGAAGATTTTGATAATGTAGGTCTTTTAGTAGGCGATAAAAATGCCAAAGTAACAGGTATTCTAGTTACTTTAGATACACTTGAAGCTGTTGTAGATGAAGCCATTGCCGAAAAATGCAACCTTATCGTTAGCTTCCACCCTATTATTTTTAAAGGTTTAAAAAAACTTACCGGTAAAAATTACGCAGAACGAGTGGTTATGAAAGCCATAAAACATGATATAGCCATTTACAGCATACATACTGCTTTAGACAATGCCGTACAAGGTGTAAATGATATAATTTGCAACACTTTAGGCTTAATAAATAAACGCATCCTCATACCACAAAGCGAAACCATTAAAAAACTAACCACCTACGTTCCTAAAAACGAAGCAGAACAACTTAGAACCGCCCTATTTAACGCTGGTGCGGGCACTATTGGCAACTACTCCAATTGCAGTTTTAATGTAGAAGGTTATGGTACATTTAATGGAAACGATACCAGCAACCCTACGAAAGGAGAAAAAGGTGTTACCCATACCGAAGCTGAAACTAAAATAACCATCACCTATCCAAAGCATTTAGAATCTCAAATATTACAAACGCTTTTTAAATCGCATTCTTATGAAGAAGTAGCTTATGAAGTAACGACTTTAGAGAATAAAAATCAAAATATTGGTATAGGAATGGTTGGCGAACTAGAAGAATCTATGACAGAATTAAATTTTTTAGCCTTTTTAAAACAAAAAATGAACACCAAATGCGTAAGACATTCGACGCTTTTAAATAAAAACATAAAAAAAATTGCCGTATTGGGTGGCTCGGGTAGTTTTGCCATAGAAGCCGCTAAAGCCACTGGTGCAGACGCTTTTATAACTGCCGATTTAAAATATCACGACTTTTTTACAGCCGAAAACAGCATTCTTTTAGCCGATGTTGGACATTATGAAAGTGAGCAGAACACAAAAAATGGTTTAGTAGCATATCTTACAAAAAAAATTACTAATTTTGCAATCATTTTATCAAAGACAAATACAAATCCTGTTAAGTATTTTTAAAGTATGGCTAAAACTAAAGAATTAACTGTTGAAGAGCGTTTAAGAGCGTTATACGATTTACAACTTATCGATTCTCGTATAGACGAAATAAGAAATGTTCGTGGAGAACTTCCATTAGAAGTGCGCGATTTAGAAGATGAAGTTGCTGGGCTAAACATCAGATTAGAAAAATTAGTTTCAAGTTTAGAAGTAATAGATAACGATATTCTTTCTAAAAAGAATCAAATTGAAGAATCTAAATCTTTAATTAAAAAATATAGCGAGCAACAAAAAAATGTTAGAAATAACAGAGAATTTAATTCTTTAACCAAGGAAGTTGAGTTTCAAGAGTTAGAAATTGAATTGGCCGAAAAACACATTAAAGAATTTAAAGCACAAATAGAACAGAAAAAAGAAGTTATTTCTGAAACTAAAGCACGCTTAAAAGAACGTGAAAATCATTTAAAGCACAAAAAAGGTGAATTAGATGCTATTTTAGCCGAAACTGAAAAAGAAGAACAAGCTTTAATTCAAAAATCTCAAGATTACCAAGAGCAAATTGAAGAGCGTTTGGTTGCTGCTTACAACAGAATTCGCAAAAACGTAAAAAATGGTTTAGCGGTTGTACCAATTGAAAGAGGTGCTTCTGGAGGATCGTTCTTCACCATTCCACCGCAAATTCAAGTAGAAATTGCTGCTCGTAAAAAAGTAATTACCGATGAGCATAGTGGACGTATTTTAGTTGATGCCCAATTAGCTGAAGAACAAAAAGAAAAGATGGAAAAATTATTTGCTAAATTAAGCTAATAATTGCCAAATATAAATTTAAAAAGCCTTCTCCCATGTGAAGGCTTTTTTATTTCCTAATCTTTCGTTAATTTCATTAAGGTCTTAAACTACGTTTCGTCTAAACCTGAAACTTAAAATATGAAACATATAATTTTAGCATGTTTTTTAACCGTATTATTCAGTTGCCAAAACAATGCACAAGCAAACAAAAACCAAGAAGCGGTTATAAACGCCAAACCTATTGAAGTCCCCATAAAGAACGGTAAAGCCAAAGCTTATTTTGCCAGTGGCTGTTTTTGGTGCGTTGAAGCTATTTATGAAAGCGTTAAAGGTGTTGATGAAGTTATTAGCGGTTATTCTGGTGGACATACCAAAAACCCAACATACGATGCTAGCAACACTGGCAGAACAGGACATGCCGAAGCGGTGGAAGTTATTTACGACCCAAAAGTTGTGAGTTTTGAAACGCTGGTAGATGTTTATTTCGGTTCGCAAGACCCAACGCAAGTAAACGGACAAGGCAATGACCGAGGTTCGCAATACCGTTCCATTATTTTTTATCAAAATGAAGCGCAAAAGCAAATCATCCTTAAAAAGAAAGAAGCCCTTGCCAAAAAATTAAATGCTAAAATTGCTGCCGAAGTATATCCATTCCAAAAGTTTTGGGTGGCCGAAGATTATCATCAAAACTACGAACGTCTTCACCCAAACAACAGCTATATTCAAAATGTATCTGTTCCAAGGTTAAACCGGTTTAAAGCTAAATTTCCTGAATTAATAAAAGATAAACATTAAGTTGATTACTTGTTTTATATCTTTACTAAAATCTTAATCATGAAGAAACCAATCATTCTACTTTTCATTTTCATTGTTATTGCTTGTAAACAAAAGCAAGAAACCAAAGTTGCTCAAAAAGAACTTTCAATTGCCGAAAAAATAGCAAATGCTCATGGCTTTGAAAACTGGAAACATGTTTCTGAAATAGCTTTTAATTTCAACGAAAAAAGAAGTTGGACATGGCATCCTAAAACCAATGATATTACTTTAATCACTGAAAACGACACCATAAATTATAATAGAAAATCTGTTGATAGCATTTCAGAAAAAACAGACAAGGCATTTATAAATGACAAGTTTTGGCTATTAATTCCGTTCCAACTAGTTTGGGATAAAGGTACTAGCATTTCTGCTCCTGTTAAAGCTGAAGCGCCCATAAGTAAAATGGAAATAAATAAAATTACATTAACCTATCCTAATGAAGGAGGTTACACCCCTGGTGATGCTTATGATATATATTATAATGATAATTACATAATTAAAGAATGGGCTTTTAGAAGAGGCAACAAACCCGAAGCAGGACTTGTAAATACCTTTGAAAACCATCAAGATTTTAACGGTATAAAAATTGCGTTAGATCATAAAAAAACAGAAGGCGATTGGAATCTTAAGTTTACCAATGTAAAAGTTACTTTGGATTAATTTTAGAAATTTTCATACTTTAAACATCCAAAATTATCACTAAAGACGTATATAATATAAACAATGAATATTCCGCGTTATGCGTCTCTATATATTCAAAGCGCTTCCACTAATAGTTGAAGCGCTTTTTTTTTAACCCATAAATTGTTCTTTGGTATGTGTTCCGTCACAATAAGGTTTATTGCTTGAAGCACCGCATCTACAAAATGCCGTTGTTTTATTCTTAATTTCTTTTCTACCATCTTTATGGGTTACATGCAGCGTTCCATAAACCAATAAGGGACCGTTTTCCAATACCTCAACCTTGGTTTCTAACACTTCAGCTGTTTTGTCTTTTTCATTATTCATATAAAAGCTCAAAGCACCCGATGGACATTTCTTTACAGTTTCTATAATAGCATCTGTTTTTGCGGCATCAATTTTTATCCAAGGCCGTTCCATAGGCTGAAACACTTGTGGCAAACCTTTGGCACAAATAGCCGAATGAATGCATTTTTCAGCTTCCCAAACTATAGTAGTTTCTCCGTTTGTATATTCTTTTATCTTGCCCATAGCTAAATTATTTTACTAAATATACAAAATTCACAGCTAAAAATTAAGTCTTAATAGTAACTTCATTCCTAAGTTTAGAATTCTTATTTTTGTTGGAAACCGAAAAAACAATCGCCTTGCTCAACTATAAATTAGGTCTCGATTTTGCTTTAGAGCAAGATAAAAAAGACACTTTATCATCCTACCGAAATCAATTTCATATACCAAAAGATAAAGATGGTAACGATTGTATTTATATGACTGGAAATTCACTCGGGCTCCAACCAAAACAAACCAAGGCCTATGTAAATCAAGAACTGGAAGATTGGGCTAATTTGGGTGTTGAAGGGCATTTTGATGCAAAAAACCCGTGGTTGAGCTACCATGAATCTTTAGGGGAACACATGGCAAAAGTGGTTGGCGCAAAACCTATTGAAGTGGTTGTGATGAATACCTTAACGGCCAATCTACATTTTTTAATGGTATCGTTTTACCAACCAACCAAAACACGCTATAAAATTTTAATGGAGGCCGATGCGTTTCCTTCAGATAAATATGCTGTAGAATCGCAATTGCGCCATCATAGTTTTGACGAAAAAGAAAGCTTAATTCTTTGGAGCCCTCGAAAAGGCGAAGAACTTGCCAATTACGACGATTTAGAAGCTATTTTAGAAACCCAAGGCAACGAAATAGCATTGGTTATGATTGGTGCCGTAAACTATTATACAGGGCAGTATTTCGATTTAAAACGAATCACACAATTAGCACATAAACACGGATGCATGGTGGGGTTTGATTGTGCCCATGGTGCCGGAAACGTTGCTTTAAATTTACACGATTCTGATGCCGATTTTGCTGCATGGTGTACCTACAAATATCTAAACTCTGGCCCAGGTAGTATTGCAGGTTGCTTTGTACACGAGCGCCATGCCTACAACAAAAACCTCAACCGATTTACAGGTTGGTGGAGCCATAATAAAGAAACCCGTTTTAAAATGCGTGATGACTTCGACCAGCTTGCAGGCGCCGAAGGTTGGCAATTAAGCAATCCACCCATTTTATCAATGGCGGCCATAAAAGCATCTTTGGCTATTTTTAATGAAGTTGGCATGGATACATTGATTGAAAAATCAAAAAAACTAACAGGCTATTTAGAGTTTCTTTTGAAAGATTTAGGTGAAGACACCATCAAAATCATCACCCCTAGCAATCCTGAAGAACGCGGTTGCCAACTTTCAATAGCAGTAAAAAACGCCGATAAATCATTGCATAATAAATTAACCAAAGCAGGTGTTATTACCGATTGGCGCGAACCCAATGTTATTCGTTGTGCCCCTGTGCCCTTATACAATTCGTTTCAAGATGTGTATTATTTGGTAGAACGGTTGAAAAGCATTTTAAATGAATAAACAACAAAACATACTTATTATTGGCGCGGGACTTTGTGGTTCACTCCTAGCCCTACGCATGGGACAACGTGGTTACAACGTATCTGTTTACGAAAAACGCCCCGATTTACGCCAAGTAAATTTAGATTCTGGTCGTTCCATAAATTTGGCATTTTCAAATAGAGGCAATAAAGCCATGAAATTGGTGGGCATTGAAGATAAAGTAAAAGCTTTATGCATTCCTATGAATGGTAGAATGCTTCACGATATAGAGGGCAATACCGTTTTCGCACCTTATAGCGGTCGTGAACATGAGCATATCAATTCCATTTCACGCGGGGCATTAAACGCTTTACTTTTAGATGAAGCCGAAAAACATCAAAACGTTTCTATTTATTTCAACAAAAAATGCAAGTCGGTCAACTTTGAAAAAACCACAGCACTTTTTCAAGATTATGAAACCAAAAACGAATTCATAGAAGATGCCGATGTTATTATAGCTACCGATGGTGCTGGCTCCATCATGCGCCAAAGCTATTATTTAGTCAAAAAATTCTTATTCAGTTTTTCGCAAGATTATTTAACGCATGGTTATAAAGAACTAAGTATTTTACCTACCGAAAATGGCGATTACAAAACCTACAAAAACGCTTTACATATTTGGGGAAGGGATTCATTTATGCTCATTGCACTCCCAAATTTAGATGGCAGTTTTACAGTCACCCTTTTTTTAAGTTATGTTGATGGTGAATATAACTTCAACAACCTAACTACCAAAGAACGTGTTGTTGAATTCTTTTGTAAATATTTTAAAGATGCTTTGGAATTGATGCCGAATGTGGTAGACGATTTTTTAAAAAACCCCACTTCACCACTTGGCACTGTAAAATGTTCGCCTTGGCATTACAAAGGAAACACGCTTTTAATGGGTGATGCCGCTCATGCCATTGTACCGTTTTACGGACAGGGCATGAATGCGTCTTTTGAAGATGTGGTGGAATTTGATAAAGTTTTAGATACTTATAAAGGCGATTGGGAAACCGTTTTTAAAGCCTACGAAGCATCACGAAAAAAAGATACCGATGCCATTGCAGATTTAGCTATTGATAATTTTCATGAAATGAAAGGTCATGTAAACAACGCTATTTTTCGGGAAAAACGTAATTTGGAAATGGCTTTGGAAAAACAATTTCCAAATGATTATTCATCAAAATATTCCTTAGTAACTTTTAATGAAGATATTGGATACAGAGAAGCCATGTTACGAGGTAGGGCTCAAGACAAAGCGATTTTAAACATGCTTAACGATGGTACTTTAATTGTAAAAGACGATTTAAAAACCATCCTAGAAAAAGTAAAAAAACAAACTGAAGCTATTCTTGAAGATGATAGAATTGCTGGGTTGAAATAAAGTTATGAAACTATTTGCTAAATGTTCAAAATGTAAACATGAAATAAGCTTCAGTTCTAACCATAAAACTAGAGTTGAATTTGCCATGTATGAAGGAAAAACAAAAACTTTAATTTGTGATAATTGCGGTATTAAAAATAGTTTTAAGGTAAATGACATTTTTGCAAAAGAATCTAAACTTGCATTTATTATTGCAGGAATAGTATTTTTAATTGGCTCTCCACTTTTAATATATTACCTCCCTATTTTCATTCTTAAATATGGTGGTTTATATACAAGTCTAGGGGTTGGTGGTCTTTTGCTAATTCCTGGTTTTATATATTCCAACATTTTAAAAGAGGATAGAATAAGAGTAAACACTTTTAATAGAGGATGGATGTAAGATTAATTAACATATTATGAACTTAAACCTAAAAAACAAAAACGCCTTGGTGTGCGGAAGTACCCAAGGCATTGGAAAAGCAACCGCTATAGCCTTGGCTAACGAAGGTGTAAACGTTACTTTGGTTGCCCGAAACCGAGATAAACTAAAACAGGTTTTAGCTGAATTACCAAAAAGCGAAAACCACCATTTCATTGCAGCCGATTTTACAAACCCAAAAGATTTACGGGAAAAAATAATCAAGTTTATAGATAAAAACCATGGATTCCATATTCTTGTAAATAATACAGGTGGCCCAAGAAGTGGCGATGTAATAAACGCTAGTTTAGATGAATTTGACAATGCGTTTACCATGCACTTAAAATGCAACCACGTATTAGCACAAGCAACCATTCCGTTTATGAAAGAAGCTGGTTTTGGCAGAATTATTAATGTGATTTCTACATCGGTAAAAGAACCTATTCCGGGCCTTGGTGTAAGCAACACCATTAGAGGTGCCGTTGGTAACTGGAGTAAAACCTTATCGGTGGAATTGGGTGCTTTTGGTATTACCGTAAACAACGTGTTGCCTGGTTTTACCGATACCGAACGTTTGGCTGAAATTATTAAGATTAAAGCAAACCATGAAGGCACAACAATTGAAGAAATGACCGAAATAATGAAAAACTACAGTCCTGCAAAACGTTTTGCTCAACCAGAAGAAACCGCCAACGTTATTACATTTTTGGCTAGTGAAGCCGCTAGTTATGTAAACGGAATTAACGTCCCTGTTGATGGTGGACGCACAAAAAGTTTGTAACTTTATACTAATTCTGCGTGAGGGATTGTATCGACATCCTTTTTTGCCATTAAAAACAAAAAAGATATAGCGAAAAGCCCGACCCCATAGGGGCACGCCCTAAAAATTACATTTATGAGCAAATTAGTTTCGCCTTTAAATTTTAAAGCTTGGATTGAAGAAAACCGGCATCTTTTAAAACCGCCTGTTGGCAATAAAGTGGTTTGGGAAGATGGTGAATTTATTGTGATGGTAGTTGGCGGACCCAATAACAGAAAGGATTACCATTATAACGAAACGCCCGAGTTTTTCTATCAGATTGAAGGCAATATGATACTGAAAATTATGGATGGAAATACGCCAAAGGACATCCATATTAACGAAGGTGATATTTATTTGTTGTCCGCAAAAGTACCACATTCGCCACAACGTGTTTCCAATACCGTTGGTTTGGTTATTGAGTATCCGCGCTCAAAAAAGATGAAAGATGCTTTGGAATGGTACTGCGAAAAATGTAACAATTTACTGTATAGAAAGAAGTTTAAATTAGTGAATATTGAAACCGATATGCCTAAAATTTTCGATAAATTTTATGGCGATGAAGAAAAACGTACCTGCACAAAATGCACGTATGTCATGGATCCGCCTAAGAAAATTTAAATATGTTTTTATGACACGTAAACTTCGTATTAACGGGCATTCGCATTTGCTTCCTTATCCAGAGGAAATACCCGACTATATGCGAGAAAAAGGGATTTTTTGGGTTGATAAAGACCGAAAGTTCATGCTTCAAAAAGATTGGAGCAGACCTGTAACCGATTCTAGCTTTTTTTTACATGAAAAACTGGAATGGATGGCACGTTACAATATAGACCATGCGGTGGTTTTAAACCTATCGCAACTTTATGGCAATGGGCTACGCGTGGAAGAAATGAAACAGGCTTTACGTTTTCAGAATGATTTTAATGCACGTATTCAACATGATAACCCCAGTAAATTTACCTGTGGTTTTGTGGTGCATCCGGGTTTTGTAAAAGGTGCCTGTTGGGAAATTGAGCGCTGTGTTGAAACCCACGGTATGCAATTACTTTGTTTACCAACACATTACATGGACACCATTGGAACATGGCGTTGTATTTTTGATGAAGAAAACGAGCCTATTTTTGAATTGGCTGACAAGTATAATTTAGCAGTTGAAATCCACCCCTATGATGGTGAAAAATTTATAAAATTAGAAAATACCTCGTGGCGCTTTCATTTAATTTGGATGTTGGCACAGTGTGCTGATGCTTACCATTTTTTAACTTTGAATGGTTACCAAGAAAAGTACCCCAACATGCGAACTTGTTTTGCACATGGCGGACAATTGGCACAAATAAATTTGGGCAGACGCATACAAGGGTTTGATGGCAGACCCGATTTATTTGAAGGCAAACACCACCCCAGAAAAGCGGTTGGACATAAAAATATTTTCTTTGATACGCTGGTACACGATACGGGTGGACTACAATTATTAATTAAAAACCATGGTTCTAAACAAGTGTTGATGGGATTAGATGACCCTTATCCTTTAGGTGAAATGGAAAGCACCAAACAATCGTCATATCCGGGAAAAATATTAGATTTGGCCATGGAACAAAAGCTTATTACCGAAGTAGAACGTGATGCTATTTGGCAAGACAACGTGATAAAATGGCTTTGTGGCGATCATGAAACGGCAAAACAAAAGTTGATTAATAGAATTTTGAATTAAAAATAGGTCTCGACTGCGCTCGACCTGACAAAAAACATGCACTTTTTACCCGAAGAATTAGACGATTATGTAGTAGCTCATTCTGAAGCAGAACCAGAATTGTTGCAACAACTTACCCGTGAAACTTACCAAAAAATACTGCAACCTATTATGCTTAGTGGTCCGTACCAAGGGCGCGTATTGAGCATGATTTCCAAACTAAAACAGCCTAAAACCATTTTGGAATTAGGCACTTTTACAGGATACGCTACCTTGTGTTTAGCCGAAGGTTTGCAAAAAGATGGAGAAATACATACCATTGATATTAATGAAGAATTGGAAGATTTTCAACGGAAATATTTTGACAGATCGGAATACGGGCATCAAATTTTTCAGCATTTGGGCGATGCTTTAGACATTATTCCAAAGCTGGATAAAACCTTCGATTTAATTTTTATTGATGCTGATAAGCCTAACTATGTTAATTATTTCCATTTAATTATTGACAAACTAAACCCTGGCGGCATTATCTTATCTGATAACGTTTTATGGCACGGTAAAGTGGTAGAACCTTTAGATCCTAAAGATGCTTCAACCAAAGCGGTTTTAGATTACAACACACTTTTAAAAGAAGACCCTAGAATTGAAACGGTTTTATTACCTATTAGAGATGGGTTAACTATTAGCAGGAAACTATAGTTTAATAAATTTAATTTTTGAAATGCTTTTTGTTTGCTGATGGTTTGCTTTAGGGATTACTCATGCGTTCTGTTTTAAATTAATAAAATCGTGAATGCTTCGCATTTGAATTGAAAAGCCCACAGCGAGGTACGAGCCATGACTTGTAACGTAAAGCCTGACCCTTAGGTAACACCAATATTTACATGTTTCGTTTTACGGAGCCTGTAAAATCGCCTAAATCGTCCTTTACACTATCCAATTCTTTTTGTACATCGGAAACAATACTAGTATCAATGCCATTTTTATCAGCACTTTTAGTTATTTCGTGCTTAATATCGTTGGTAGCATCTTTAAGTGTACGCATGCCTTTGCCTAAATTTCGCGCTATTTCTGGTACCTTATCGGCACCAAAAACCATGACAACAATAAATAGTATGAAGGCTATTTCTGCACCACTGATGAATAAAAATGTAGCTTGTAGTATCACAGTACAAATATAGGAAGTTGTTTGTTCACTTTTAAAATTAGGGCGTTAAAAAAAACAAAAAAGCCAACTAAATAAGTTGGCTTTCCTTTAATATGCTATTTTTTTGTTTTTGCTTTAAACTTATCAAAATCAGTTGTCACCTCTTTTTGTGGCCAATAATTGTTGGTAATATCTATATCGGCAGTTTCTAAATTTGGATCGATTTCGATAGCAGTTATTTCCTTTTCTGATGCAATAGCTTTTGTTACTTCGTTATCGTTTAACCTCCAAATTTCAGCAGGATAGGTTTCCATTTTTGAAGTACCATCGGCATATGTGTACTTAACCAGTATTGGCATTACAAGTCCACCTGGTTTATGGAACGTAATATTATAAAAGTATTTTGGTGTTTTTATATTTTTACGTTCGACTTCGGTAAAATTATCCATTAAATATTCTTTAAGGGGTTTTGAATTATCTAAAAGACTTCCTTTTTTAAGTTCTTCTTTAAATTCATCACTTCCTTCTTCAACCATAAAAACTAAAGGCACTAGGTTTTTTATAGAACGGTTATTTTTCTCTAAATAGTCTTTTATGTATTGGTTAGGTTCTGATGACACATAGTATTTTTTAACTTCTTTAATGCCTATATCAACCCAATCTGTGGTATAAAACCAACCTCTCCAAAACCAGTCCAAATCTACCGCCGAGGCATCTTCCATAGTTCTAAAAAAGTCTTCGGGAGTTGGGTGTTTGAACATCCAACGTTGTGAATATTCTTTAAATGCATAATCGAACAACTCGCGTCCCATAACGGTTTCTCTTAGGATATTTAATGCGGTGGCAGGTTTTCCATATGCATTATTTCCAAATTCGCGGTAATAATTAAGGTTCGAACCTTTAACCATAATAGGATTTATAAAATCTTGATCCCCTCCCATATATGGTACAATCAAACGTGCAGGACCACGATCAAAAGGGAAGGTTTCATCTCCTGGAGATAACGCTTCTGGATATTTCTCTCCAAATTCCTGTTGCGTAACATATTCCAAAAAAGTATTTAAACCTTCGTCCATCCAAGTCCATTGGCGTTCATCGCTATTTACAATCATAGGGAAAAAGTTATGCCCCACTTCGTGAATAATAACTCCCATCATACCATACTTTACGCGGTCGCTATAGGTACCATCTTCGTTTGGACGCCCGTAATTCCAGCAAATCATAGGGTATTCCATACCTTGGTTTTTGGCATGAACGGAAATAGCTTTATGGTATGGGTAATCAAAAGTCATTCTAGAATATGATTGTAATGTATGTGCTACTACTTTAGTAGACCAATCTCCCCAAAGCGGATTCCCTTCTTTTGGATACATGGAAGCTGCCATAATATCTTTACCTCCCACTTTAACCGCCATCATATCCCAAATAAACTTTCTTGAAGTGGCAAAGGCAAAATCGCGAACATTTTCGGCTTTTAACTTCCAAGTTTTAGTTTTGTCTGAAAAACCTTTTTCAGCAGCTTCAGCTTCAGATTGTGTTACAATCAAAACGGGTTTATCGTATGTTTTCTTAGCTAATTCATAACGATCCATCATGGTTTTTGTAAACACTTCTTTTCTGTTTAGCAATTCACCCGTACCATCTAAAATATGATCTGCTGGCACTGTAATATTCACTTCGTAATTACCAAAAGGAAGTGCAAACTCATCGCGTCCCCAAAATTGAGAATTTTGCCAACCTTCAACATCATTATACACTGCCATTCTTGGGAAGAATTGTGCTATTACATAGGCTCTGTTGCCATCTTTTTCAAAAAATTCGTAACCAGAACGATCTCTTAATGGAACATGATTATTTATATTATACCACCATTTTATTGAAAACGAAAACTTTTCTCCTGTCTTTAATGCTTTTGGCAATTCTACACGCATCATAGTACTATTAATGGTGTATTTAAGTGCAGTACCACCAGTATCTTTTACTTCTTCTATATTAAAACCCCCATCAAAAGGGTCTGTTAAATGGTCTTTTACAAAATCTTCAGGTCTTTTAACTTGGGAAATTTCACTCTCCTCAATTAAAGGTCTTTTAGAATCCTTAGCACGCATATTTTGATCTAATTGCACCCATAAATATTTTAAATCGTCTGGTGAATTATTAGAATACGTAATGGTTTCAAAACCTGAAAGTTTTTTGTTTTTATCATCTAAAACAATATCCATTTTATAATCGGCCTGTTGTTGGTAATAAGCTGGCCCTGGAGCTCCTGAGGCAGATCGATACATATTAGGTGTAGAAAACAGATCGTACAACTGCCTAAATTTATTGGTGTTGGTATGTCCTGGTTTGCGCTCTTTATTCTCTTGATTTTGTGAAAATAAGGTTGTCGATACAAAGAGTATTGACAAAAAATAGTACTTAAATTTTATCATTATGAATTTTATGCTTTAAAAAAATAACAGCTTTTTACAATAATAATTATTTTATTATTGTAAAAAACCAAAAATCACAAAGAATAATAAAATAATTAACTTTTATTTAGTTGAATTTTAACAAAACACTTCTGTTTTGTGGAATAAGAATGATACTTTTTTGCTTAGAATTAATCTTTGTTTTAATGATGTTTTGTTGGTCACTAAACAAATCGAATAACACTTCATTACTGATTTCGAAAGATTCAATTTTTTTTACACCCTCAATTTCTAAGTAACATTTCACCAAGTCAACATCATATTCTTTTCCTATGAAAGAGAAAGCAGTTTCTTTATTATTAATTTTTATTTTAATTTTCTCATTTAAGTAGCGTTCTATATATAAATCTGCGGCAGGCAACTCATCGTTTCCTGCTAAGGTTATGGATTCATCATAACGTTCTCGCAATAATTTTTCTAAATCGTCAATAAAAATTCTGGTTGTAATTTGAACTGATTGTTTGTTTTGCAAATAATCTATTTGAGTAACACTTATATAATATTTATGAATGGCGGTGAATGCGAAAAGCGGAATTACCAACAGTATTAATAGACATTTCATGTGGATTAATCTAAGTAGTTATTTTGGCTAAAGTAGTTATTTTACGGTAGTTGTTTTTAAAAAAGCATCTTAAAATCAAGGTTTACTTGTTTTCAAGTTCTCCATATACTGCTTGTACTTATGCCTTAAAAAAATTAATATTTTAAAATCGGTTTCATTTTTGCAGTACTTAATAAAGTTTTCATCATCGGCACAAAAATAAAAAAAGTCCATTTTAAGATCTTCTTCCATAGGATTGGAAGCAAAAAAATCTTTAGCTAATCGCCCTATTATACTTTGCATTAACTCTTCTTTTCCTTCTAGTTCAACTCTGTTTTTTAACATTTTCGTTCTTCCTGAAATTCCATTTAAAATTGGATTTAATGGAACTGAGCCCCCCAATAAGCCCAACAACATTTTAGGCTTAAATTCACCCGCTTCACTTAAACGTCGTTCACTTTGTGTTGCGGGTTTTCCTGTATAACCTGGTATGCCAACATCGTAAAAATTAATGGGCGCATTGCCTTCAATATTGTTTATATCTGAAAACAAATTTCCTGTAAGCACCTTACCAACAACAACTTCATCCAACTCATTAATTAATTCATCTAAAGTAATTTTAATAGCTTTAAATAATATCATGTTTTTATCTACAACCACGGTTTTTGGTTGATGCTGTATAGACGAAAATGTTAATGTATCATTTAAACTTACCGGAATTTTAAATTCGCCTTTGTTGTTTGTTACAGCAAAAACTTGAGCCGTTTTATTTATAACATGAATATTTTCCACTTCAATTTTACTATCTACTTTTCCTGAAATTTCAACGGACTGAGAAAAAACAGCTTGACACAAAAAAAGAACAATAATACTATTGAATTTGGCTAGTGACATGTTTTTGGTTTGGCGCTCTAAAGAACGTTTACAAACTCTTAAATAAAATAAAAAACCGATTTAAACTTTTGTTAAAGTATTTTTGTATGCGGAAAAAGCATAAGTGCTATTTGTTGCTGTCTTTATTTAAAAACTGCAAACTTTTTTCATGGAGCAGTTGTAAAAACTCCATTTCCTTTCCATAATTAAGCAAAGAAAAATCGAAATCCTCACTTTCAACGTACCTTACAAACTCTTCAACACGATGTTCGGGAATACCAAAATTATTGGTTAAAAATTCGGAACCAAAATAATATTTAACGGACTCTGCTGGAACTTCCGGAATTCCCAATTCTTTTTTGTTTTTTACACCAGACCTGAATAATGGCAACAAAATCTGGTCTACAACATTAACAATATTAAGTCCGTTAACCATTTTTTGGGTTTGAGTATTCATGCCAATATTAGTAACTTGAGACTTATTATCCGGTTTAAAACCATAATCATCGCTATTTTCTATACCAAAATACAAGGCATCTAATTTCAGGTTAAGGGGTTTGGTCGTTTCTATATCTACTTTTAAGTTTCCCGATAGTTTACTTGAAGTCACAATAATTTCATCTAGTTTATTAATCTGCTCAATTAAAAATATTTTCATTCTTTTCGATTTTATAATCGCTTCACTAACTTGAAAATTAATATTTTGAAATTGTAATGCACGCACCTCAATAAAATCATTTAAACCTACCGATAAAACAAACTCACCATTATCATCGGTTATAGCAACAATGTTTGCTGTTTTGTTAAAAATGGTTATATCAGAAATATCATTACTTTCAACAATTATCTTGCCTTCAACTTCAACGCGTTTTAAATTTTGTGTTATCGCTTGTAAACTAACCAAAAGAGTAAATAAGAATATAATTTTTTTCATGATATTTTTACTTTAAAAATAACCCATAAAAACCAATTTTAATAACAATATGGCTATAATCTTTTATTAAAACACCTAATTGGTTAATTTTACTCAATAAACTATTATTAATGAAAAACATCCTTATTGCCAGTACATCAACCATTCATGGAAGTGGATATTTAGAATATATGTTGCCCGAATTAACCATATTTTTTAAAAACGCCAACAACATTTTATTCATTCCTTATGCAAGACCCAGTGGCATATCGTATGATGAATATACAAAAAAAGCAACTGAAGCCTTCTCAAAAATCAACAAAACAACAAAAGGCATTCATGAATTTGAAAACCCTATTGAAGCCATAAAAAACGCCGAAGCCATATTTGTTGGCGGTGGCAATACCTTTGTATTAACCTATCAACTTTATAAAAACAATCTTGTAGAAACCTTACAAACCACCATAAAAAACGGCACACCTTATTTAGGAACTAGTGCAGGTAGCAATATTTGTGGCCTCACCATAAAAACCACCAACGATATGCCCATTGTGTACCCACCAAGTTTCAACGCGTTGGCTTTCGTTCCGTTTAATATCAATCCGCATTATTTAGACCCCGACACCAATAGCACCCACATGGGAGAAACCCGAGAAACCCGAATAAAAGAATTCCATAACTTCAACACACCTCCAGTTGTAGGCTTGCGAGAAGGCAGCTGGTTACAAGTACATGATAACTCCATCGTTTTAAAAGGAACATTGACTGCTCGTGTTTTTGAATATAATAAAGTCCCTTATGAAATTAAAACTGGCACAGAGCTAAACCATTTAAAATAAAAAAGCCCCATATTTCTATGAAGCTTTTTAGAGCGAGAGACCGGGTTCGAACCGGCGACATTCAGCTTGGAAGGCTGACGCTCTACCAACTGAGCTACTCTCGCATTTCCGGCGCAAATATATAAAAATGGTTTCTTACTCCGCAAGAAAAAAATCATAACTTTTTTAAAAAATGATAACCTAAAATTTTAAAGTCTTCATTGTAATAAAACTTGTGCGATGCATAATTGGTTGCATAGGTGTTTAATTCAGCTGTTTTGCAACCCTTTAGCTCCGCATAATTGTAAATCCATTCAAAAAACCTTTTACCTAAACCTTTGCCTCTAAAATCTTCATATATGTATACATGGTCCAATTCTACACTCTTACCTGTATAATGCCTTGTACAAAACCAAAGTCCGCAAATACCAATTAATTTTTTATCGTTATAAATACCTGCACATTCATAATTTTGATTTACTATTTCAGAAAATCGCTCTTTTAAAACATCTAATGGCACTTTATAATCGTTTAGTTTTTCTACTAAAGGTAGTATTGTATTGATTTCTTCTTTTTCAATAATTCTAAATATAAAAGACATTCTTGTTTTTTTAGTGAAGATAATTAATTTCAAAATGTTCAACTTATCAAAAAGTAAATTTGTTTAAGTTTGAATTTCATTTTGAATCTATAAAATTTTGAATCACACAATAAAACACATATCTGCTACTGAAGCCCATGCAGTTAGACACCCAGTTTTAAGAGCTGGGAAACCTATAGAATCTTGCATTTTTGATGGGGATGACCTTAACACAACCTTTCATTTAGGTGCTTTCATTGAAAATAAATTAGTAGCGGTATGTTCATTTTTTAAATGCAAGCATCCTTTATTACCCGAGGAATTTCAATATCAACTTAGAGGAATGGCCGTTTTAAACGAATACCAAAATCTTGGTTTAGGCCAATTAATTTTAAACCATGGTGAGGTCTTGTTAAGAACTCAGAACATTCAAATTATTTGGTGCAATGCCCGAGAAAAAGCTATAGGTTTTTATAAAAAAATGGATTATACAATTATTGGTGATGCTTTTAACATAGAACACATAGGCCTGCATTACGTTATGTATAAAACTTTATAAATAAAAAACCCTGAAATTCAGGGTTTTTAAAAGTGACTAACTCAAAATAATTATATGTAGGATTTAATTATTTTTTTGACAATGCTTCTTCTATTATGGCATATGCATCTGTAGCACCGTGTAATTTTGCGTAATCCGCCGCTGTTTTTTTCTTATCAGATTTAGCTTTTAAATCGGCACCTTTTTCAATTAAAAGCTGCAAAATTTCAGTTCTGTTGTACTTAGCAGCATACATAACTGGGGTCATGCCATTGGATTTTTGATTCACATCTTCGCCCAACGACAAAAGTTTTTTTACTGTTTCTATATCGCCTTTTGCAATAGAAACACAAAATGAATTTACTTTGAAAACGGTTTCTACGTTGTGATTTTCAACGTTAAAATTAGATGATTTTGCATTAACGGTTCCCAATGAGAAACATAACGCGATTGCGGAAAAAATGATTGTTTTTTTCATGATGAATGATTTTGTTTTGATTAATGATATACTAAAGAGACGACAAAAAATCCAATCTGTTACACTAAAATATTATATAACAGATTTTTAACGTTTAATTCACATATTTTTAACGGATTCATTTTTTTTTAAACTTCTTATAAAAATTGGTACTTTCAAAGGTTTTCAGTTCGTTTTTCAACAGTATTAAATCAAACTTCAGTATCTTTGATTTCTGTTAAAAAAGTTAAAAAAAATGAACAAAAAAGTTATCTTAATGATTCTTGATGGCTGGGGAAATTCACCAGACCCAAAAGTTTCAGCAATCGATCATGCAAACACAGCATTTATTGATTCTTTATATAAAAAATACCCATACGCCACTTTAAGAACCGATGGTTTACACGTAGGTTTGCCTGAAGGACAAATGGGAAACAGTGAAGTTGGCCACATGAATTTAGGTGCAGGCCGAATTGTATACCAAGATTTGGTAAAAGTTAATTTGGCAGTTGAAAACAAAACTTTAAACACCGAAAAAGTATTGGTTGATGCCTTTAATTATGCCAAAACCAATAACAAAGATGTTCATTTTTTAGGTTTATTAAGTGATGGTGGCGTACACTCACACATCAATCATTTATTCGGATTAATTGATGCTGCCAACGATTTTGGTTTAAAAAACACATACATTCATGCTTTTACTGATGGTAGAGATGTAGACCCTAAATCTGGTTTTGGTTTTTTAACTTCCTTGGAAAACCATATAGAAAACACCAATACCAAACTAGCCACGGTAACTGGCCGTTACTACGCCATGGATAGAGATAAACGTTGGGAACGTGTTAAATTGGCTTACGATGCCATGGTGAACAGCATTGGGGAAACCTCAACAAATGTTACAAAAACGGTTCAAAAAAATTACGAAAATGATGTTACAGATGAGTTCATTAAGCCTATTATAATGGTTGATGCTACTGGAAATCCGGTTGCAAAAATTAAGGAAGATGATGTTGTTATCTTTTTTAACTTTAGAACAGACCGTGGTCGTGAATTAACCGAAGCCTTATCGCAAACCGATTTTCATGAGCAAAACATGCACAAATTGAATTTGTACTATGTTACGCTTACAAATTATGATGATACCTATAAAAACGTTAACGTTATTTTCAATAAAGACAACTTAACTGAAACCTTGGGTGAAGTATTAGAAAAAAACAATAAAAAACAAATCCGTATTGCTGAAACTGAAAAATACCCACACGTTACGTTCTTTTTCTCTGGTGGTCGTGAAGAACCTTTTAAAGGCGAAACCCGTATTTTACGTAATTCACCAAAAGTAGCTACTTACGACTTACAACCAGAAATGAGTGCTTTTGAATTACGTGATGCCTTAATACCTGAATTGCAAAAAGGAGAAGTAGATTTTGTGTGTTTAAATTTTGCCAATGGCGATATGGTTGGACATACCGGTGTTATGGAAGCTGCCATTAAAGCTTGTGAAGCTGTAGACCAATGCGTTAAAGATGTAGTAACAACAGCATTGGAAAACGGGTACACTACCCTACTTATAGCCGACCATGGAAACTGCGAAACCATGATAAATCCTGATGGTTCTCCAAACACAGCACATACCACAAACCCAGTTCCTGTAATTTTAATTGATAACGATTTAAAATCTATTAAAGATGGTGTATTAGGAGATGTGGCACCAACTATTTTAAAATTAATTGGTGTAGAACAACCTGTAGCTATGACGCGACATGCTTTAGTTTAAATATTTAAGAAAATAAATTATTGTATTTTAGTTATTTAAAATAAAGCTCCAATTTTAAATGAAATTTAGCGAAAACTTAATTATTGCTGTCGATTTTGATGGAACTATTGTAGAAGATGCTTATCCACAAATAGGCAAACCAATTATTTTTGCTTTCGAAACACTAAAAAAACTTCAAGAAAGAGGGCATCGTCTAATTTTATGGACCTATAGAAATGGTTCAAAATTAGATGATGCCGTCCGTTTTTGTGAAGAAAACGGATTACATTTCTACGCTGTAAACAAAAGTTTTCCTGAGGAAGATTTTAACAACAATATGAGCAGAAAAATTCACGCCGATTTATTTATTGACGATAGAAATATTGGTGGTTTTTTAGGCTGGGGAGAAATTTATCAAATGCTTACCAATACCAATCCCCCAATACCAGAAAAAAGAAAAAGTATTTTTGACTTCTTTAAGTAAATCAATCCAAATATCCAAAAGCCATTATTAGCATTTTAAGTATCTTTGCCATTATTTTTCAAGTATGATTGTAGTAAAAACAAAAGAAGAAATTGAATTAATGCGCGAAAGTGCCTTAATAGTATCTAAAACTTTAGGTGAAGTAGCAAAAGCCATTAAACCTGGTGTAACTACTTTACAACTCGATAAAATTGCAGAAACCTGTATTAGAGACCATGGGGCTATCCCTGGATTTTTAGGGTTATATGATTTTCCAAATACGCTGTGCATGAGTCCAAATACGCAAGTTGTACACGGTATTCCAAACAATACACCTTTGGTTGAAGGCGATATTATTTCTATAGATTGCGGCGCCTTAAAGAATGGTTTTTATGGCGATCATGCCTATACATTCGCGGTTGGAGAAATAGACCCTGATACCGAAAAACTACTTCAGGTTACTAAAGAATCCTTATACGTTGGTATTCGCGAATTTAAAGTGAACAATCGTGTTGGTGATGTTGGTTATGCCATTCAAAAATACTGCGAAGACCATGGGTATGGTGTTGTGAGAGAATTGGTTGGCCATGGTTTAGGAAAAAAAATGCATGAAGATCCTGAAATGCCAAACTACGGCAAACGTGGTAGAGGCAAAAAATTTGTAGAAGGTATGGTAGTTGCCATTGAACCCATGATCAATATGGGAACACACCGCATTAAACAACATAATGACGGATGGACTATAACTACTTTAGACAATAAACCTTCGGCACATTTTGAACATGATGTTGCCATAGTAGATGGAAAACCAGAATTACTTTCAACCTTTGCTTATATTTATGAAGCATTGGGAATTCGAAGCAATGAAGAAGAAGAATTTCGCCAAAAAGCATTGGTACTTTAGAGTTGCCACACTAAGATTCACAAAGACCCACTGAGACATACAGAGAGTTTAGTTTTAATACAATATGGTTTACAACGATATTACTGAAAACATTATTGGTGCTGCGATTGAAGTTCATAAAGCACTAGGTCCAGGTTTACTTGAATCTGCATATCAGGAATGTTTGTTTTATGAATTAAAAGCGATGGGATATTCAGTTACAAAAGAAACAACTCAGTCTATAGTTTATAAAGATATAACATTAGACCATGGCTACAGAATAGACCTCCTTGTTGAGAATAAAATCGTTATAGAATTAAAAACAGTTGAAAAGCTTACAGACGTACATACAGCCCAAATATTAACATACATGAAATTGGGAAATTATCCATTAGGGCTACTTTTAAACTTTCATACTAAACTTTTAAAAAACGGTATTAAACGTTTTATTAACACGCCTCAGTGAATCTCTATGAGTTCTCTGTGAATCTCTGCTAAACAACTTGAAAAAAATCTTCAAAATAATTCTAAATACCATTCCAAGGCCTTTACTAATTAGGTTAAGCTACATTATTCGCCCTGTTTTAGTATTTATTTTAAAAGGCAATACTTTTACCGATCCTATTGATGGAAAAAGTTTTAAAAGTTTTTTACCTTACGGATATGGTAAACAACGTAATAATGTACTATCGCCGTCTACTTTAAGTTTAGAACGCCACCGATTACTTTGGTTGTATTTAAAAAATGAAACTGATTTTTTTACTTCAAAAGAAAAACTAAAAGTACTCCACTTTGCACCTGAACAATGTTTTTTAAAACGTTTTAGAAAGCTTAATAATTTAGATTACACCACTACTGATTTATTGTCGCCTATCGCCGATGTGAAAGCCGATATTTGCAACCTACCATTTCCTAACAACACTTATGATGTTATTCTTTGCAACCATGTGCTGGAACATATTCCGGACGATACCAAAGCGATGCAGGAATTATATAGAGTCATGAAAGTTGGTGGTATGGGTGTTTTTCAAATTCCGCTAGATTTGAACAGAGCGGTTACTTTTGAGGACAACACCATAACCGATAAAAAAAAGCGTGCTGAAATATTTGGACAATACGACCATGTGCGTGTTTATGGTCGAGATTATTTTGACAAGTTAAGAAGTGTTGGTTTTAAGGTTGAAGAAGTTGATTACACATCAAAACTATCAGAAGTAGACATTATAAAATACTGTTTAGCTAAAGGCGAAATTATTCCAGTAGTTTACAAATAACTCTTGATTTAATTCTTGGGAAAATCGTTTAAGGACAGTGTTTCCAATTCCTTTTTATCATTTTCAAAAATAAGAAACACCTTAAGTTCTGGGTGGGTTTTCAAAAAGGTTTTCACTTTTTCTATTCCCATAGCTTTAAAAGCAGTGGCATATGCATCAGCAACCATACAATTTTCGGCAATTACAGAAATACTTAAAAGATTGGTTTTACTGGGGTAGCCTGTTTGTGTGTCTATGATATGTGCGTAGCGATTACCATCATTATCCACTTTAAACTTTCGGTAAGTACCCGAAGTTGCCATGGCTTCATCATGTACTTCAATAGCTTCTAAAATGGATTGTTCACCATCAAAATGCGGCATTTCAATACCAATTTTCCAAGGCGATTTTTTTTCTACATTTACTCCTCTTGCACGTATTTCACCACCAATTTCAACTAGATAGTTTTTTATGTTTTTACTTTCTAAAAATTCACCAATTACGTCAACACCATAACCTTTTGCTATAGCATTAAAATCTATAAAAGTGCCTTTGGATTTTATAATTTTATTATTGATTCGTTTTACTTTATTTAAACCAACCGATAGCATTAAACTATCAATTTTCAAACTATCTAGATTCACTATTTTTCCTTCAGGACCAAAATCCCAAGCATTTACAACGGCTCCAATAGTGGGATCGAAAACACCTTCGGTTTGGTTATAAACTTCTTTTGAAGCTTCAAAGACTTTTATAAAATGTGTATCTACAAGACTATCTTCATTTCTATTCAATTTAGAAATATAAGAACCGGTTTGATAAGTAGACATTGATTTATTTATTACATAAAACAAACTATCAAACTGAGGTTGATAATTAATTTCAGAATTATAAATAATGGAATAACTAGTACCAAAAATAGGACCAGAAAGCTTTGTATTTACGGGGTTTTGTTTGCATGAAATGAAAAACAACACAGCTAAAAGAAAGGTAAACTGTTTCATTTTCAATTCAAATTAGTTTCTAAAACCTGTATGCCATTATATTCCAACAAATAATCCTGATTTAAATAAATCGGTAATTTTTCTCCAGCAATGTTACCTATACCAACACCTGCATAAAGTACTTTGGCATCTTTTTCCCGAGCATGTTTTTTGAAAGCTTCCATCCAAATAACATCATAATTATTGGGGTTATCGGGTAAAATAACAGCTCTCACAATTACAAAATAATATTGCTTGTTTTTATCGATGCAAACGAATTGCGGATGCTTTTTAAGCTTACTGTTAATGGCAATAAACTCAAAACCACGTTGTTCTAAGTCTTTTCCAACATGGTTCATAGCTAAATTATGTAATTCTTGGTCTGTAAGTGCTTTACTCATATTACAAAAGTACTAAAAAGTAAAAATTATGATAACAATTTTTAGAAGTAAACCGAAATTATCCAAAACTAAGTAAAGCTGAATTTAAAAAAACACTATGGCATCCAATAAATAATTCAAAAATTTATATTTAAATTTTGAAACCTAAATTTGTTTAACTTTAAAAACTCTAAACAACTTTAAGATTAACATGACTAACCATCCCGTTTCAAAAAAAATAGGCTTATTTCTTGGCCCTATTTTGTTTTTTATTGTTCAATTTTTACCTTTTGATATTATCTCCAACAATGCCGATACTGTTATAGCAACAGCGTTGTGGATGGTTTGTTGGTGGATTACCGAAACGGTTTCTATTTCAGTAACGGCACTATTACCGCTATTGCTGTTTCCTATATTTAAGGTGATGCCTATAGACGCCGTTGGTGCAAACTATGGAAGTCCTATTGTGTTCCTATTTTTTGGTGGTTTTGTGTTGGCTTTAGCTATTGAAAAAGTGAATCTTCATAAACGAATTGCTTTAAACATTATAAAAAAAACAGGCACCACCCCTAACAAAGTCATATTGGGATTTATGATTGCGACCGGGTTTATGAGCATGTGGATAAGTAATACCGCCTGTACTGTTTTTATGCTACCCATAGCCTTATCAGTAATACATTTACTGGTTGATGATGCCGATGGTTTTACAAAAAACGACCAAAATTTTGCCATTAGTGTTATGTTGGGTATTGCGTTTGCTGCCAATGCTGGTGGTATTGCAACCGTTATAGGCACGCCACCAAACTCTATTCTTATTGGGTTGCTAGAAAACGAATACCATATTGAAATTTCATTTTTTAAATGGATGGTTATAGGGTTGCCCTTTTCTGCACTTTTAATAGCTATTATTTATTTTGTAATGACCCGATGGTTTTTCCCAAACAAAGGGTTAAAATTTAATGCTTCAAAAGATGTCATTGATTCTGAATTAGAAAAAATAGGAAAAATTTCACCTAAAGAAAAACAAGTTTTAGTCATTTTTAGCGCGGTTGTTTTTCTTTGGATTTTTAGAACCCTCATCAACTCGCTCATTCCTAATCTTGATTTATCCGATACTATGATTAGTATTTTTGGAGCCTTAGCTTTATTTACAATTCCATTCAATTTAAAAAAAGGCGATTTTATTTTAGAGTGGAGTGACACCCAAAAGTTAGCTTGGGGCATTTTAATTTTATTCGGAGGTGGTTTGGCATTGGCTAACGGCATGTCTACTAGTGGTATTGTGGATATTATTGCTGCAAAAATTTCAACAAGCGATATTAGTATTTTACTAACAGCAGCCCTTTTAATCACCTTAATGTTGTTTATGACCGAGTTAATGAGCAACGTTGCTTTAACAGCCGTTTTAGCACCCGTTGTAGCAGGTATTGCCATGGGGCTAAATATTCCTATACTTTACCTTTTAATACCGGTTACCATAGCCAGTAGTTGTGCTTTTATGTTACCTATGGCAACGCCCCCAAACGCCATTGTATTTGCCAGTGGTTATATAAAAGTGAGCCAAATGGCTCGCATTGGTATTGTTATTAATTTAATTTCCGCTTCACTTTTAATACTTATGTTTCAATTTGTTATTGGTTGGGTGTTCTAATTTTTTAGGATAAGTCTTAATTTTTCAATAACTTAGAAGTAAATTCTATAGCCATGAAAACTTCTAAAAGGCTAGATTTAGCCGTGAAAAAACTTTATAATGCATTTTATAACAACGAATTGCATCCCGAATGTTGCAAACAATGTGCGGTTGGAAACATATTAGACAACAAAGACAGTTGGAAGCATCTTTCAGACCACCATGGTGCTACAGAGTTGAATTATGTTGGAAACGTGCATCAAGCTTTAGGCAGAACATTTAATGGCTATACCCCTTTAGAATTGTTACAAATTGAAGCCGCTTTTTTAAAAGCTTGCGGTTATCAACTGCCTCTTCACCATAAAAACAAAAAGCCTAAAAATCCAACAGAAACAGACCTATTGTTTAATGGATTAACCGAAGTAATTACCTTACTGTGCAAATTGGACAACATTCCGAACATTATGGATTATACTGCGTTGTTAAAAACACAACCAAAACATGTATTAATTTGATTTTCTGATTTTTATCCAATTTCATCTTTTCAATTAAAAAAATAATTAAATTTACATAGTCCCATTCTAATGCTTTTGTCACTTCTAACCAACCAAACATATGAAAACAAACATTTTAATTTTGGGCACCTTATCTTGTGCACTTCTAATCGCTTGCAATTCAAAAGAAAAAAAAACTGAAGAATTGTATGAACCAACAACAGCTATTGTTGAAGATCCTGTAGAACGAGGCGGGTACCTTCTTAACTCCAACGGCTGTCATGACTGCCATTCACCTAAAAAGTTTACAGAAAAAGGTATGGAACTGGATCCAGACCGTTTGCTATCTGGCCATCCTGCCGGTCAAGAATTACCACCCTATGATGAAAAAACAGCTAAATCATATGTTCTTTTTTCAATGGGACTTACTTCTGCCACAGGGCCTTGGGGTACATCATTTGCTGCTAACATAACACCACATGCTACTGGCATAGGTACATGGACAGAAGATCAGTTTATAAAGTGTATAAAAAAAGGCTTGTACAAAGGCTTAGAGGGAAGTAGACCTTTATTGCCTCCAATGCCGTGGGAACATTATGCTAATTTTACCGACGATGATTTAAAGGCTATTTTTGCCTATCTTAAAACCATGAAACCAATTGAAAACATTGTACCTGCTCCCATAGCTCCAAAAATGAATTAATTATTTTTTATTGAATAAAAAAACCCAACTTATTCAGTTGGGTTTTTAGTTTTATAAAATTCTGGAAGATTACCCTCCAAAGTCATCAAATCGAATGTGCTCATCTGGAATACCGAAATCTTCACCCATTTTTTGAACAGCTTTGTTCATTAATGGTGGTCCACAGAAATACAATTCTATATCTTCTGGCGATTCGTGCTTGCTTAAATAATTATCAATAACACAGTTATGTATGAATCCTACAAACCCATCACCTGGCGAATCGATATCTGCTTTTACTTTCCAGTTATCTTCTGGTAAAGGCTCCGATAAAGCTAAATAGAATTTAAAGTTAGGAAAACTATCCTCTAATTGTTTAAAATGATCTAAATAGAACAACTCACGCTTAGAACGACCACCGTACCAATAGGTTACTTTTCTACCCGTTTTTAAGGTTTTAAATAGGTGATACAAATGTGAACGCATTGGCGCCATACCTGCTCCACCACCAACATAAAGCATTTCAGAATCTGATTCATTGATAAAGAACTCACCATAAGGTCCTGAAATAGTCACTTTATCTCCTTTTTTCTGGTTGAAAATATATGATGATGCTACCCCAGGGTTTACATCCATCCATCCATTTTTATTTCTATCCCAAGGTGGTGTCGCAATACGAACGTTTAACATAATTTCACGCCCTTCTGCTGGATAAGAAGCCATCGAATAGGCACGCTCAACAGTCTCGGCGTTTTTCATTGTTAAACTCCATAAACCAAACTTATCCCATTCTGCTTGGAATTTATCTGGTGTTTCATGTTCTTCAGGATGCGCCGTAATATCAATATCTGAATATTTTATTTCACATGGTGGAATTTCAATTTGAATATATCCACCAGCTTTGTAACCCATATCTTCAGGAATTTCAACTACAAATTCCTTAATAAACGATGCTACGTTATAATTACGAACAACGGTTGCTTCCCATTTTTTAATACCAAAAACTTCTTCTGGAATGGTAATGTTCATGTCTTGTTTCACTTTAACTTGACAAGCTAAACGTGCCCCATGTTGTAACTCTTTACGAGTGAAATGAGGTGTTTCGGTTGGAAGTGCTTCACCTCCACCAGATAATACATGACATTCACATTGAATACAAGTTCCACCACCACCACATGCTGATGGTAAGAATATTTTCTGATTTCCTAAAGTAGATAGTAAACTACCTCCTGAAGCTACTTCAATTTCCTTTTCACCATTGATCGTGATTTTTACCGGTCCTGATGGTGATAATTTTTGTTTTACAACTAATAATAATGTTACCAATAAAATAGTAATAATTAAAAAAGCTGTTACTGTAGCTATGATTGTTCCTAATGTACCTGCGGCTAAAATTATATTACTCATTGTCTTTTATATTATTAGCTAACACTTTATCTCCTTTTTCTACTTCCGAATCAACTTTGGCTGTTTTTTCTTCTTGTTTTGTACCTTCATCACCTCCAGTTAACATACCTCCAAAACTCATAAATCCAATTGCCATTAAACCCGTAATGATGAATGTAATACCCAATCCTCTTAAGGCAGGTGGTACATTTGAATATCTAATTTTCTCGCGAATGGCGGCAATAGCAAGAATAGCTAAAAACCATCCAATACCAGAACCCACACCGTATGTGGTGGCTAAACCTAATGTTGGAATTTCACGCGATTGCATAAATAACGACCCACCAAGGATAGCACAGTTTACCGCGATAAGTGGTAAAAAGATACCTAGTGAATTGTATAATGATGGTGAAAATTTCTCAACAACAATCTCTACCAATTGCACCATAGTTGCAATGGTAGCAATAAACATGATGAATGATAGGAAACTTAAATCGTAATCGGCATACTCAGCACCTAACCACGCTAATGCACCTGGTTGTAATAAATACTGATCTAATAACCAGTTTAAAGGGACTGTAATAGCCAATACAAAAATAACGGCAGCTCCCAAACCAACTGCTGTACTTACTTTTTTTGATACAGCAAGGTAAGAACACATTCCTAGAAACGTGGCAAACACCATGTTATCTATAAATATTGATTTTAAAAATAATTCTAAATGTTCCATATTCTTTTAAGTTTTCAGTCTCAGTCTCAGTTTACAGTCATTACTGTTTACTGCTACTGCAAACTGTGTACTGATTAATCTTCTATTAATGCTTTATTTCTTGAACGTTGTACCCAAATGATGATTCCAACTACTATTAATGCCATTGGAGACAATAACATGAAACCATTATTTTCGTAACCAATAGCGTATAATCCTGTTTTTTCGATAGGATCTCCTAAAACTTTAAATCCCAATAAAGTACCAGAACCTAACAATTCTCTAAAGAAACCAACAATTACAAGAATCAATCCATAACCAGCAGCATTACCAATACCATCTAAAAACGAACGCCAAGGACCATTTGCTAAAGCGAATGCTTCAAAACGTCCCATGATGATACAGTTGGTAATAATCAACCCTACGAAAACCGATAAGGTTTTACTTAACTCATAAGAGTACGCTTTTAATACTTGGTCTACAATAATTACTAAAGCAGCAACCACAACCAATTGAACAATAATCCTAATTTTAGATGGGATGATGTTTCTCATTAATGAAATAACCACGTTTCCTATTCCTAGAACCGCCATTACCGACACTGCCATTACAATAGATGCTTTTAATTGCGCTGTAATAGCTAAAGCTGAACAAATACCTAATACCTGAATAGTAATTGGGTTGTTATCCGCTAACGGATCAGTAATTAACTTTGTGTCTTTTTTTGATAAAAGTCCCATAAGATTAATTGTTTTTTAAATTATCAAAATAAGGTTTGTAAAGCTTTAAATCGCTTTTAATCATAGCTGTTACACCGTCGCCTGTAATAGTAGCTCCTGCAATGGCATCCACCTCATTATCTGTTTTGTCTTCATTTTTTGGGTCGGCATTTCCTTTTGCTACGGTAATACCTGCAAAATCGCCAGCATCGGTTAATAGGTGTTCGCCAATAAAATCGTCCATAAAGAAACGTTCTTTAATGTTAGCACCTAAACCAGGAGTCTCCCCTTTGTGGTCAAAATAAGCACCTTGAATCACCATGTTTTCATCTAAAGACACATAGCCCCAAATAGCATCCCAAAGTCCTTTGCCGTATATTGGCGCAACATAAAACGTTTTACCGTCTTTTTCACCAACAAACAAAGGCAACCTTCTTACGCCTCCGGTTTTTGCTTTCGCTTGTTCTTTTTTAACATCAATTAAATAGGCTTCGCTATCTTCCTTTACACCGCCTCCGTCAATAACCAACTGTTTTTTAATGTATTTTGAAAATAAAGCGGCAGCTTCTTGAGTAGATACGAAAGACGCACTACTTTCATCATTATTATTTACACCCATGGCGTATAGAATGTTTTGTTGCTTTTCTATACGTTGGTTTTCAGAAATTTGCGGTTTCAATGAAGATGCTGTAAATGCCAATAAAGCCCCTACAATAAGTACCATTGCTATCGCAAATATTATGGTATATGAATTTTTATCTGTTCTACTTTCCATCTTAAGCCGTTTTTACTTTTAAACGTTTCAATCTTTTCTTCACGTTGCCTTGTATTACATAGTAATCGATAGTTGGAGCAAACACATTCATTAAAAGAATAGCCAACATAACGCCTTCTGGATATGCAGGGTTGAATACACGAATTAAAATAGAAATGAATCCTATTAAAAATCCGTAGTACCATTTTCCTTTGTTGGTTTGTGATGCTGTAACAGGATCGGTAGCCATAAACACAGTACCAAAAGCAAATCCACCAATAATTAAATGCTCCCAAAATGGTGTACTCATTAACCCGTAAAATTTACTGGTTTCAGTAATAACTCCTGCATCAACAATTTGGTTGAATATTAAGCCCATTACCAAAGCACCTAATACTGATGACAACATGATTCTCCAGCTTCCTATTTTAGCGAATATTAAGAACAATCCACCTAAAAGGATCAACAAGGTTGATGTTTCTCCTACTGAACCAGGAATAAAGCCCATGAACATATCCCAAGTTGAAAAAGCAATTTCTTTTCCTTGAGCTAAACTACCTAAAATGGTTTCACCAGAAATAGCATCTAAGTTAGCACCTGCTGCAATTTCATTGGTTCTCTCAACCGCACCTTCAACCCAAACTTTATCTCCAGACATCCAAGTTGGATATGCGAAGAATAAAAAGGCTCTAATGGTAAGTGCCGGATTTAGGATATTCATACCTGTGCCACCAAATACTTCTTTTCCAATTACCACACCAAATGCAACGGCTACTGCCAACATCCAAAGTGGAATATCAATAGGTACAATAAGTGGCACCAACATACCCGTTACAAGATATCCTTCTTCTACTTCGTGCTTTTTAATGATGGCAAATAAGAATTCAATTCCCAAACCAACACCGTAAGAAACAATAACCAATGGAATTATTTTCCAGAAGCCAATTAAGAAGTTATCTAAAGTCCAAAATTCCGAACTAAAAAAGCTTCCAGCCACCGCTTGAATATCGCCAACAGCTAAGTTATGTTGGTAACCTGCATTAAACATTCCGAAAATTAAACAAGGTACCATCGCCATAATTACGGTATTCATGGTACGTTTTAAATCGTCGGCTGCTTTTATATGAGTTCCGTTATGTGTGGTCTCATTTGGTAAGTATAAAAAAGTATGAAGCGCGTTGAACGCTGGAGCCCATTTAGACCCTCTATACTTTCTTTTTAAAATATGTAATCGTGTTTTTAAATTCATCTTATATATTTTTCATTTCATTGTATTCAATGAATAATTACCCAATTTCTTTAAGCATTACATCTAATCCTTTTCTAATAATCTCTTGATGTGGTTGTTTAGACACACATACAAATTCGGTTAAAGCAAAATCTTCAGGTGCTACTTCATACATACCCAAAGCTTCCATTTCATCTAAATCTTTATACATACAAGCTTTTAAAATTTGCATTGGATAGATATCTAGAGGAAACACTTCTTCGTAACCACCAGTTACAACAAAAGCACGATGCTCACCATTGGTGTTGGTATTTAAATCGTATTTTTTATTTGGGTTTAACCAAGAAAAAGTAAATGCTCTTGATGTAGAAACTTTATTAAATACAGGTTTGTTCCATCCGAAAAGTTCATAATCATCCCCTTCCGGTATGATAGTAATTACATTGCTGTAAAAATCTAAATACCCATCTGGTTTAATGTGCTTTCCGCTTAAAACGTTTCCAGAAATAACACGATCGTGTGCTTTTTGAGAAATTCCTTTGTCATAAATCATGGTTGCTACTTCACTACCAATTTTGGTAACAAAATATCTTGGTTTTTCAACCGCCGATCCTGCTAAAGCTACAATACGTTCTGCATTAAATCTACCAGTTAAAAGCAATTCACCAATAATAACTAAATCTTGCGCAGCAACCGTCCAAACAACTTCGCCTTTATTTATGGGATCTACTTTATTTATTAAAGTCCCCACATTTCCTGACGGATGCGGACCCGACACTTTATGAAGCGTGATACCCGATAAACCTGCTAATGGCGATGTTGATTTGGCTCCAACCGACACATGTACTTTCCCTTCGGTAAGTTTTCCTAATGCCGTTACTGCCGCTTGCAATTCAGCTTCTTTCCCTTTTAGGGTAAAATCTAAATCGGCTGCTAAAGGAGCACTGGCATAACCTGAAATAAATATAGCTTTTGGCGCTCTATCAGGGTTCGCAATAACATCGTACGGTCGTTGCTTTATAAAAGGCCAACAACCAGAAGCTAATAAATGTGCTTTTACCTCATTTGGTTTAGCCGCATCTACATTAAACACACCATAATCTTGATATGTTTGCTCTTTATCTGCTTGAAATTTAATTGATAAAATTCTGCGTTTTTCACCACGGGCAATTTCAATAATTTCACCAGAAACTGGAGAAACAAACTTGATGTTTTCGTTAGATTTATCGAAAAAAACAGGCTCACCTGCTTTTACTTTAGTTCCAACTTTAGAAATTAATTTAGGGATAACGCCATGGAAATCTTCAGGCCTTAAAGTATAAAAGTTGCTTAAAATCGCCTTTTCCAAGGTTTTTTCAGCTTCACCTTTAAGTTTAATGTCTAGACCTTTTTTAATGCGAATGTCGTTTGACATATTATTTATATTGAAATTATTTGTCTAAAAATCGGTGCAAAAATACAAATTAAAAATACAGTTTACATAATAAATACTTAGATTTTTTTTGATGCAAACAGAATATATGAGTTAGGCATAAATTTTGTTTATATTTACAAAAAAACCGCTGTTAAAATGCCTTTGTTAAAATACACATATTTTCTTCTTTTTGCACTTATATCTACAGTTTCCTTTTCGCAAGTAAAAGAAACAAACCCACCAAGTTATATTAAAACCATCAATTTTAAAGGCAACACGCCCGAAACCCAATTACCCATTTTAAAATTGGGCGAGTATGTGGTGCTAGAATTTGATGCTCTTAACGGAAATGAAGAAGATTATTACTACAAGATTGACCATTATAATTATGATTGGACACCTTCGATTTTAATGAAATCGGAATTCATGGATGGATTCGACAACCAACGCATTCGTAACTACGAAAACTCATTCAACACCTATCAAATATATTCGCATTACCAATTAACCATTCCTAACGAACAAACCAGACGCCTAAAAGTTTCCGGAAATTACCTATTAAGTGTTTTCAATAGTAATGATGAAATAGTATTTTCAAGAAAATTTATGATTTATGAAGACCAAGCCGCCATTGGCGTAGCCATAAAACGCGCACGCGACGTTCAATTTATAGAAGAAAAACAACGGGTTGAAATTATTGTTACTTCCAAAAACGCACCACTTAACAATCCAACCCAAACCGTAAAAGCACTTATTGTGCAAAACAACAATTTAAACACCGCCATTTCAAACCTAAACCCACAATACATCCTTGGCAATCAGCTCATTTATAAATACGATACCGAAACCAGTTTTTTAGGTGGCAATGAATATTTATTTTTTGAAAACAAAGATGTTCGCGCCGCCAACACAGGCATCCGCGCCATAGATTTACAAGACCTTTACCACAACTATTTATTTACAAACGTAGAACGTGCCAGCAAACCCTACACCTACAACCCCGATATTAACGGCAATTATGTAATAACCGTTTTAGACGCCGAAAACCCAAGTATTGAGGCCGATTATGTTTGGATGCATTTTTCACTCATTCCAACCGAGGCACTAAAAAACAAAAACATACATGTGTACGGAAACTTTAATAATTATGTGATTGACGACAGCACCAAATTACTTTTCGATGCCCAAAACCAAGTGTTTAGAAACGCCATATTACTAAAACAAGGATTTTACAATTATAAATATGTAGTAGTAAATAAAGATGGTAGTTTAAACGAAGGTGCCATAAGCGGCAATTTTTATCAAACCGAAAACAACTATAAAGTCATTATTTATTATAGAGATTTAGGCGCACGTTACGACAAAATAATTGGAATTGGCGAAGGCAATTCGGTTAATATCTCAAACTAAAGATACCTTTCAACCAATATTTTAATCAATCACGTTAAAAATCACCAATTACCCCTTAAAATTTAGTATTTTAGCGGCATAAACACAGTGAACACCAATAGTTAGCATGGTTCAACAAGTTACAAGAGGCATAAAAATTTCGGTAGAAACCACCTACGAAGGCTCATTTTATAAAAACTATAAAATACAATACGCCTTTGGTTATACCGTGACCATTGAAAATCAAAGTAAAGATTCCGTGCAACTTAACGCACGCTACTGGGAAATTCTAGATGCCCTAAACAACGTTGAAACCGTTTCTGGCGAAGGCGTAATAGGCAAAAAACCTGTTTTAAAACCCGGCGAATCGCATACCTACTCATCGGGTTGTTTACTAACCTCACCTTTTGGCGCCATGCAAGGGCACTACAGCATGGTAAACTTTACCACCACCAAAAACTTTAAAGTTACCATCCCTACTTTTAAATTAAGTGCACCGTTTGCAATAAACTAATCCGTTTTCGCAAAAAAAATTACACTAAAGCAATCTTTTAATTCATCAACAAAACAACAATTTGGGCGTTCCCACACCCTTCGTCTCCGCTCAGGGCAAGTGGTCGCGCTATCCATTACTAGTTTTGGCTCGCTGCGCATACTCGCCAAAAGCTATTCACTTCTATCGCTAACGCAGTTACAAAGCCTACGTAATGTTTCTAAAAATTTATTTTGTAAGTTAATATTTATTACATTCGTGAGGGCATAATGTGGATATAGACAATTGATTATATCCAATTGATTGTGCTTAATTTGAAATGACCATATTAGAAAAAATAACATTTGTACTATTTGTAGGAGTAATCATTTTTACGTGGAACAAATACGCTGTTACTAAATTAGTTAAAGAAGTTGTTCGCAAAAATCCAAATAACAATTGGTTAGCTGACAAACAAAATATAATTACAAAAGGATTTCAGTCTTTTTATTGGACAGCCTACATAATGTTAATAGTATCATTTCTAATATATGATTAAAATGAAATGGCTTAATAAATTGGATAATTAAAAATGGATAAAAAAACTACTGAAAGACTATTAAAAAATTATTTCAATGCCAGAAAAAGTTGGGAAGGTTGGTGCTATTTGAATAACATTCATTTAAAAAACAACAATTCATCTGTTCCGAAATATGTTGACCAAAATGAACTGCTTTTTCATTGTCGTTATCTACTATTAAAAGATTTGCATATTGAACTTTATAAAATAATAAAAGACAAAAATTCTACATCAAGAGATAATATTTTTAAATTATTAAGAAAAGTAAATAGTTCAGAATCAATCCAATTATTAAACGAACTGAATGATTTTAAATCTGAATTGAATTCTTTAACAGACACAAGGGATAAATTTTATGCGCATTTAGATGAGGATTATAGAGACTTTTTAAAGTCTTTTGAAATAGAAAATTATTATAAGACATTTGAATATATTGAGTCGGCCATTATGATTTTAGGTAAAGAAAAAGAATTGAGAGAATTACTTAAAAACATTCCTTCAAGAGATGAATTTAAACTTAAAATATAAAACTAGCTACAACAAAGAACCAAGCCAAAAAATCACTCCTTCCTATCAAACCTAAAAACCTTACCATTTTGCTTTACATGAAAAAACTTGCAATTTGAGTAATGTACAAATTCAAAAGATTCATGATAATTAAAAACTTCAGTTTCTAATTTAAAAACAGCATGTACATCTACGTTTCCAACGGGAGAAATTCTTCTAAAAATATATTCTGAATTGGTTTCTGTTCTATGTAACTCAAACCACGCTCCTGCTGCAATACCTGGCAGCCATTGTGCATTTTCATGCAAGCCATCAACGGGTTTTGGTTGTAGCGTTCCTATAAAATTAGGCGTGTGGTTTTTAAGCTTATCTAAAAAACAGCGGACGTTTTCGCTTTTTTGAGAGCCTTCAAATTTTGAAATGAAACCGGTTTCACTCACTTCAAAAGCATGGGCTTCCGTGTTTGCCAACAGCACATTTCCAACCGTACTTGGTGTAAACCATTTTGATTTTTCAAGTTTCTTTTTTATCGAATTATCGGTTACCGAAGCTATCAACGTATCAGTTACAAAACGCGCACAATTGCAGGCATCTTTTATAAAAGCGGCATAACGTATAAAATGTTTTTCCTGCATGTAGGTAATATGCGCTCGTGCCTTTTTGTAATCTACGGCTTTACATACCGATGCCAGCATTTTACCATCACCATGTGTTAGCTTAGGGTGGGTTGCCAAAAATTCTAAAATGCTATCTAAGTTGGTTATTTCGTCATTCTCAATATTTGCCACCAACGGAAAATGCAATTCGTTATCGGTATCACTACCACGAACACGTCCCGTTGGTTGTGGGGTAATGTATCGGCCAAAATCGTGGTACTCCAAAATACCTGTTTCCTTATTTATAAGTACCAATGCCGCATGACCAGCACGTAGATAATTCTTTTTTCCAACACCCAAAAACCTTAAAAATGGAGAAAACCATTCTTTTGAAACCATGACAATAGTTTCTGGGTATGCCAAGGTTAAAATAATACCTGTATTATTCATTTACAGTTTCGGACATATGAAAGGTTTTACTAGAAATGGTTTTATTTTGAAAATTTTCATAATACATTTCAAGCGAATCACCGAATTTTTCAACCTGGGTCATACTGGTTGTTTTTACAAAACCACGATTCATGATAACGCCATAATCTTTATTATCTGATGCCGTTGTTTTATGAAACTTCAACAAAGATTGGGCATTTAAGCTGTTTTCTTCTTTAAAAGCTTCAAACCATTGCAAGCGTTCATGTTTCATTTCGGCATCATAAAGTGTGGAAGATGACCACAATTTAGGTTCTAGAGGTAATTCTTGAAAGTGTTTTTCAATACCATCCCAAACCAACTCATAAAACTTTAAAGTAGTATTCCAATCGGCAATCACGGTGGTAAAAGGTTCTATGTCTGTCAAATCAAATTTTTCAATGGCAGTAACTATTTCATCTGCTGTCATGAAATCTAAAGCTACCAAACCACGACTTTTTCTGTAATTATCTTTTCGCTCATGCATGGTAAAACCTCCATTCAACATACAAACCAATCGGTTTTTTTCACTTAAACCAATCCACGTTCCACCCGATTGTTCATCCATAGGGAATAACAATTTCGCACCCTTTTTTAAATAAAAATCTGGAGGTAACGATTTTCTGTTAGGCGCTTCGTCTCTATTAGAAGTTAGCACAAAATCGTTGTTTTCTTTTGGAAAAATTGTAACTGTACACATAAAACCTGTAGTCTAAAAACCGTGTAGCAACTTACAAAAAATAAATAAACTTTAACGTGCTTTTAAGAGCCAATCATTCATGTAAATCGTTTGAAAATTCGTAGATTTGTAGCTCATTTACTGATAATTCAATAACAAAAATAAACAAAACATGGGAAAAGGTTTTTTTAATGTACCAATTGCTGTTAACGAACCTGTAAAAAGTTATGCTCCGGGAACTCCAGAGCGCGACGCTGTATTACAGGCTTATAAAGAGATGTACAACAGTACTATTGAGGTGCCATTATATATAAACGGACAAGACGTAAAAACAGGAAACACCAGAACCATGTCGCCTCCACACGATCATCAACATGTGGTTGGAAGCTATCATTTAGCCGAAAAAAAGCATATTGAGGATGCCATTGCAACTGCTTTGGAAGCTAGAAAAACATGGTCTCAAATGCCATGGGAACAACGTGCAAGTATCTTTTTAAAAGCAGCTGAATTGGTTGCTGGTCCATATAGAGCAAAAATTAATGCCGCTACCATGATAGCGCAATCTAAAAACATACACCAAGCTGAAATTGATGCTGCTTGTGAATTGGTTGATTTTTTACGCTACAATGTACAATACATGACCGACATTTATGGTGAACAACCAGAAAGCACGAGTGATGTATGGAACCGTGTAGAATACCGCCCACTTGAAGGTTTCACCTATGCAGTAACACCTTTTAATTTTACCGCCATTGCTGGAAATTTACCATCGTGTATGGCACTTATGGGCAATGTAGTGGTTTGGAAACCTAGTGATAGCCAAATATATTCAGCTAAAGTAATTATGGATATTTTTAAAGAAGCTGGTGTACCTGCAGGTGTTATTAACGTGGTTTTTGGAGACCCAGTGATGATTACCAATACCGTTTTAGCGAGTCCTGATTTTTCCGGATTGCACTTCACCGGTTCTACCTTCATATTTAAAGAACTTTGGAAACAAATAGGCGGCAACATACACAACTATAAAACCTACCCTAGAATAGTAGGAGAAACAGGTGGAAAAGATTTTATTATGGCACACAAAAGCGCTGTACCAAAACAAGTTTCTACGGCTATTATTCGTGGTGCTTTTGAGTTTCAGGGCCAAAAATGTAGTGCAGCTTCCAGAGCTTATATTCCAAAAAGCTTATGGAGCGAGGTTAAAAAACTGGTCATAGAAGATGTGAAATCTTTAAAAATGGGTTCTCCTGAAGATATGAGCAATTTTATTACTGCCGTTATTCATGAGGGGTCTTTTGATAAATTAGCAAAATACATTGACCAAGCGAAAACCGACAACGATGTTGAGATTATAGCTGGAGGCAATTACGATAAAAGCAAAGGTTATTTTATTGAGCCTACCGTTTTGGTAACCACAAACCCAAAATACACTACCATGTGTACCGAGTTGTTTGGACCTGTAATAACTATTTATGTATATGAAGATGACGCTTACGCAGATACCTTAAAATTGGTTGACGGAACAAGCGACTATGCTCTAACAGGTGCTATTTTGGCAACCGATAGATATGCCATAAATGAAGCAACTACTGCTTTACAAAACAGTGCAGGAAACTTTTATATAAACGATAAACCTACTGGCGCTGTTGTAGGGCAACAACCTTTTGGAGGCGCTAGAGCTTCTGGAACCAATGATAAAGCCGGAAGTGCTCAAAACTTATTGCGTTGGGTTTCCCCAAGATTAATAAAAGAAACTTTTGTAACGCCAACAGATTATCGCTATCCGTTTTTGGGTGAATAAAAAAATAACATGCTAAAATAAACCCATCGTAATCGATGGGTTTTCAATTTAAAAACTCTTCAAACAAAAAATTAAACTAATCCATAATAATTTTTTTGCTAACAATTCCTTTCTCTGTATTCAATTTAAAAATATAAATACCTAAACCTAAGGACACTTTTATTGAAGCATTTTTATTGGTATTTAGTTTTGAATATTTAACTTCGTGACCAGACAAATTGTAAAGCGCCATATCATTAAGCTTAATTTTGTTGTTGTTAATTATATTAATTTCGGAGGTTGTAGAATCATAATAAGCTATTGCTGCACTATTTTCCTCATTAAGAATTTCATTTAATCCATTTTGATTTCCTTGAAATACTAATTTGAATCTTTCATTATATATTCCAGCATCTAAATAGACCTCAAAAGAATTGTAATTTATTTTATGTGTTAAACCAGTCGAAACATCTTTGATGAATATATCCTGGCTTGCTGATAAATTTTCTACAGCATCCAATCTAATTTTAGCTATACCACTTTTATTGACAATTAAACCTAATGAAAACTCTTGGGAAGCGTTAAAATCAGAAACACCTTGAATCACAAATCTATTATTGGAAAAACTCCAATACATATCTTCTTTATTGGTATCGAGCATAAAAGCATCATAACCCAAATCGAAACCATTAGATGCTTTTTTATTAGCTCCCAATACAATTTGTCTGTGAAATCCAGATGGAGAATCAAACATTAATCGAATGGTTGGGTTATTATCTACAATATCGTTACGGGATATTTTACTGGCCGTTTTACTTTTAGAAGATTTCATAAAAACTGAAGCTAGGACACTGGGTGACGATTCCTCTAATTCTGTAACAAAAACACGTTGACTGTTTTTAAATACAATATCACCACCGTCTACCGTTACAATTGGCGTACCGTTATAATTATCAAAGCCTTCTATTGCCGTCGAAACAAAGAACCCTTGATTTACGGGAATATAAGGCCCAGGAACTTTTGTCCCTGTAGACAAATCATTATTTATTCGAACATCATTGGAAATGGCCGCAGCACCCCCTATTAAATTACGAGTGGCATAACCACCAACATAATCTTTTAAAACATGTGAGTTTGCTTGTCCGAAATGGTCCCAAAAATAAAGTGCTCCATTAATAACGGTCCCAGTTGCATTGTTACCACCATCTGCAATACTTAAATTATCTAAAATAAATGCTGTGGCATCAATTGCAGAAGGATATGGATTCCCAATCAACCTATCAACATCACCTGATGATTTATCTAATGCTAAAGTAATATCACCGTTATTTGGCAAGCCTTTAAATACATAATTTTGCAGTGTCGATATTGGAGTTGTAGATAACCCACTTGTACCCTTCATTGTAAAACCTTCACCAGCAAGTAGTGATGATGTTTCGTTAATTTTTTCCCATGCATAATAATCATCGGTAGGACCATAAAATTTATATAACCAATAGGTGCTTATCGTTTTCGCAAAACCTGGGGGTGGTATAGTGCCACTTCCATTAAGAGATGCATTAAATAATAGGGGTTGATAGATTTCAGAATCTGTCCCGTCGTTTAGAACATTGGCTATGGTATAGCTAGTATTTGTATTAGCGACTCCGGTTCCTCTTGTTGCAGAATTCCCTATGATTGGTCCAACAGAAGATGACCAATAGTTATAGTTAAACCCGTTGGCTGTACCTTGTTGGTCTCTTTCAATGTAACCACCGCTATCGGCATCCACAATACTTCCCTCAGTTTGAATTAATTGAGATTCCCCAACCAAATCAATGACACCATCTAATTCTAGATAATGCGTAATAGTTAATGCCTGACCAGAATTAGTTTCATCTTGAGAATCTATAGGATCAGCAATAGTTAATGTCCCAGAATTGCTAAGCAGCCCTAAAAGGGAAATATCCCTATCACCCGAAACAATATCATGATTTAATTCAACTATATTCCAATCAATTATGGTCGTTCCATCTAAACTTAACGAATTAGGAATTATTTGGTCTGCATTATTGCTCCAAGTTGTACCTGTATCCCAATCACCATTAGCAGTCGATATATAAGGTACCGGTATTGTTTGTACGTCTACAACGGTTTTATCTTTATTTAAATATTTTAGTCTTAAAAAATTTCTATCATCTGTCAGTCCCTCAACAGTAGTTCCGTAAAACGAATTAAAATCATAGTAAGCTTTAAGTTTGCTCCAGCTAATTGTTGATACTTCGTTACTTGACGCTGCAAACGGAATTATTTTTCCACCAACTAGATTGCCCGAAACTTTTTCCACTTCTTGATTCATAAGGTAACGAACTTGACTTTCGTTTAACCCCTTATCCCAAACATACACTTCATCAATTTCACCTAAAAAAGGATTTAAAACAGTGTTTTTATCTATATATAATGCTCCAACAGCAAAACGATTGAAATTAGGTGAAGGAGCCACAACATTCAATTCAGACTTATCTAAAACACCATCTACATATAAAAAAATGGTTCCGCTATCATAAACAAAAGATATTTGGTGCCATTTATTATCATTTAGTGCCATTGACGAAACAAACTTAGGCGTTACATCATCATCTACCATCACTTCTATTTGATCACTAGTATTGAGCCTAAGTTGCAATTTACTTCCTTTAGACATGATTGTTCTAGGATTTACACTTGCAGTGCTATTTTTCACCCAAGCTGAAATAGTAAAATCATTAACATTTAAATTAAGTGAATACTCTCCCACCAAATAATCGCCAGAAGAGATGCTTACTGAATGATTTTCTGATAATTTAGGAGCTTTACCAAATGTAAAATACTTAGTTCCATCAAAATCATACCACGTTTTAAGATTTCCAAATCCGTCTGATTTTAAAGGGATAACGTCTATAATATCTGTATTAGCGAACGCATCATTATCAGCAACAATAAGTACATATTCTTCATTGGCATCTAATAAGAAGCTACTAAAAGCAGTAGATGGCACTGATACATATACATTTTCAACATCGCCTCCAGAACCAGCTTCAATAGATTCCACGACTTTCCATTTTCGATCAATCCGTATTAAAGAAGTGGTAACGCCAGTAGCAATTGTGATTGTATTAGCATTTGAACCAGTATAATTACTATTGTTGCATCCCCAAACCAAAAAGTCGCCATTTTCATTAAATTCATTGCTATTTGCACTATTTGTGCTAAAAATACCGTTTAGGCCAATAGTTACTTCGTTGGCTGTATTTATGGTTTTGGATTGCTTTTGATTCAAATCGGAATCATCATCTCTACCAATTCCTGCCACGTGGTGGTTATAACCTAAATTTGCAGTAATATCCCAAACTTTAGTATCAAAAGAATTGATATAATCCTTTTGAGCTTGACTCGATGTCCCTAGAGTAATGCCATATTTAATTGCTAAATAAGACTCTATTTTTTGTCTTCCCGCTGCATCTACTCTAGTTCCAAATGTAAAAATTTCAGCGATTCGTCCATTTAGACTGCCAACTAAGTCAAAATTTCTACCAATCCAATATTTATTACCATTTACATTTGTAAAAGAATTTGAAACTGTAGATGTTGTTAAAAGATTAGAGTTATACAAAATCTCCTGACCTGTTGGAGTTGAAGTTGTATTGTTTCTGATATTTATAATTCCTGCTTTGGAATAGGTTGAACTTATTTCTGCAGTACCGTTAAAAGTTCCCGTTCCTGCTACATCTTGATTGTACGATAAAGTTTCGTTTGCAAAAGCTGTTGAATAATTTCCAAAGCCAACACCAGTAATGTCGCCTGCGGTTTCAGAATCCACACCTGCAAAAATGGTATTTCTTGAAGAGGCGTTTGTAATGGTAGCGTCTGGAATGACTACAATAAATATATCTGCACTATAAAAACCACTTAAAGGTGCATCACTGTTATACATATATTGTTCTGTAGCTCCGCCATCATTTTGAAACTTTACAACTGGATTAAAATTTATATTATCTGTTGCAGTATCCAAATAAGTAGGCTCTTTACCTGCAACTGTAGTTGCATTTTTTCCATTAGAGCCTACATCATTCCATTCGGTAAGAATAGATCCTGTTTTTGATATTCCTCTTGTAGATTTTAACCAAAGCCTAAAGTCGGTAGTAATACCTCCAGGACCCGGAATGTTATAATTAAACATTTCCGCGCTTACATCAAAAACAAAGGTTGTATTGGCATTGTTAGAAATACTTATGGTTGATGTTTGGGTTCCTGTACCAGCTACTGGACCTGTAAAAGTTACTTGTAAAATAACATAAGAACCTGGGTCAATACTTGCTGTAAAACCCGTTGGTGTATAATTTGGTAACAAAACGTACGCCGGCACCACAAAATTAGGAGATGAACTTGAAATCGTAGATACATTTAAAGGACAGCTTCCTGTATTGGATATAGAAAAATAACGCGTAACACTTGCTCCTTCATCTACTACACCAAAATAGGTACCATTGGTAGCACTTGTAGCAGTAGAACCATTTAGCACATCTGCAGAAGGGCTGCCTCCTAAAACATTAATTTTAGGATTACCACTTATAAAAAATGTAAATATATAGTTAGGAGTATTTTTAACCACAATATTGATATTTGTGCTAGCACCACAATTTCCACTAATATTTCTTAATGTAAAGTCTACATATTTGGTACCTCCATTACAGTTTAAAGGTTTTATTTTTTTAGGCAGGTCATCGGACGAAAGTGAAAAATCAGTAGCGTTTGTAATATTAATATCCTGAATTTCCATATAACCGCAATTACCAGCTATATCGGTAATTCTAAAATTAATAGAATTCCCTGCGGTAATAGAAATCGTCGATCCCTCGGCTACAATTGAGCCTCCAATAATTTGAACTTGAACATCTCCTTGTGCATTACCAATAAATCCTAAAATAAAAAACAAAATTAGGTATCCAATTGATTGCAGATTAGGAGCAATTTTTGTGAGATAGTTTTTTTCCATTAAAAAAAGATTGCAATTTACGCTCCAAAAATAGCATTATATTTTTAAAAACAAACGATAAAGTGTATAAAATTATCGACAAAATGCATAATTAATGCATTTTGTCGATATAAACGAAAAATTATGTTGTTATTTGTAAGAAAAAAGTTTTTTTTTATTAAAAGGTCTATAACATTTCATAAAATCCATATTTTTTGATTTTATGAAGTTTTAATAAGAAATAATTAAAGTGTAATTTTATTAGATTTTTTCATTATTCAAAATAAATAATATACTATTTGAAAATGTTAAGTTTATAACAAAGTGTTTATAATTTATATTTTTGTTATACGTTTATAAAAATAAAAGTCTATGAAGAAGTTTGTGCTTATTGCAATTTTATTTCCTTTAATCTCTTTTGGGCAAGCCAACAAGTTTTTTAGACAAGCTACCAAAACAACCAATTTAAGCGAAAAAATAGAACTTTACACCAAAGTGATAGAGTTGGAACCTAAAAACCTTGATGCTTATTTTTACAGGGGCATTGCTAAAAACGATTTAGGTGATTATTCGGGCGCTATTGTAGATTATTCTAAAATAATCCTTTTACAACCTGATGCCGACACTTACTACAACAGAGGAAATTCTAGATATAGTTTAAAAGACCTAGTTGGCGCACAAGAAGATTACCAAAACGCCTATAATTTAGACCCAAATTTTATTGATGCCCTTTACAGTTTAGGTTGCGTAAAGTACGATTTAGGCGATTATGAAGCCGCCATAAAAGACTTCTCATTGGTTATAAACAAGGCTCCTAGAGAACCCAAAACGTATTTACTAAGAGCATCAGCTTATGTTGCTTTAGAAAAATATCCATTGGCTTTACAAGACTATTCTTTTGCTATTTTGGCAGACCCCAGTTCTGATTCTTACTACAAAAGAGGTGTTTTTTATATGGACATCAACTATTACGAAAAAGCATATCAAGATCTTACATTCGCATTAAAGTTGAATGAAAACAATAGTTATGCGTATTTTTACAGAGGTGCTTCCCAGTTACTTTTAGGTAAATATTTGAATGCTGTATCAGATTTTAATTCCGCTTTAGATTTCGATGCTTTAGATTTTGATGCCCTACTTGGTCTAGCTTTAACCTATTATAAAATGAACGATATGGCTAATGCTAAATTATTCTTTCAAAAAGCTAGATCCATTATAGTACCAAGTGAAAATGAAGCAAACATCGAAGCTTTTAAAAATACCTATTGGTACCAAAACCAATCTTTCTTTTTCAAGGATAATTTCAAAGGATTATCTTCCTTATAATTAAAATTTTAGCCTCTATACTTTAACGGTAAATGCACTACTTTTTTGGTTTCGTAGAAGTCTTCAGTATAAAAATCGCTTAAATTATAAATGGTTGCTGTTTTGTAATCCTGTAATTCCTCACTTAAATCGCCTCCTTTTAGATATAAAATACCATTTTTCAGGGTGTTTCTTTGTTCTTTGGCAATTTTTCCTTTTACCCAATGCACAAATGTTGGCATAATGGCTACGGCGCGACTTACTATAAAATCGAACGTGTCATTAATTTCCTCAACACGACTGTGCGTTGTTTTTACATTGGTTAACCCTAAACCTTGTACAACCTCATCAACTACTTTTAACTTTTTAGCAATGCTATCCACCAAATGAAACGAGCAATTTGGAAACAAAATAGCCAATGGAATTCCTGGAAAACCACCACCTGTACCAACATCTAAAATTTTACTACCATCTTTAAACGCCATCACTTTAGCTATACCCAATGAGTGCAAAACATGGCGCAAATAAAGCTCATCAATGTCCTTACGAGAAACCACGTTTATTTTCAAATTCCAATCTTGATAAAGTGCTTCCAATTGTTTGAATTTATTTATTTGGTCGTCTGTAAGATTAGTAAAGTATTTTAGTATCAGCTCCATTCTTGTTAAATTTTCAACAAAAATATACTTTTTAAATACATATTTTTACAAAAAAACGTTATTACTTAAGTTGGTTTATGCCTATCTTTGCACCGTATTTAATATAGCCAACTAATTATTTACAATCATTAAATTAATAGCATGACAAAACAAACTCTTTCGTTTTCGAGAACAGATTCTGCAAAGTTCTTTAGAACACTTAACAAGCGTGTGAACGATTACTTTAAAGATAACGACATAAAAAGAACAGGAAACTGGAAACTATGGGCAAAAACCATTGTTATGTTCTCTCTATTTTTAACGCCTTATTTTTTACTTTTAACTTTAAACATACCTGGTTGGGCACAGTTGCTATTGACCATAGTAATGGGAGTTGGTATGGCAGGAGTAGGCATGAACGTAATGCATGATGGCAACCACGGCTCTTTTTCCAATAAGGAATGGATAAACCGTTTAATGGGAAGCAGTATTTACATTCTTGCCGGTAATGTTTATAACTGGAAAGTACAACACAATGTTTTACACCATACATACACGAACATTCATGGGCATGACGAAGACTTAGAAGCAGGTCGTATCATGCGTTTTACCGAACATTCCGAATGGCGTTGGTACCATAAATTTCAACAGTATTATTCAGTTTTACTATACGGATTATTAACTATTAATTGGGCTATTACTACCGATTTTCAGCAAATGCGCCGTTATATGAAACGTAAATTATCTTATGGAAAATTCCCAAACCCCGTTTTAAATTGGAGTAAATTGGTTATCTCTAAAGTGATTTATGTAGCTGTTTGGATTGTGCTTCCTATGCTGATTTTAGATATTGCTTGGTGGAAAATTTTAATTGGCTTTTTTGTGATGCATTATACTGCTGGTTTAATTTTAAGCGTAGTGTTTCAATTAGCACACGTTATGGAAGATGCTGAAATGCCTCTACCTGAAAAGGATGGCACCATGAAAAACACATGGGCTGTTCATCAACTTAAAACCACGATTAATTTTAGTACTAAAAGCAAAATAGTAAATTGGTTTACTGGCGGATTGAACCACCAAGTAGAACACCATATTTTTCCACATATTAGCCATATCCATTATACTAAAATTTCAAAAATAGTTAAGGAAACCGCTAAAGAATTCAACTTACCTTATAACGAATATAAAACTACCCGTAAAGCCATTATTGCCCATTTCAAGCATTTAAAAGAAATGGGAATGAAACCAGCTTTACACGTCTAACAATTATTATTTATTTTAAATGCAATTACTATCCGATAGAATTTTAAACATGGCTCAGTCTGCTACGTTAGCTATGGCTGCAAAAGCAAGAGAGTTAAAAGAAGAAGGCAAAGACATTATTGGGTTAAGTTTGGGTGAACCAGATTTTAATACACCTGACTTTATTAAAGATGCCGCTATTCAAGCAATTAACGACAATTACAATTCGTACTCACCTGTTGATGGGTATGGCGATTTAAAACAAGCTATCATCACTAAGTTTAAGCGTGATAACGGCTTAACTTACACGCCAAACCAAATTGTAGTTTCTACAGGCGCAAAACAATCGTTAGCAAATATTGCTGCGGTTATGACCAACAAAGGCGATGAAGTTATTATGCCTTGTCCTTACTGGGTTAGTTATGCCGATTTGGTAAAATTAAACGATGGTATTCCTGTTGAAGTTAAAACAAGCATTGATACCGATTTTAAAATGACACCTGCACAGTTAGAAGCGGCTATTACACCAAAAACAAAAATGATTTGGTTTAGTTCGCCTTGTAACCCAAGTGGCTCTATTTATAGTAAAGAAGAATTACGCGGTTTAGCTGATGTTTTGGTGAAATACCCTAATATCTACATAGTTTCTGATGAAATTTATGAACACATAAACTATGTTGGCGGTCATGCAAGTATGGCTCAATTTGAAGATATGTACGACAGAACCATTACTGTAAACGGTGTATCGAAAGCGTTTGCTATGACTGGATGGCGTATTGGATATATTGGTGCTCCTGAAAAAATTGCTCGCGCATGCAACAAAATGCAAGGTCAAATTACAAGTGGTGCTAACTGTATTGCACAACGTGCTACTATTACTGCGCTTAACGAATCGCCAAGTCGTGTACAATACATGATTGATGAGTTTAAAGTTCGTCGTGATTTAATTTTAAGCCTATTAGGTGAGATTGAAGGTTTTAAAACAAACGTTCCTGAAGGTGCTTTTTATGTATTCCCTAACATTTCTTATTTCTTTGGAAAAACCATAAAAGGACACACTATTAATAATGCTTCCGATTTTTCAATGTTTCTATTAGCTGAAGCTTTAGTTGCAACTGTTGATGGTGAATCGTTTGGAAATCCAGATTGTATTAGAATTTCATATGCGGCTTCACAAGAACAAATTATTGAAGCTATTAAACGTATTAAAGTGGCTGTAAGTTAAAAACTTCGCTTTTATAAATATAAAAAAAGACTGCTTTTGGGCAGTCTTTTTTTGTTTTGCTTAATATTACTAATTTACAGCGTCTTCAATTCCATCTCCTACTTCTTCCACACCATCTTGAATTTTTTCTCCAGGTGTCTTTTTCTCTCTACAACTTGTAAAAACAAGCCCCACTGTAACCAAAAGTAAAAATGTATATACTAATTTTTTCATCTTTTTGTTTTTTTAAGTTAATTAGAGACCTTATTAAAACTGATATCTAATACCTAAAGCAATATCAAAATCTAGATCGTTATTATCATAAACCTCATTACCAAAACCTATTTCTGGTCTAAAGTCTAACGAAATCAATAAAGGAATATCAAAATTGTATTCTATACCAATATCACCTGCTGCAAAGGCAAACGTATCGGTATAATCATTTCCATTATTATTGTTAAAACTATAAGATCCTAAACCACCACCAACACCAGCGTACCAATTAAAACCTCCATCTATATTCCAAACCCATTGGTGTAATGCTGCTAGCTTAAAACCATCATAGTATTTACCATCTCTCCAACCTAAGTCTAATTCTAACCTACGATCTGGAGCTAAACGCGCTTGGTAGGATATTTCGCCTCCAAAACCATCGCTATCACCTAATCGCAATCCCAATGCGTTTTTCGAAATGTCTTGTGCATTCATTGATACACTTGCTATTAATACTAAAATACCTGTTATTAAATATGTTTTCATTTTTTTGATTTTTAAGTTATTTATTTACTAATGATTATTTTTTTGCATCGGCATTTTCTTCCGATTTGGCACCCATCCTGTTAAATGTGTACATAGGTGCGAATTTCAATTTTAAACCGGCAATTTTTCTATTATCAGCACTCGACAGGCCTTCTTTTTCAACGGTATTTTTTCTGGTGTCTATAGCTTCATAAAGCAATTTGATTTCATCCCAATCTTCTCGAGAATACGAATCTTTATTTTTAGCAACGGTATCAACAAAATTTTGGTAAACACTTAAAATATTGTCTTTGTTAATCCATTCAAACTTCATATCGCCTCCTGTATATTGACCGCCAAGTAATGATTTACGCATCATCACCTTAGATGCTTCAGCTTGCTTTCTTTCGTTTTCTGCAATTACTTCTGCTTTATACGTTTCGTATTTTACAGTAGATTCGTCTATGGACATTTGTAAGTCGGCATTTTCTTCAACAGATGCAACCGCGCTATTTGTTTCCGCTTTCATTTCCAGGTAATTTGCTTCAATAGCTTCCCAGTTTTCTGCTGCTTTATCGGCCGCTACACTGCTTACGGAATCAATATATTGTTCATATCTATCTACTTTTTGTTGAGCCAGTTCTTTTTGGCTATCGGTACATGCCACAAACATTACGGATGCAGCTACCATTACTAATGTTCTTTTTAGTGTTTTCATTTTCTTTATTTTTTTTTTTAATTTATTTTTCTTTATCTGTACTTACTTTTTTTGAAATAAAATTGGTTACTGTATACTGCATAGCATATCCTAAAATCTTTTTCACTAAAGAATTTGATTTGCCTACGAGTATTTTTTTTGAAAAATACCCACCTGTAATACTTAATATGGTTTCAAAAAGATTTGTCTTTACTTCTGTCCCCTCTCTAAAATCTTTTACAGCTTGGTTGAATATGTTTATGGGTCTAAAATTTTCGGAAGTTTCATAAAATTGAAGTTTTAATTCTTCATATTCCTCCCGTCTCCTTTCCTCAAGAAGCAGCATAGCATCATTTAATAACTCAATCTGATTTTTAGGCTTCTTCATGATCGTTTTCTTTAAGGATGTCTGGAATATTAAAATCGGAATTTTTAGATTTTAATAATTTTGCAATTATTAAGTTGGCTACGGGTGTTTCAATAAGTTTGTCCTTAAACTTATAAAGCACTAAAGCCAATATCAAATAAAACCCAGACACTATAAAAAACCCTAAATAATATTCATCTAATAGATTACCTATAAATAGGCTTAAACCTATATTAACAAATAGCGTAAACATGGCTACAACTATAACAACAAGCACTATAGATGTTAAGGATGAAAGTACATCGGCCGTTTTATCAACTGCTTTTAGTGCGAGTAATTCAGCACTTATTTCGGTGTACTTTTTGGCCTTTTCATAAAGCATATCAATACTTTCTGCCATATTCCCTGGGTTATTCATTCTTTTTAATTTTTAAAATTTACAGTTTCTCATTCACTGTTTTCTTAACTTCTTTTTTTCCTTTTTCTAAAATTTCCTCCCCATTCTTAACCACTGAGTCGTATTTTTTTGATACGGTATCTAAAAAGTTATCGAACTCTTCTTTTAAGCTTTCTTTAGCTTCTACAGTTTTGTTCTTTATTTTTTTTCTGGTTTTTGATCCTTTATCTGGCGCAAATAGCACACCTAATACTGCGCCTGTTGCAATTCCTGCTAATACTCCTAATACACTTGATTTCATAATTTAAATTTTTTGTTTTTTTCTATTGTTAATTTCCCTTCGTATGATGGTGTTTTTGTTGTTTTAATTTTAGGCATAAGCTAAATGCCCTTACCGCCTATTAATCTTAGTAAAATGGCTACTACAGCTATTACTAATAAAATGTGAATTAATCCTCCTGCACTGTAAACAAAGAACCCTAAAGCCCAACCTATTACAAGCACTACTGCTACTAGATATAATAAACTTCTCATAATATTATTTTTTTAATGGTTAATAATTATTTTAATGTTTTAAACGATTCCACAATACTTGATTTTACTACACCAACTTTAACAAATGAATTCACTATTCTTTGTGCTTCTTCTAAGCTTGTTGATACACCTGTAGAATGTCCATTATTGGTTACAACATTCCATGTATATATCTTTTCGCCTGCTTCCAAAGCATTATCTATAAATGGCATGGGTGTAATATTTTTTTTAAGAATTTTTTCTCCTTTTGCAACATGAGCTATTTCTTCATTTACTTTATTTATGCTTTCACAGGTTCCTGTAAAAACATCAAACTCCGTTTCTATAGTCCATTGATATGATGCTGTTGTATAGCTATTACTGTTACTGATTTTTGCTTCAGCCGTATTATTGTAAAGCATACTTGACGCCACTATACCTGTTGCTATGATTGCTTTTTTCATAATACTTGTTTTTAACTATTACTAATTCTTTTTAATTATTTTGTTTATTTGATTTAAGTTATAATCTAACTTTACTAATATTTTTGCTGCTAGCACTTTAAAATCTATATCGCTTGTTATGTTCGATAAATATTCCAATTGCATGATTTCACTTTCTAACAGTTCCTTTACTTTACTTAGATATGCTTTAGAAAAATCAGTTTTATCAATTTCATTTAGTTCCTTAATTTCCTTTTTATCTAAACTATTTGGTAGCAGTATTAATTTTTTATAGGCTAAATCATTTAAGCTTTTATTAATTTCTGTATTATCTTTTATTAGCTTATTTGATATGGTTTTTACACTATAAATTGTACTTCTTTCTGCTGATAGTTGACTCAAACCAATTATAGTTTTGTTTAAAACAACTATGTCTGAAAGCACTTTAGCTTCTTCTATATTGGTTTTTACTCTATCGTTTACAATTTCACTATTGAATAAATTGTTGTCGTTTTCTTCTCTATCAAAATCGCAAGAAATAAAGCTGACACCTACTGTTATAATTAGTGTGAGTACTAAGTGCTTTATTATGTTTTTATTAATTGTCACTTGCTATTGTTTTACTACATTACAAAGATGCAACCCTCTTTAATATTTTGTGTTACAGTATTTTTTGTGTTTGTTATAGAATTTCAACACATGCCAAAAAAAATCATATTTTCCGCATAAAAAAGCCCCAAAGTATTTTTTACTTTAGAGCCTTTTTATAAAACTATTTTGAATGCTTAAACTGCTTATACAGGGAGATAAATGGTGAATACAGCACCTACTTGCGGTTCGCCATTGGCTATAATAATACCGTTGTGGTTATCTACAATTTTTTTACAGATTGAAAGCCCAACTCCTGTTCCTGAATAATCTTGTTTGTTATGAAGTCTATTAAACAATTCGAATATTTGTTCGGCATATTTTGGTTCGAAACCGATGCCATTATCTGAAAATGTTATTTTATGATAATGGCTTTTTGGTACATTTACCAAATTTGAATGATCTTTAGAATTGACTTTTGAATACATAACCTTAATGATTGGCACCACATCATTTTTACTGTATTTTAACGAATTGCTTAATAAGTTTAAAAACAATTGGTGTATTTGAAAAGGTATTACAGATAGTGTAGGCAGCTCATCACTTGTAATTAAAGCATCTTTTTCCGCAATGGTCTCTGCCACATCTTGTTTTGCATTTTCCAGTAGTTCATTTAAATTGGTTTCAACAAATTCTTTGTCGGGTTTGTTGGTTCTTGAAAACTGAAGCAAATCGTCTATTAACAAACGCATTCTGGTGGCAGCTGCATTGATGCGTTCAAGGTATTGAACTCCCGAACTAGAAAAGTTTTTCGCTTCTTTTTCTTCCAACCTAGATATAAACGTTTGTATTTTCCGGAGCGGTTCTTGCAAATCATGACTGGCAACATAATTGAATTCTGAAAGTTCGGCGTTGTTTTTTTCGAGTTCCAAATTACGCTCTTCAAGTGTTAAATAATTTTCAATTTCATCTGAAATATCAGTTATATTACCAACAACTCGTTTATCTCCGTCTGAATTCACCAATAATTTACCATAGCCTTTTAAATGTCTTACCGTACCGTCTTTTTTAATAATTCTAAAGTATGTAAAAGGCAAATCTTCTGTTTTCATCATTTCATCTATATCTAAAGCAAACTTTTGCTTATCGTCTGGATGAACAAACTCCATAAAGTTTTTTAAAGTAGATTTAAAAGCACCTGGGTTTTCACCTAAAACCCGATACAGATTATCTGAAAACGTAAAAGTATTTGTGTCTACATGCCATACCCAATTACCATGCTTTCCAATACTTTCTAATTGAATTGTAGCTTCTTTAAATATTGACAGTTGGTTATTAAATAGTTTAATATTTTTAAAATCATTACTTATTCTATTATATGAAATTATGATTAGCACCAATGTGAACAAAAGCAATAAATACAAGAACAAGGGGGTAAATTGCAAATTACTTTGGTACTGTTTTTGGCGTTCTTTAAGTTCCTGATTTTCAATTTCAATCATCTCGTTAACTTTCTGCCTAATAGAATCCATAATTATTTTTTCTTCAAAAAAATTAGATTTAAATTCTTCGGTTAACGTAAGTTTGTTTTCAACAAACGCATTAGTTTGTGTAAAATTTCTAAACAAATTATCAATATATCTGCTTAATATTTTTAAATTTTCTTCTTGAACCTTACTATGGCTCGCTATTTCTTTTAATTCCGCAAACGATTCATTAACATTTTCTCGGGCAGTTAAATAGGGGTCTAAATGTGTAGTGTCTTTAGTTAAAATATAATTCCTATGACCGTTTTCGGCATCTTTTAAGTATGAAATAACTTGCTCTAACTCTACATTAACTTTATAAGTACTAACAACTTGTTTGGTAGAGTTTGTTAAATTAGAAATATGCCGGTATGTAAAACCACCTATTACTAAAATAAGAAATACGCTGACTAGAAAAACGATTCTTAAAAATAAAGCCGATTTTGTAAATACCAGTTTGTTCATCACAGCCTCATTAAAAAATTATCTTTATCTAAACCGTTGGTATGGTATTGCCAATTAATAGACACCACTTCTGATAAGACTTTTTTAAGCTCTTTAAAACTACTTGGCTTTTTTATGTAAATATTGGCCCCTAACACAAAGGTTTCTTCAATATCTTCTTCGGATGCTGATGTGGAATAAATGGCAATGGCAATATCAGACATTTTGTTATGGGCTTTAATTTCGTTTAAACATTCTATTCCAGACTTTTTGGGCATGTTCAAATCCAAAAAAAGCACGTTTGGCAATATAACATCATCGCTTTTTAAATAGTCCATAAGTTCTACCCCATCGTTAAAAGTATTCACTTTGGTATTCATATTTAATTCATCAAAAGCATCGGTGAAAAATAGTCTGTCGTCTTCGTCATCATCAGCAAGAATGATATGTATATAATCGTTTGGCATATTAATATTTTGTAAATACTATTATTTTTTTTGTTGGGCTATGGTTCGACGTTTAGAAATAATGCGTTGAAAAGCAGATGGTGTAATACCTGTAGCATTTTTAAATTGCGTACTTAAATGTGCAACGCTGGAATAATTTAGCTTAAAGGCTATCTCGGTTAAACTTAAATCGGTAGTTAATAGTAATTGCTTGGTATATTCTATTTTTTGAATGATTATGAAATTTTCGATGGATGTATAAGTCACCTCAGAAAACAGGTTGGATAGATAGCCGTAACTATGTCCTAATTTTTCAGATAAATACACAGAACTTTTAACGTTTACTTCCGAATCTTCATTAAAAACCATATCAATAATAACATCTTTAATTTTTTGTACTAAGATACTTTTTTGGTTTTCAACTATTTCAATTCCGAAGTCGTTTAACGAATTGTTTAAAATTTGGTAAGTTTCTGATGGAACTTTTTCTAGCAACTCAACTTCTCCAAAAGCCAAAATGCGATACTTTATATTAAGGGCATCAAGTTTTGTTTCTAAAACTTTTTTACAAACGGTGTTAAAGTCGAACTTTATAAATAATGTCATATAGCTTATAATTATTGTAAAGTTAAGAAAGGATTTTGTTTAAACCTCAATTTATTTCAAACCACAACCTATTTTGCTTTTCTAATACGCTTCCATTTTTTTAAACGCATGCGTGCCCTACTGTGAAGGTGTTTATTTACGGGTTCGCCAATAAGGAATCCATAAGCTTCATATCCTGGCGTATTATCAAATAATATTTTTAAGGTTGCTGTAATTGGTAAGGCTAAAATCATCCCTGTGATGCCCCAAAGCATGGAAAACAGCACCAACGATGTAATAACAACAAAGGCATTTACGCTTACTTTAGATCCGGTAATTTTTGGGGTTATAAAATTGCCTTCTAAAAATTGAATGAATCCAAAAATAGCGATAACACCAAAGGCATACCATGCCGAATCTTTAGTTGCCAAAGCTAATATAGCTGGCAATAACGACCCTATTATTACTCCTATATACGGAATTAACAATAAAATGGCTGCCAAAAACCCAAAGAAAAACGGATTGCCTATACCTAAAATTAGCAAGCCTATACTATTTAAACAACCAACTATAATGATGACCTTTATTAGACCCAACAAGTAGTTTTGTTGTATTTCATATATCTTCTTTAAAATGCTATTTATAAATGATTTTGATTTTGATTTGAATGCTTTATAAATAAAGGTTCTAAAAAAACTTCTATAATAGAGAAAGAAAAATATGTAGATGGGTATTAACACCAAATCACTTAAAAGGCTACTGGACTCGGTTAAAAGAAGTCCTATTTTATCTAAATTATCTTTAATTATGTTTTCTGCTTTAAACTCCTGTTCAGAAAAAAGCCTGTTGTTGCCTATATTGAATGTGTGTTCTAAACTGTTTACTGATTTGTGAAATAGTTCGCCCAACTTTTGCGAGTAAATTTCACTATTATCCATAAAATACATTAACCGTGTGCTAATTAAAAAGAAAAGTAGCGCTGTTAAAATAAACAAGGTTATTAAAGACGTAACTGTTGCAAATAGCCTATTACAACGCCATCGTTTTTCAAGAAACCTTTGGATGGGGAATATCATAACGCTAAGTATAATAGCGAACAATATGGGTACTATAAATGGCTTTAATATGTATAAAACAAAAACCACCGCAATTAGTGATAATAAACTAAATGCACTGTGGCTTACATGGTTTTTTGCATTCATACTTCTGTTATATTTCAATAAAAATAGAAAACTGCTTAGAGATTACAAAAACATGATTTCATTAACCAACCAAACAACCATTTCGTGTAACTACTCTAAGCAGTATATATTTTCTACAAATCAGAAATAATTTTGTGTATTTCCTCTTTTGTTTTTCCAAGTTTTTCTTGTAATCTACCAACCAACTCGTCTTGCTTTCCTTCTGCTAAAAGCAAATCATCGTCCGTTAATGTGGCATATTTTTGTTTTAATTTTCCTTTTAGCTCGTTCCAGTTTCCTTTTATTTCTGCACTATTCATAATTTTAAATTTTTATTATTAAACTTTTTTACCAGCTAAAAAGCTAATAAGTAGCGCCACAAGTCCCAAACCAATAGTTATATATGCGTTGGTGTTATCTTGTGCCTCTACAAGATCTAAATCTCCAATACTTATTTTTGTTTCTGGAATAATCATATTATAAATGCCATAACACAACAACACAATACCTACTATCATTAAAATTGATTTTACACTCTTATTCATAGCTTTATAGTTAACTGGTTGCAAGAGCACTTTACTCTTTGACACAAAGATAGAGTGATAGCTAAGGTTTACTGTTACACAATTCTTACAGTTTGTTATAGAATTTTAATAAGGTGAGTGTTTTGGTATAAAAAAACCACTTGAGTAAAGTGGCTTTAGATTATTTATGATATGTATAATAAAAAGGCAATTAAAGTAAACAGCATAATTATAGTGGCTATTATTTGCCGAATCCTGTTTTGTTTGTTTTTAATTTGAAGACGTTCTCTAATTTCCTCTAATTGTTCTGCTGTGGCTTTTGGAAATTCCTTTAACTCAATATTTGAATAACTCCCTTCCAAAGTTTTGGTTTCTTTTCTTTTTGCCAAAAGGCTACGGTTGTTTTTTAGCGAGTTATTTGCAGCCATCATTGCACCTTCTCCACCCATAATTTCTAAGTTTTAAAAATGAATACTAATTGATTTTTTTAAAAAGCTGCTTTTAACTATTAGTATTGTATTTTATTGAAATGTTACAAAGGCTGACGGGAATTTATATGTTGAAAAGTTGGTTTTGGAATAATTTAAGAAATATTATTGTTTAGCTCAATTCATGGGAAACTACCCTGCTTTACAAGTGTGTTAGCGATAGAAGAGGATGGCTTTTGGCGAGTAGGCTCAGCGAGCTAAAACTAGTAACCTTTCGACTGCTCTCAAGGTAAACTTATAGTATAACTCTTTGGGTAACGTCAAAATATTAAGAATTCGTTTAATTATCTATTTCGCCAAAAGAATGGGGTAAACAGAATGAGTACGGTAAATAGTTCTAAACGCCCAATAAGCATTAAAAAAGAAGACCACCATTGTGCTAACGGTGGCAATGCGGCATAGTTGTTTACGGGACCAAAATTACCCAACGCTGGTCCAATATTACCCAAACTGGAAGCGGATAGACCTATGGCCGATTCAAAATCTATATTAAACATAGAAAACACCAAAGCTCCTACTATAAACGACAGCATATAGAGTATAAAAAATGCCAATACATTAAATACAATAAACCTATTGATGGCTTTATTATTGTAACGAACGGGTACAATGGCATTAGGGTGCAGTGTTCGCTTAAATTCTAAAAAACCGTTTTTAATAAGGATTAAATGGCGCACTACTTTTACACCACCCGAAGTACTTCCTGCCGACCCGCCAAGAAACATGAGCCCGAAAAAGAAAACTGTTAAAAAGGGCGTCCATAGGGTATAATCTGCACTTATGAAACCGGTTGTAGTAATAACCGTTAGTACTTGAAATAGTGCATGCCTAAACACGCTTTCGCCCTCGCCCCAAACCATAGGGTGGTTGATGGACGATTTAGATATATCTGCATAAAAATAAATAACCAGTGCCGCAATAATGGTAAAAACCGCTACAAACTTAAAGTAGAGTTTAAACTCTTCATCATTAATTATTTTTTGAACTTTTCCTTTGAAGGCGAAATAACTTAATACAAAGTTTGAGCCCGCTAAAAACATAAACAATATGATGATGTATTGTATTACGGGTTGGTTATTCCAATAGGCTACACTGGCATTCTTTGTTGAAAACCCACCTGTGGAAAGCGTTGCCATGGAATGATTGATAGCATCGAAAAACGACATACCTGCCAGTTTAAGCAACAAGGTTTCGGCTGCGGTGTAACCAAAATAGATGAGCCATAAGCGTTTAGCAGTATCGGTTATTCTGGGGTGTAATTTATCGCCACTGGGTCCTGGAGCTTCAGCGGCAAAAAGCTGCATCCCTCCTATGCCCAATAAAGGCAAAATAGCTATGGCCAGTACAATAATACCCATACCACCTATCCAGTGTGTGGTGCTACGCCAAAACAATATCCCTTCGGGCATTATTTCAATATCGTTTAAAATGGAAGCTCCTGTGGTGGTGTAACCCGATATGGTTTCAAAAAAAGCATTGGTAAAATTGGGGATGCTTTCCGTTAATACATAAGGCAAAGTACCAGAAAGCGACATAATAATCCAACCAAAGGTTACTACAATATAACCTTCACGTTTATTCATTTCTTTTTTATGCTTGGTGGTAAGAAGCATGGTTACTATGCCAATTATGATGGTAAACAGACCCGCAAAAAATATTTGGAGCGTAACCCCGTCTTTATAAATCAAACTTATAAGTGCAGACAATAGCATAAAACCGCCATTAAACAACAATAGCAATCCTAAAAAGTGAAAAATAATTTTATAGTTGAGTTTCAATTCTTATTTTTTTTAAAGGAATAATTTTTCAACCCGTTTAATGGACTGAAGTAAGCAACATACCACAACACGATCACCCTCTTGAATTTTGAAATCACCAAGTGCAATCATACCAACACCATCTCTAATAACACCTCCTATAATGGCAGACCTAGGAAAATCGATAGCCCTAATGGTTTTGTTACAAACTGCCGATGTACCTTTTACTTCAAACTCCAGCAATTCAGCATTCAGATTGTTCAGTTTTGTCATGGCAACTACTTCACCGCGTCTTATATATCTAAAAATATTATTGGCGGCCAATAGTTTTTTATTTACCAGCGTATCAATACCTATGGAGTGCGAAAGCTCAAAATAATCCATATTTTCAACCAATGCTATGGTTTTTTTAACGCCTTTAGATTTAGCAACCAAACAAGACATAATATTAGTTTCGGAGTTTGCCCCCACAGCAATAAAAGCATCCATGTCGCTTAGGTTTTCTTCGTCCAATAAATCAACATTGCGCCCGTCGCTATTAATAACCAATACCTTTGTAAGTATTTCGGCAAGTTCAAAAGCTTTGTCTCTATTGCCTTCCAGGAGTTTGACGTTAAAGCCTTTTTCGCTTAAATCCCTTGCTGTTTTAAAACCTATTTGACTTCCGCCTAAAATCATTACATTTTTCAAGGCTTTATTCATTTTCCCGGTAAGCCTACACAGTTCATCCCCACCACCTTCCGACGTAATAAACACCACATTATCACCCCGTTTAAACTTTGTATCGCCACGAGGAATGATGGTATATTGCGTACCAAAACGCTGAATGGCAATAGGCACAAAATGCAATTCCGGAAAAATTTGAGCTGCTTCCTTTACCGTTTTTCCAACAAATGATGCCGACCTAGACAAGGTTAAACCCGCCATGGTAAGCGCTCCATTTTCAAACTCATAATTTTCATTGAATGAAGACTGTTTTAATGATAATTCAATTTCTGAAGCCGCTAAAGCTTCAGGAGAAATCAACTCATCTATACCAAATTTTGTAAACCCAACTTCTTCTTTATGATGAATAAATTCGGTATTTGAAATCCTAGCAATGGTTTTTTTAGCGCCCAATTGTTTGGCCAACACACAAATGGTAATATTGGTGGTTTCACTTGAGGTTACAGCTATAAATAAATCGCAAGTATTAACACGGGCTTCTTTTAAAATAGCAATAGACGTGGCATCGCCTCTTATAACTCGAATATCTAAATGAGTATCGGCATAGGCTAAACTTACCTTGTTTGGGTCTATTAAAGTAATTTCTTGAGATTCGTAAGATAGCAATTTTGCTAAATGAAATCCAACTTCACCAGCTCCAGCAATAATTATTTTCATGTGTTTACTTCAATTGTTTTTTTCAATGGTTAGTTAGAGCATCTATATAATAGTTTCAATGTGAATCAAAATTCCGTTATGAATGTTTCATCTATTAGCGTTCATTTTAAAACACCTTTAAAGGTAGTGCAATATACTATAATTTACAATTCATGAATTAAAATAGCTTTATGCAACCAATAATATACTATAAATTGTATTAATTAAATATTGTAGAAAAGATAAAATTAATCAAGCAACTAATGTATTTAGATTTTAATTGATATTTTAAAGTAGAAATAAATTATGTAGGTTTGCCAAAAAAAAACAGCACATTGACAAAAATTAAGCCTTACAAAGACAGCGATTTAGGAAAAAAAGAACAAGTAACCCAAATGTTTGATACCATTTCTGGAGATTATGATGGGCTGAACCGCGTTATTTCTTTTGGAATTGATATTAAATGGCGAAAAAAAGTAGTAAAACTTGTTAAGAAAACCAATCCTGAAACCATATTAGATATTGCCACTGGAACAGGTGACTTAGCTATTAATTTAGCCGAAACCAATGCTACCAAAATTATTGGTTTAGACATTAGTAGCGGTATGCTAGATATTGGTAAGGAAAAAATAAAGAAGAAAGGTTTAGAAACTAAAATTGATATGATTTTAGGCGATAGCGAAAACATGCCTTTTGATAATAATAGTTTTGATGCCATTACCGTTGCTTTTGGGGTTAGAAACTTTGAAACGCTTGAAAATGGCTTAAAAGAAATTTACCGTGTACTAAAACCTAATGGCACATTTGTTATTTTAGAAACTTCCATTCCAACCAAAACACCTTATAAACAAGGGTATAAATTTTACACCAAAAACATTTTACCTCTTATTGGAAAACTGTTTTCTAAAGATAGAAGTGCTTATAAATATTTATGCGAATCGGCATCTGTTTTTCCTTATGGTGAAGCTTTAAACAATATTTTACGTAAAATTGGGTTTATTAATGTTGAAGATTTTCCGCAAACATTTGGTGTTGCGACAATTTACAAATCATCTAAATAAAACTATGAAGCATTTTTTTGCATGTATCGTATTACTGCTACTATTTCAAACTTCAAATGCACAGCTATTTAAGAAAGAAAAAGTAACTTATGATGCTAACTCTGGAAACGGTTCTACAGATAACAACTTATTGCGTTGGGGCTACTTTTTAGGTATTAACAATTATGATTTCAACTTCGATTACAACGAAGATTTGCGCGATATTTATGTAAAACGAAGCCCTGGTTTTAGTGTGGGACTTATAGGAAACTTACGTATTAACGATTATTTAGATTTACGTTTAGAACCCGGTTTATTAATTACAACCAGAGAACTTTATTATAGCCAAACCTACTTTGATGGTGTAGCCTTTACAGAATCGGATTTAATACGCGAGGTAAAATCCACTTATATACATGTGCCACTATTGCTAAAAGTATCAACCAAACGCATCAATAATTTCAAGCCCTTTATAGTAGGCGGTTTTTCAACGGCATTGAACCTGTCTAGTAATGAAGAAAACCCAAACGACAACGCAAACGGGCAATTTAGAACCACCAAAAACAATGTGTTTTACGAACTTGGTTTTGGTATAGACTTTTATCTATACAATTTTAAATTCACACCATCTATTCGTGGATTATTCGGAATTAACGATGAACTTGTTCGCGATGAAGACCCAAACAGTCCTTGGACAAACAACATAAACAGCATGAAAACCAGAGGTGTTTTTGTGAATTTCACGTTTCAATAAATGTTTGTTGTTTAGTCGTTTGTTGTTTAGATGTTCTAAACCATTCGACTTAACAACCTACAACTAAACGACTCACCTTCGTTTAAATTCACTCAATAAAATAGCGGTAGCGGTGGCCACATTCAAGCTTTCGGTGGCTTGTAAATCGCCAAATCTTGGGATGGATATTTTCTCGGTTATTACTGCTTCCACTTCTTTTGAAACGCCGTTGGCTTCATTCCCCATAACCAAAACACCTTGTTCTGGAAGTTTACTTTTATAAACGTTTTCACCTTCCATAAACGCACCAAAAACAGGTAAGTTTGTCGATTTTAAAAAATCAAACAAATCAACATAACTAATATTCACTCTTGTAATAGAACCCATGGTAGCCTGCACCACTTTGGGGTTAAAACAATCTACCGTTTCGTTGCTACAAACTAAATTTTTTATACCAAACCAATCACAAAGCCTTATAATGGTTCCTAAATTCCCAGGGTCTCTTACGGCATCAAGCGCCACAATAAGTCCGTTGGTTTCAATAGGTTTTTCTTGTGGTATTTTAAAAATTGCCAATGCGGTATTGGGCGTTGTTAAAAAACTTATTCGCTTTAAATCGGTTTCAGAAATTAAAATTTCATTTTTGGCATCAATATTGAATGTTTCAGTCGTATATAACGCATGAAGTTCTAAATGAGATTGCAGTAGTTCTTTTATGGTTTTAACACCTTCAACAACAAAAAAACCATGTTGCTGTCTCTGTTTTTTTTGCTTTAAACTTGTTATTAATTTTATTTGACTTTTAGACAACATAATTTATTGATTATGAAAATGAAAATAAACACACTAAATAATGTATTTTTGAGTCCGCAAAGGTCTTAATTTTTAACCAAATAGTTTATTAATACCTTTGAACCTGAATTAATTTTAATTTGATTTGAAATGAGTTACAAAAAACTCCAAAAAACATACGAGTTTCAATATTATGAATTACATCTGACCATTTTAAAAAACAGAAATTAGCAGATGAAATTACAATTCGTAAAAATAACACTTTTAGTTTTAATTACAGTATACCTTACATCCTGTGATGCTGTAAAACGAGTTCCGTACAACCAACATTTACTTACCAATAACACCATTTTAATAAACGGTAAAAAAGACAATACCGAAACAATAAATAATTTATTATACCAAGAACCGAACAGCAAAATCCCTCTTATTGGCACACCTTTGCGTTTACACATATATAATTTAGCTCGAAACAACAGAGATTCCTTATTTGAAGTTTGGTTAGACAAAAAACCGAACCGCAGAGAACGTTTAACAAAACGCTTATCTAAAAAACAGTTGGATAAATTAAAAAGGTCCTCTATTGGGTTTAATAATTGGCTCCGAAAAACAGGAGAAGCACCTGTAATTGTTAGTGAAGATAAAGCTAAAAAATCGGCAGATAGACTTGAAGCCTATTACACAAACAATGGTTGGTTTGATGTTGAAGCAAGTTATAGCATCAACAAAAAAGATAATAAACGTGCGGATGTGGAGTACCAAGTTGAAACGGGCGTTCCTTTTGTTTTAGATACCATTTCAGAAAAAATAAAATCTGAAGTTGTCAATTCAATTTATCAAAAAACAAAAAAGAATTCGTTAATTAAGCATAACCAACAATACAGGTCTACAAATTTTTCGCAAGAACGCGAACGTATTTCAAATGAATTGAGAAACTCGGGCGTCTATCATTTCAACCAGGATTATATCACTTTTGAAATGGATACTATTGGAACCAACAAAAAAGTAAATGTTGATATTCTAATTCAAAATAGAGCCATAAGAACACAAGATTCTGTAAAACGAGTGCCATTTGATATTTACAGAATTAAAGATGTAAATATTATAACCGATTATACATTTGAAAACCGAAACAAACCTTTTCAAGATTCTATAACTTACGAGGGCTATAAAATTTTTAGCTATGATAAAATCAAATACCGACCAAAAGCACTAACCGACGCTGTATTCATTACACCCAATACCCTTTTTAAAGATAGCGACCGAACACTAACTTACAGACATTTAAACGAATTGCGTACTTTCAAATATCCTAACATTGAATATATTGAAAATGCCGATTATACATTAACAGACACTATTAGATTAACCCCTTTAAAGAAATTCAGTTTAGGTTTTAGTACCGATGTTTCAACAAGTAATATTCAAACTATTGGGTTTTCATTAAACCCAAGTTTAATGATAAGAAACGTTTTTAGAGGCGCCGAAACTTTAGAATTATCAGCCATTGGTGCCATTGGTGCTTCAAAAGACAAAAACGAAAACGATCCTTTTTTTGATATTAATGAAATTGGTGCCAATTTAAAATTAACCATTCCACGGTTCTTTTTTCCTTTTAACACCGAAAAAATCATCCCTAAATACATGTCGCCAAGTACGCGAATAAGTTTAGCAACAACCAGTCAAACCAACATAGGATTGGACAAGCAAACTTTTAGCAGTACTTTTAACTATAATTGGCAACCTTCATCCAAAATTACCAATAGCTTAAATGTTTTTAATATTCAATATGTAAGAAATTTAAATATTGAAAATTATTTTAGTGTTTATGAGAATTCATATAGCTCGTTAAATAACATTGCTAAAAATATAAATTATACCGACGAAGATTTAGCAATTCCTTCCGAAACAAATGATTTTTTATCATACGTTTTAGCAAATCCAACACCTAGTGGAATTTCATCTACACAGTTAGCAACTGTAAACAGCATAAACGAACGCAAACAACGGCTTACAGAAAACAACTTAATTATTTCATCAAGTTTTAGTTTTACCAAGGATGAGCGTACCAATTTGTTTGATAACAATTTCTCCATTTTTCGCTTTAAATTAGAATTGGCAGGTAACTTACTTTCAAGTTTGTCTGATGTTATGGGTTTGGATAAAAACGCGAACAATAAATACGAACTTTTTAATGTGGCTTATTCTCAATACGTAAAAACCGAATTAGATTATGTAAAACATTGGAGTTTGGGCAAAAAGAATGTATTAGCTACCAGAAGCTATTTTGGTATAGCCATACCTTACGGAAACTCCAATAACATACCGTTTTCCAAAAGTTTCTTTGCAGGTGGTGCTAACGATAATCGTGCGTGGACCGCTTACCGTTTAGGTCCTGGAAGTTCAGAATCCAGTAACGAATTTAACGAAGCTAATTTAAAATTATCTTTTAGTGTAGAACAACGTTTCAATTTATTTGGCAATTTGAACGGTGCCATTTTTGTTGATGCTGGAAACATTTGGAATGCTTTAGACGATGTAACGGATGAAAATGCTAGGTTTACAAATCTAAGTTCTTTAAAAGATATTGCCGTAGGTTCTGGTTTTGGTCTCCGCTACGATTTCAGCTTTTTTGTTTTCCGTTTTGATATCGGCTTTAAAACTTACGATCCTTCTTACCAAGACCAAAACCGCTGGTTTAACGACTATAATTTTTCTAATGCCGTTTATAACATAGGTATCAACTATCCATTTTAACTTTTAAATCATTCAATATAAACTATAACGTTTTAGTACTTTTTTAGTGTTTTCAAACCATAAAAACACTGAAAATAATTTAAAAATTGATTACTTTTGAATTTCACAAACTAAAATAAAATTTCAAATAATTATGGGACATAACATAAAACCGGGCGTTGCTACAGGAAAAGAAGTACAAGCCATTTTTAAACTTGCAAAAGAAAAAGGATTTGCTTTACCTGCCGTTAACGTTATTGGGTCAGATACAATTAACGGTGTATTAGAAACTGCTGCAGCACTAAATGCGCCTGTAATTATTCAATTTTCTAATGGTGGTGCTCAATTTAATGCTGGAAAAGGCTTGAATAACGATGGACAAAAAGCTGCTATTGCTGGTGCTATTGCAGGGGCAAAACATGTACACACGTTAGCTGAAGCTTATGGCGTTCCTGTAATTTTACATACAGACCATTGCGCAAAAAAATTATTGCCTTGGATAGATGGTATGTTGGATGCTAGTGAAAAACATTTCGCTGAAACCGGAAAATCGCTTTTCAGTTCACATATGATTGACCTTTCGGAAGAACCAATTGAAGAAAATATTGAAATATGTAAAAGCTATTTGGAAAGAATGTCTAAAATGGGAATGACTTTAGAAATAGAGCTTGGCATTACAGGTGGTGAAGAAGATGGCGTAGATAATAGCGATGTTGATGACTCTAAATTATACACACAACCAGAAGAAGTTGCTTATGCTTACGAAGAACTAAGCAAAGTAAGTGACCAATTTACCATTGCTGCTGCTTTTGGAAACGTACATGGTGTTTACAAACCAGGCAATGTAAAATTGACTCCAAAAATCTTAAAAAATTCTCAAGATTACATCTCTAAAAAATACAGTGTAGGTCATAACCACATCGATTTTGTATTCCACGGCGGTTCAGGTTCTACAGTTGAAGAAATTCGCGAAGGTATTAGCTACGGTGTTATAAAAATGAATATAGATACCGATTTACAATATGCATTTATGGCTGGTATACGTGATTATATGGGATCTAAAGCTGATTATTTGAAAGGGCAAATTGGTAACCCTGAAGGTGAAGATTCTCCAAACAAAAAATACTACGATCCACGTGTTTGGTTACGTGAAGGTGAAAAAACATTTATTGAGCGTTTAAAACAAGCGTTTGAAGATTTAAACAATGTGAACACACTATAAAACAAATGTATTATTAAATTATAAAAATCCTGTTTAAAGCAGGATTTTTTCATTTATAAATACTTACAAAAAATTATTTCACCAATAAAAAAGGCAAGGTGTTACACCAAAATTAAAATAAAACTTTAATTTTGTAATCTAGCTTTTAGCTTTAGCTATAATAATAAAAGCCCAAAACCCTAACAAATAACGATATAAGGTTTTAAAATCTGAAATCGTAAATCATAAATCGCGAATCATTATGTCTTGGTTTAAAAGAAAAACAAAAGGAATAACAACAACAACAGAGGAAAAAAAAGATACTCCTAGAGGACTTTGGTACAAATCTCCTACTGGGAAAATTGTAGATACAGACGAACTTGAAAAGAATTTCTATGTAAGTCCAGAAGATGGCTACCACGTTCGCATAGGAAGCAAGGAGTATTTTGAAATACTTTTTGATGATAATAAATTTAAAGAACTAGACGCTAACTTAGAATCTAAAGACCCGTTAAAGTTTGTTGACACTAAAAAATATCCAGATCGTTTAAAAGCGGCTCAAGACAAAACCAAATTAAAAGATGCGATACGTGTTGGCGTTGGTAAATCTAAAGGAAAAGATTTGGTCGTTGCCTGTATGGATTTTGCTTTTATTGGAGGTTCAATGGGAAGTGTTGTAGGTGAAAAAATTGCGCGTGCTGCCGATTATTCATTAAAAAACAATGTACCTTTAATGGTTATCTCAAAATCTGGTGGCGCACGAATGATGGAAGCCGCCTTGTCGTTAATGCAGTTAGCAAAAACATCGGTTAAGTTAGCACAATTGGCTGATGCTGGCATTCCTTATATTTCATTATGTACCGACCCAACAACTGGAGGCACCACAGCATCGTTCGCTATGTTAGGCGACATTAATATTGCGGAACCTGGCGCTTTAATTGGTTTTGCAGGACCTCGTGTTGTAAAAGACACAACAGGTAAAGATTTACCGGAAGGCTTTCAAACCTCAGAATTTTTATTGGAACACGGTTTCTTAGATTTTATTACTTTAAGAAAAGACTTAAAAACCAAAGTTAATCAGTATTTAGATTTGATTTTGAACCAGCCTTTAAGAGCTTAAAAATTATTGATAATATATTATATACATCTAACATTTGTAAATCATAATTAATTACTATATTTGCCGCTCGAAAGAAAGTCTTTCGTGTACATAAAAATTATTTACAACAATATTAGCATGTATTTAGATCAAAAAGAGAAAGAAGCTATCTTTACAAAACATGGTAAAGGTGCTAAAGACACAGGTTCTGCAGAAGGACAAATTGCATTATTCACTTACAGAATTAATCACTTAACTGAGCATTTAAAAAACAATCGTAAAGATTTTAATACGGAGCGTTCTTTAGTGAAATTAGTAGGTAAGCGTCGTGCTTTACTAGATTACTTAACTAAGAAAGATATCTTAAGATATCGTGCGATAGTAAAAGAATTAGGATTAAGAAAATAAAAAAAAGAGGCTTTTCAGCCTCTTTTTTGTTTTAAATATAACTCTGCGCAGAGTCTAAACCCGTATTGAAGAAGCTTATTATAGTTTTTCATTGGTCACACAACAACTACACACAACAACACAACGACCATTGTTTAATTAGAATTAAAAAATTTATGATTCCAAAAGTTTTTAAAGAGGTCATTGACCTTGGTGATGGAAGAGAAATCTCCATTGAAACCGGAAAATTAGCAAAGCAGGCACATGGGTCTGTTGTTGTGCAATCTGGAAAATGTATGCTTTTGTGTACAGTTGTTTCCAACTACCAACAAAGTGATGTTGACTTTTTACCGTTAACGGTAGATTACAGAGAAAAATTTGCTGCTTCTGGGCGTTATCCTGGAGGTTTCTTTAAAAGAGAAGCAAGACCTAGTGACGGCGAAGTATTAACAATGCGTTTAGTAGACCGCGTTTTACGTCCGTTATTCCCAAAAGATTATCATGCTGAAACGCAATTAATGATACAGTTAATGTCTCATGATGATGATGTTATGCCAGACGCTATGGCTGGATTAGCAGCTTCGGCAGCGATTCAATTAAGTGATATTCCTTTTGAAACACCTATTTCTGAAGTAAGAGTTGGTCGTGTTGATGGTAAATTTGTTATTAACCCAACAAGAGCTCAACTAGAAGTTTCTGATATTGATATGGTTATTGGCGCATCTGCTGATTCTGTAATGATGGTGGAAGGTGAAATGAATGAGATTTCTGAAGAAGAAATGGTAGACGCTATTAAGTTTGCGCATGATGCCATTAAAGTACAATGTGCTGCGCAGGTAAAATTAGCAGAGGCGTTTGGCAAAAAAGAAACTCGTGAATATGAACCGGAACGCGAAGACGAAGCTTTAGCTAAAAAAGTTCATGATTTAGTTTATGATAAAGTATATGCTGTAGCAAGAGCCGCATCGGCAAAACACGAACGTAGCGCTGCTTTTGAAGCTATTAAAGAAGAAGTTAAAGCAACGTTTACCGAAGAGGAATTAGCTGATTTTGGTGGTTTAGTTTCTAAATATTTCTACAAAGCTGAGAAAAAAGCGGTTAGAGATTTAACCTTAAATGAAGGTTTACGTTTAGATGGCCGTAAAACGACTGACATCAGACCAATTTGGTGCGAGGTTGATTACTTACCATCAACACACGGTTCTTCAATCTTTACTCGTGGAGAAACTCAAGCACTAGCAACGGTTACTTTAGGAACTTCTAGAGAAGCAAACCAAATAGATATGCCATCTTTTGAAGGTGAAGAGCGTTTCTATTTACATTATAACTTCCCTCCTTTTTCAACTGGTGAAGCGCGTCCATTAAGAGGAACGTCTCGTCGTGAAGTAGGACACGGAAACTTAGCACAACGTGCTTTAAAAGGTATGGTACCTGCAGATTGCCCTTACACTGTAAGAGTCGTATCCGAAGTATTGGAATCTAACGGTTCGTCTTCTATGGCAACTGTTTGTGCTGGTACTATGGCGTTAATGGATGCTGGTGTTCAAATGAAAAAGCCTGTTTCTGGTATTGCTATGGGATTAATTTCTGATGCAGATACTGGTAAATATGCCGTTCTTTCTGATATTTTAGGTGATGAAGACCACTTAGGTGATATGGACTTTAAAGTAACGGGTACTGCCGATGGTATTACTGCTTGCCAAATGGACATTAAAGTAAAAGGTCTATCTTATGAAATTTTAGTGAATGCTTTAAAACAAGCACAAGCTGGACGTTTACACATCTTAGGCAAGTTAGTGGAAACTATTGCTGCACCAAATGCAGATGTGAAACCACATGCGCCTAAAATGATCACGAGAGTGATTCCTAACGAATTCATTGGTGCTTTAATTGGACCTGGTGGAAAAGTTATCCAGGAATTACAAAAAGCTACCAAAACAACGATTGTTATTAACGAAGACCCAATTACCGAAGAAGGTATTGTAGAAATTTTAGGAACAGGACAAGAAGGCATTGATGCTGTATTAGCTAAAATTGATTCGTTAATGTTCAAACCAACAGTTGGTAACTCATACAAAGTTAAAGTTATTAAAATGCTTGATTTTGGTGCTGTTGTAGAATATTTAGATGCACCAGGAAACGAAACCTTATTACACGTAAGTGAATTAGCATGGGAACGCACTGAAAACGTAAGTGACGTAGTTAATATGGGTGATGTTTTTGAAGTGAAGTATTTTGGAGTTGATCCAAAAACGCGCAAAGAAAAAGTATCTCGTAAAGCGTTGTTAGAAAAACCTGAAGGTTATGTTGCAAGACCACCAAGAGATAATAACGACCGTGGTGGACGTGATAACAGAGGTAGAGATAACCGTGGGCGTGATAATCGTAGAGATGATCGTCGTGATGACAGAAAACCTAGAGAAGATAGAAAAGACGATTAAGTTTTTTTTAATCTAATAAATTTAAAGCCTCACAAGAAAACATCTTGAGAGGCTTTTTAATTTACTGAAATCTTTGTTCATCTATTGCTTTTTGAAATAAACTCCAATTCACTTCATCAGCATTAATAGCAAAAGTTTCTGATTTTTTAAAAAGAGCCGTTATACCTCCTATAACACCACCACCTAAAGCTCCTATCCCACCAAAAGCGACTGCGCCTTCGCCAGCTGTATATGAGAAAAACAAAGCGTCTGGATCTGCTGAAGAAATACCCATGATAGCCCCTAATGTAGCTCCTGATACAGAACCAATAAGAACATTATTACCTGGTGATCGTTTGGTTTTAATAGAACCAATTTCTTGAAAACTAATGTTTTCTTGCTTGCTTCCTACTTTTAATCTCAAAAGCGAATCATTAATAAAAACAACATGTCCTTTACCAATTTTATTTCCTTCTAAATTATACACCCTTAAAAAAGCTTTTTTAACAATTGCACTTTCTTGAGCATAGAAATTTATGCTTAACATTATAATCAAACTTAATGTTAATGTTTTAATTTGTTCTTTATACGTCTTCATAATTCATTTTTAATTATTAATTGCGATTGTATTTAACAAACCATTTAACAGCTTCATTAATGGCTTCTCCAATGGGGTTAAAAGCGATTCTCAGCTCAGTCTTTGCTTTGTTATTGGAATAATAATTGTTTGAGCATATAGCTTTCATATTTTCCATTGACAAACTCGTTCTAATTTTTAACCACCTCAACATATTTCCAAAATACCCGATGGTTAGCAAAACAGGTTTTGGCAATTCAAGTATTAAATATTTTCCATTTGTAATTGTACGAAGCAATTGAAAAAATTGTTTAAAAGTTAGATTTTCATTTGCCAATAAATATAATTGGCCATTTTTACCTTTTTCCAAAGCCTTTATTATTCCTTTCGAAACATCCTTAACGCCCACAAAATTTCTGCCTCCTGGTGGGCAAAAAACAAGTCTTTTTCGCAACCCCATTAGAACGATTTTTCCTGAAGTGGGCTTACTATCATATGCACCTATCAAAAAAGTAGGATTCACGGTAACAACTTCTATCCTATGCTTTTGTTTAGCTATATATTCTTGTGCTTCAAGCTTACTAATTGCATAAAATGATTTATCAAAGGGATCTCTTATTTTATGCGACTCGCTACCCAAATTATCTAGGGATCCAAATCCAATAGCACTGGCTGTACTCACATAAATAAACCTTTGAACATTATTGATAATAGCTGCTTCTATGGTATTTTTAGTTCCTTCAAAATTCACTTTCCTGTAATCCTCATAATTTAAAACACTCTGACTAGTAGTTGCAGCAATATGTACAACATATTTAATATTACCCATAGATGAACACAAACATTTGTAGTCCATTATATCTCCCTCAATAAGTTCAAGGTTTTCATGTTCGAAAGCTGGAAATTTTTTCTTATCTCTTAACAACCCTTTAACTGAATAGCCTTGAGATAACAATTCCATAATGGTATTAACCCCTAATAACCCATTTGCACCTGTAACAAGTACTGTAGATTTAGAAACAATATCAGATTTTTTCATTTATATAATATTTAAAAATTATAGCATAAAGTTGCTTTTACTATAGCACTTTGTATGTTTTCTGATTCATTAAAATTGAATTTTAACAACCCAATATTATAAACATGCGTAAACGTTAGTCTATTAATTAGTTCATATTTTATTCCCAGTTTTAGTCCCAAATCAAAATCGTCAAAATAGTTTTTTAAATTAGTAATGCCTTCAACATATTTAAACGATTCATTAAACAAACCTCCTAATTGAGGTGTTATCAAAAAATCAAACGAATCAAAAAGATTGATGCTCTTATCTAATTCAACACTTTTTTGCACTTCTTTATTCTTAAATATTTTAGAAGAAGAAAGCTTTATACTTTGTGCGTTTATTTTAAGGACAAATACAATTAGAAAAATGATGCTGAAAATGGTTTTCATAATTTCAATTATTAATGATTTGATATATTTACTGTACAATTCAAATTTAAATGATCTCCAAAAAACCGGTATCCGAGATTGTTTATAGACGATAATTTCGGACACATTTCCTCTTCAATAGAACCTCCTTAAATGGCATTGCTGGTCAACCTGCTTTTAATTGCCGTTGGTAGAATAGCATCTAAAAACATAAAGGTTTTATTTACGCTTCCAGGAATAATAACTTCCTTGCCTTTTTCAAACTCAGTAATAGTAATTTTAGCAACGTCCTCTGGGTTCATTATTGATTGTCTGGAAACCCAATCTAACTTTCTATTTTGAACACATAAACCTATTGTGGTATTCATACCTCCGGGGCAAACAATGGATACCGAAATACGATGTGGCTTTAACTCCTTTCTTAAACTTTTTGAAAAAGATAACAAATAGGCTTTTGTACCACCATAAACCTGCTTCTTTGGAAGATGAAAAAAACTGGCCATACTACTTACATTTAGTATTCCAGACGGAGCATTCTCCTTAAAATCATCCATAAACAACTTGGTCAATAATGTTGGTGTTGCTACATTGACATTGATTTGAGCAAGAAAATAATCTTCATTCATATTTTCAAACAAACCTTTACTTAACATTCCAGCATTATTGATTAAATATTTAATAGAGATACCTTTTTCCTTGATTGCTCGGTACAAACGCATACAATTTGTTTTAGAACTAAGATCCATTTCAAAAAACAAAACATCGATTTGAAAATTCGATTTTAGGAATTCGCTTAATGCGTACAATCCGGAATTCGGAAGTGCCACTAACACCAAGTTCATCTCTTTTTTTGCGTATTCAATGGCCAGTGATTTACCAAACCCTTGACTTGCGCCTGTTATTAGTGTAAAATTTTTCATGATTATTTTTTTAATAATATTTTTTGGTTTTCTATAAACACTTTTCTTCAATTTTTTTATTTGATCGAATTAAAATTCGTTCGACCAAATCTGGTAAAATTGGTTGTAAAAAAGCATTCAACCTACCAAGACCTGTTAACGTCGTTCTAAATTTTCTTTTTTTTATATTGTTAACTATTGAACTTGCAACTTGTGCTAATGTTTGGACATTGCGCTTAGCTCTATCTCTTAAAATAATCAGTGCGCCGTCTTTATCAATTGTAGTTTTTTCTTTTTCAATTTCTGTTATTCCAACAAATATTAAGCCTACATGAATATTTGAATTTACTTCTTCAATCCTTATAGACTCAGCAATAGCTCTTAAAGCCATTTTAGAAGAACAATAAGCCGAATTATTTGGCAGTCCTCTAATACCTGCAACACTAGAGACGAAAACAACGCTTCCTTTAGATTTTCTTATATGGGGTATTGCATGTATTGAAGTATTTACAGATCCAAAAACATTAACGTCAAAAACTGCTCTAAATACCTCCGGGTTCAATTCTGAAAAATTCCCCCGCATTGATACCCCCGCATTATTAATAAGAACATCTAACTTTCCAAATATTTTTATGGTATAATCAACTAATTCCTTTGCTTGATTTTGATCAGAAATATCGCAGCAAAAAAATGAAACTTTCCCTCCTATATCTTTAATACTCTTTTCTACTTCAAGCAATTTTTTTAAATTTCTACCATTCAACATAATGCTTGCTCCTTTCTTAGCCATTGTTAATGCAGTAGTTTTGCCAATTCCTCTACTAGACCCAGTAATTAAAACTACTTTGTCTTTAAATGTTTTGAGTATCATGATTGAAATTTTAAATAATTAATAGTTTGAAACAACCCGTTTTTTAGTGGTGTTATGCTATACCCCAAATCTGTAATTGCCTTTTGGGAAGTTGAACATCTGTTTACAAAAAGAGAATCAATCACCTTAGCGGTAATACCTAATGAAGCCCCCATAATTCTTTGAATAGTATTCATTATTGAAAAACACATTTTTAAAAATCCATAATTGATTTTTATGATTTTAATTTTGCTTTTTGTTAAATCTTTAATCGTCTTAAAGAGGGCTTCATAACTCATGTTTTCGCCTCCAATGATATACTTTTCGTTTGTTTTGGCAGGTTTCATTGCTAATATGTGCGCATTGACCACATCATCTATAAAAACATAATTAGCAGTTACATCCAACTTAGATGGAACAAATAGAAAATCATTCTTAACCATTTTAGAGATTAATGTGTTCACCCCTCCTGTGAATGTTTTAGGTCCAGGACCATATACTCGAGTGACGTTCAAAGTAACGCTTGACAATCCTTTTTTATGATATTCACTAACCAGCTCTTCTGACATGCTTTTGGTCAATTCATAATCATTTGAATAAGACACCAATCGGGGTTGATTTTCATTAATTGAAACACGCTTATAAGACGGACCATATACAGCCAAAGTGCTCGTGTAAATCACTTTTTTAACTTTGTGATATAATGATGCTTTCAAGATATTTTCAGTACCCAAAACATTCGTATTATAAAAATTATCGAACTTTTCAGATTTAAGATTGGTATAAGCGGCTGTATGAAAAACATAGCTGCAATACTTTGATGCACTTTCTACAGATTGGTAATCGCATACATTGCCTTTTATAAGTGTTATATTTTTATGGATTGGAATCTTGCTGGAATTTAAATCCCTAACCAAGGCATTTACTTCATAGTCTCTATTTGCAAGAGCTAACGCCAATTGATGGCCAATATAACCAGTGGCTCCAGTAACTAATACTTTCATGATATTTTGCTTTTTAAGGTTAAACAGTAAAACAGAGATATTTCATAAACAGCCGATAATGCCAAATGGATAAAAAAAGCATACCATATACTGTTTGTAAAATAGGTAAAGACATATAGAACAATTCCGAAAGGAATAGCTCCAATAATTTCTTTTTTTGAATCGAATATGTGAATAAGCACATATAGTATGGTGCCATATAAAATTGCCAATGGAAGATTTGTGAACTCTAAGAATTTAAAGAGCAATACACCCCTAAAAAAGAATTCATAGCATAGCAAAAAGCTAAAACGAATAATGAAATAGACCCAAGCATTTGAAAAATCGTAATGACTTTTATCTTCATTCTCAATTTCAAATTCATTAGCAGACAACTTGGAAAGGTAGGCACATAAAAACAGGATACTCAAAAAAAGCAACAGCACATATAATCTAGGAATGGTTATAGAATCCACCAGGAAGCGTAAATCTGGGATGATTGTATAAAATAGAATTCCAAAAAGAACTATCCCAAGCAAATGCTTTAAATTCAAAAGGCGCAAACCATTACTAGCCACTAATGCAGTTTGCAAATTATTAACACCTAACTTTTTATATATCATACTTACAATAAAGTATGTAGTAAAGCTTACGGATATTAAAACCCAAATAATAACTGAGGTATTCATGATTTTGCTGGTATTAGGATTACATCAAACAATGGACTAAAGGCTTCAATTTTCACACATTTTCCATGCTTGTAATGAAATAGGTTGTACTTCCCTTTAGAAAACTCAACTTTATAAACTCCATTACTAATTGCTTTTACCGGAACCATCTTATTTAAATTGTCACAAAAAATATTTTGTACACTTAAGGGTTCTTTAAAGTACATACAAACAAGATTTTGTTTTATAGGATTTAAGTCAAGAATACTTGTCTTGTCAAAAGACTCAAGATTGTACTCACCATTTTTCAAGCTAATACTGTGATTAGATTTCACCTTATTGTTTACTTTTCTAAAAACTGAGGAATGGATTAATATCCCTTCTTTAAAAATGGATAGCTCCTTGCCTGTAATTTTAAACTTTAAGAGATACTGAGCTTCAATATTACTTTCTAAAGTATATGTAACCGAGTCTCCCTGCATCAGTTCGTTCATCTTAATAGTCCCTATTACCACATTGTTTTTAAGCACGTTATAAGTAATCACTTTACTTATAGGAACCTCACTTGCAGCTAAAGAATTGGTTAATACCAAAAGGAAAAACATAAGTTTTAATCTTATGGCCAACTTCTTAAACCCTGCTATTCGTTTAGATAGGAAAGAATCTTTTTTTAATCGCTTAATAACGTATAAAATTAGTACTGGTATCATGACTAACGGTTTTAGGATTATTTTTATAATCGTAAAAGTATTAGGCAACATCAATACCAATATCCGATATATTCTAAGTTGTGAAAATTAGGATGTCCAACGATAATTTCGGACTAAAAACTTAAAATTGGGCCCTAAAATCGGATGGAGTTTGAGAAGTAAATTTTTTAAAAGCAGAATAAAAGGTAGATTTTGAATTGAAACCACACTCTAAACCAATAGCCACAATAGTATAGGCACTAAATTCATCTTTGGATAGAAATTTTTTGGCTTGTTTTACTCGCAATGAATTGATAAAGTCTGAAAAATTATAATTGCTATAGGTATTTATTAATTTGGAGAAATGACTTTTACTAATCCCTAATTCTGAAGTTATGGTTTCCATACCCAACAAAGGATCTAAATAGAGCTTTTTATTTATAATGTGGTTTTTAATGGCTTCAAACTCATTTTTATGTTTTTCGTTGTGGACTTCATTATAATTAAATGATTTATTTGCTTCAATATCTGAAGAAATCAACACATTATTATTAGTAATGGTACTTCTTAATGAAATACGGTCTTGTACAATATTATATTTATAAAATCCTTGATAACCTATCCAATACAATAAAATTGAAGTACCAAATCGCAAAGGAATATAAGCCATTTCATTTCCTGTATTGCTTTTAACAATTATTGCAAAGATCCAAAAAATGATAATTAAGACTCCAAACTTTATAAACCATTTAATCCAGTTTAAATCGTCATAAGCTAAAATATAATTAAGCAAACTATGCTTTCTAAAAATAAGTAAACAGGTATTGACAAAAAGAAACACACAATAAATAAGATTACATATTTCTTCAATTTTTGTGTATTTTTCAATTAAAGCATCGTTTAGATTTGGCACGTTATAATACACATAAGAAATTAAACAAAGTCGAATTATAATTTCAATAATAAAAACAAGAAGGGTTAGTTTTATAAAATCATTTACTTTGTTTTCTATTTTTAGAAAATGGGTTGTAAATGCATAAAACATGGGAAAAATTAGAACGTACCATGGCACCTCTAATTGTTGGATTAAAAATAAATCTGAAATAAACCCATTATCAATAAGCCACCTTTGTAAATTATTTAAAGAAATGAATAAAACCACTAAGTTTAAAAAAACAACGGTTTTGTTGAATTTCTTCTTCACAAAAATAGTTACCAGATTAAATCCAAAACCCTGAATAACACCGGCAATTAGCAAAAAATTGATAATTGGAACTATATCCATCTCAGTACGATTAAAATAAAAGAATGCCTTAGAGACGTTCTAAAATCAATTAAAATCAAACTATTAATAATACAAAGGGAAACACTAAACTTACTTAAGACGAATATAACAAAAAAAGATATTGTTTTCAACACTAAACACTTATAATCAATTTGTTTACAAGGCGATGTTGCTATTTCTTAATAGAAATTATGAAGATATTTTAGATACTTTTCGTTTAAACTCTTGATAATTGAGATTGGTTGTTCACAAAGCCTACTTGAGAGTGACGTTTAGCTTGCTTTTGAGATTTGTTTACTACTACATAATAGATATACCCATCTAAAAGTCTATCTATAAAAGTTTTCGGAAATATAATATTCGTTTTCATAATTAGCTGGATATTCAAGTTTATACTCAAAAATAATTGCATTTTTCGAGAAACCATTTAGGAAATGTGCTAAACATTTCAACTATTTTTATTAAATTTCACAAAGTCTTCCAAAACCTACTTATAATTTCTCAAAAAATGCAAGAACAATTTATTCAGTACTTAAAGGAAAAAACACTAAACAACAGCTCTTTTGTGGATGAAATTGCTAATGTTTTAGACATAGGCTATGACGCTGCTTACAGACGTATTAACTCTAAAACAAGCTTAACACTGGAGGAAGGAATAAAACTTGCAAAACATTTTAAAATTTCACTAAATAAATTATTTGAAGTAGGAAGCCAGAACACAATCATTACTGAGTTGTCGCCGCCAATTCATAATAAAGAAGGATTAGAAATGTGGCTTAAACAATCGTATAATAGTGTTTTTCCTTTAACCAAACTTAAAAGCGCTTCCATCATTTATTCTGCTAAAGACATTCCATTATTTCACACCTTAAAAGACTCTTTACTATCTCGTTATAAAATATATGTTTGGTTGAAAGATGTAGACCCTGACATGACAAGGAACAAACTTACTTTTGATGACTTTATCAAAAATATCCCAGAATCTCTACTCGAAAATGCTTTTAAATTAGGCGAAGTTTATAAAGATATAAATATTACTGAAATATGGAATAACACAACTATTAATGGCACCTTACAACAGGTTCTGTATTATTTTGAAGCTGGAGCACTTTCTAAAGAATTAGCATTGCTTATTTGTAAAGACATAGAAGATGTTATTCGCCATATAGAAAAACAAGCTATTCAACAGTCTTTAATCGGTTCTAAAAACAAAGCTATTTATAATTTATACATTAACGATATTCATACTATGAGCAATACTATTATGGTAAAAACACCTTATCAAAAAGTTTTTTTTACACCATTTACCGTTATTAGCTATTTTAAAATTGAACATCAACCTACTTGTGAGCTTATGTTTGAATTTTTCGAAAAACAAATGAGCATCTCTAAACTTTTAGTCAATTCAGGTGAAAAGGATAGATCATTATTTTTCAACAGAATGCATCAAAAAATTAACCGATTACGCGAAAGAATAATAATTGATAACGATGCTTTTGATTTTGAATAAACCGATATTAAACGTTAAACCTTGTTAAAAATTTGCTTTTCTTCTCATTTTCATTATATTACAAGTTATGATACACGAAGACAAAGCAAAATACTCAGACATTTTAGAAAATTCCATCACCTATTTAAAAAACCGCGGTTTTGAAAATATTAAAGCCGATATTGATGGATACGAAACTCCTAAATCGTACTCCAAAGCAGGAAGTAAAATTACCATAACCCCAGATATTGTAGCTGATAAAGAAGGCAGAAAACATTATTTCGACATTAGTCTAAAATCAGAAAAGCCCAATTTATTAAAATCTAAATGGCTTTTTTTAAACGCTTTAAGCACTTTGAAATCATCAAGATTTAAGCTTATAACCACTCGCGGGCATTATGCCTTTACTCAGGAAATGTTGAATGCTACCAATCTTACCAATAAAACACTTATTAAAATTTAAGACTATTTTTTTAGTACTGCCCCCACAAACGATAGAAATCGTTTCCTTTTTTGAAACACAAAAAAAACATAATCCTTTGAGTGGGCTCAAGGTAAACTACTGATGTGACATTTTTAATATTTCAGGGTCTAAAAAAGTGATTACAAAAATAAATTGTATCTTTTTTGTAACATTTTTTGATATAGTTACGTATAACTATTGAATAATAACATTCATTTTTAACTTACAGGAGCACTTATAGATGAGACAACTTAAAATTACGAAGCAGGTTACCAACAGAGAAACCGCTTCGTTAGACAAATATCTTCAAGAAATTGGAAAAGTTGACTTAATTACCGCAGACGAAGAAGTAGAATTGGCACAACGTATTAAAGCTGGCGATCAGGCGGCTTTAGAGAAGTTGACTAAAGCAAATTTACGTTTCGTGGTATCGGTAGCTAAGCAATATCAAAACCAAGGTTTAACATTGCCCGATTTAATTAATGAAGGCAATTTAGGTTTAATTAAAGCGGCACAACGTTTTGATGAAACACGTGGTTTTAAATTTATATCATACGCTGTTTGGTGGATTCGTCAATCGATTCTTCAAGCATTGGCTGAACAATCGCGTATTGTACGTTTGCCTTTAAACAAAATTGGTTCTATCAATAAAATCAATAAAACATTTGCGTTTTTAGAGCAAAGCCATGAGCGCCCACCAAGTGCTGAAGAAATTGCAAAAGAATTGGATATGACCATTAACGATGTTAAGGAGTCTATGAAAAATTCTGGTCGCCACGTAAGTATGGATGCGCCTTTAGTTGAAGGTGAAGATTCAAACTTATACGACGTATTAAATAGTGGTGAGTCTCCAAACCCTGATAGAGAATTATTACACGAATCATTACGTACCGAGATTGAACGTGCTTTAGAAACTTTAACACCCCGTGAAGCAGACGTTATTCGTTTATACTTTGGTTTAGGAAACCAGCACCCAATGACTTTAGAAGAAATTGGCGAAACGTTTGATTTAACTCGTGAACGTGTACGCCAAATTAAAGAAAAAGCAATTAGAAGATTGAAACATACTTCTAGAAGTAAAATATTAAAAACATATTTAGGCTAGTAATTTCCTCATAAGAATTGCGACTAAATTACAGTAACAAACAGTTACACATAACTGTTCGTTTTTTGATTGATGAAAGAACCCTCGGCTGATTACCGAGGGTTCATTTTTTTATTCATATTCCTAAATCACTTCCAAAAGCAAGGAAACTTCCAAAAGAGTTTTTCTATATTTGCAAAAACTTTATAATACCTAAAAAATAATGGGTTCTAAACTAATTGCTCCTTCATTACTTGCAGCCGATTTTGCAAATCTTCAACGTGATATAGAAATGGTTAATAATAGTGAAGCAGATTGGTTTCATATAGATATTATGGATGGTGTTTTTGTGCCAAATATTTCATTTGGCATGCCTGTATTGCAAGCCATTACTAAGCATACAAAAAAAACAGTAGATGTACATTTAATGATTGTTGACCCAGACAGATACATCAAAACATTCGCAGATTTAGGTAGCGATATTTTAACGGTGCACTATGAAGCTTGTCCGCATTTACATAGAACCTTGCAAGCTATAAAAGCTGAAGGCATGAAAGCGGGCGTTTCATTAAATCCGCACACCAATGTAAATCTTTTAGAAGACACCATTTGCGACATAGATTTAGTACTTATCATGAGTGTAAATCCTGGTTTTGGCGGTCAAAGCTTTATTGAAAACACTTATAATAAAGTAAAACAACTTAAAGAATTAATTACACGTAAAGGCGCTTCAACCATTATAGAAATTGATGGAGGTGTTACAACCGCAAACGCCAAAGCTCTTGCCGATGCCGGTGCCGATGTATTAGTTGCTGGAAGTTTCGTTTTTAAAAGTGGCAACCAAATCGAAACTATAAAGGAATTAAGAACTGTAGCTAATTCTTAATCTTGCTTTATATAATAATATAGCAAATCTGTAGTAGTTACAATTCCAACTAAAACACCTTCATCTACAACTGGCAGTGCATGAAATTCTCTTTCAGCTAAAATAGTAGCAGCTTCTTTTATTGTAGTATTACTGTTTATTGCTACAATATTTTTGCTCATAACCTGCTCTATTGTAAAATTATTATATACCACTGCATCAACATTATGCTCATCTTGCGTGGTTTCAGCGAAACTGATTTTTAACAAATCAGAAAAACTTAACATACCTATTACTACATCGGAACTAACTACCGGAATGTGCTTTATTCTGTACTTATTAAAAAGCATTTCAGCTCTTTCCAAGTTGTCGCTTCTTTTTAATGCAACAACTTTTTTGCTCATTATTTCTGAAACTGGAACAGATTGTTTCATGGTTTATATTTTATTTATTTTGGTTGTTTAAAACAATTTTAGTAGATATTTTATTAAATCGGTAGTGGTTACAATACCGACTAATTTATTGTTATCAACAACTGGCAGAGCATGAAACTCCTTAGTTGCCAATATTTCAGCGACTTCTTTTATTGAATTTGAAGACGTAACTGTTACAATATGCCTTTTCATTACTTGCTTAATAGTAAACATATTATAAACCATAGCATCTGCATCAGCATCCGAATCTAAATCATCTGTAACATCAGCAAAACTTAAACGAAGTAAATCGGTATAGCTTAGCATACCCACTACAGCATTACCACTTACTACTGGTATATGTCTTATATGGTACTTTTTAAAAAGTCTTTCTGCCGTTTCAAGACTGTCATTCTTTTTTAATGTAATAACAGGCACTGTCATTATCTTTGAGATAGGTGCTTTTTGTATCATGACTTCAATTTTAGTTTTCACTACACTAAAATTATAAAATCAAACCATAAAAAATCATGACAAAAGTCATTTAAGGCTTTTTAATAACCTGCTATATTAAAATTTAGCATTTGCCTTACTTTACCGTAAACGTAGGGAAATTCAGCTTTAAATGTTTGGGGCGTTTCTATAAAGTTTTCTATAATAACCGCTAAAAACTCAAACTGATTGGTAAAGGCATATTTTCTGAAGTAATCGGAATCCTTTAATTTATTTCTTAATATTTCATCTGAAGCCAACATATCTGATAGTTCTTTAAACGAATCGCTGAAAATTGTAGAACTTACATCACGTTCTTTCATACTATTTATATGGATGGCATGGGTAAACTCGTGTATTCCTAAGTTAATATTATCCTTACTATTACTAAAACCTTTCTTAAAATCTTCCCAAGAAATAACTAATGCTCCAAATTTCGGATTAAACTCACCTTTATGATACGTTTGATTAGTATTGGAATAAAATGCACTGGGATATACTACTATTTTAGAAATTAAGCCAATATAAAAATCGCGAAAACCAAAGGTTAGCATAACGGCCGTGGCTGAAATTAAAACTTTTATTTCATCATTAATTACAATACCATCCCTACCAATGAAATCTTTATCGTTAACAAAAGATGCAACACGATGCTCGAAGTATTTTTTTTCCTTATTATTTAGCTTGTTGTAAAACGAAAATTGCTTTTCTAAAACATTTCTTTGATTTTTATTTAAATGTCTTAACCGGAAATAAAAATGATTATACAAAGGCTTTTTTTTTCTTAAAACATAGCCCATTTCCATCATTTTAAACATATAGTGCAAAATAATGTAGCCCAAAACAACAAGCAAAATACCTATAAGAATTTTGCTGCCTAAAGTAAAATTTTTAGTAACTAGTAGGTTTAACATGAGGTAAAACGTCTGTTTTAAAAAATAAATTATATTTTAAAAACTTAAAAGTACAAAACCTGAGTTTAAAATATTGAATTTTATGTTAGTGTTACACATAAATATCATTAAATAACCACCTCCATTCTCAAAACTAGAGTTATTTAAAAAAATAATGGTGAGCAAAACCACAAAAAAAACAAAAACGCAACTAACTAAAAATAAGCTAATTGCGTTTTAAAATTGTGACCACGGAGGGATTCAAACCCCCGACCGCTGGAGCCGAAATCCAGTGCTCTATTCAGCTGAGCTACGTGGCCAATTATTTTTGAGTCTGAATTATTTTAAGACAATTTAGCCTTTACTATATTGGATATGGTTTTACCATCGGCTTTCCCTGCAAGTTCTTGACTTACTGCGCCCATTACTTTACCCATATCTTTCATGCCCTCTGCTCCAAGTTTTTTTATGGTATCTACAACAACTTGTGTAATAGCTTCTTCGCTCATGGCTTCCGGTAAAAACTGATTGATTACCTCAGCTTCAGCCAATTCCGGTGCCGCTAAATCTTCACGACCTTGTTCTAAATAAATAGCAGCACTGTCTTTACGCTGCTTTACTAGTTTTTGAAGTATTTTAAGCTCTTGCTCTTCGCTTAGTTCTTCTTTAGCGCCACTTTCGGTTTGCGCTAAAAGAATGGCAGATTTTACCGCACGCAAGGCTGTTAATGCTGTTTGGTCTTTAGCTTTCATGGCTTCCTTTAAAGCCGTCATGATATCCTGTTGTAAACTCATTGTTTATTTTAATTAGAGTGCGAAGATAAAAAAAAGTATGCAGTCTTCAATCTATAGTTATAAGTTAAAATATATTAGATTCCTGCTTTCGCAGGAATTAAAAACCCGAAAAGTTGAGGGACACTTTTCGGGTTTCATAACTAAAGTAAGGTAGGTTTCAATTAATCTACATTATCGTGTAAAAACGAGTTATTACTTCTTAATTTAATATCATCGTTATCATCTATTCCTATGCTTGTTCTGGACATATCGGTTTCAGAAGAATGTTTAGAGTCTTCTAAATTGATACCTTGACGTCTGTAAGCAGGCACTCTTTCTATATCATCAATTTTAGCGCTATTGAATTTATAGTTGAAATCTTTCATTTTACGTCGGCGCTCTTCGGCACGTTCTTTAAGCAATTCTGAAATAGGACTGTTCATTGGGTCTATATCACCATCAGCAGTTTCATCTTGAACTGGTTCTTTAACAACTTTCTTTTCGAATACTATTTCTTGATCGAATTCCTCAATCATTTCTTTAGTTTCCACTTGTTTTTTATTCATTGAAGATTCCACTTCAATATAGTCTTCTAGAGCATAACGCACGTCACCTTTTTCATTAGTTTCGTTAACTGGTATTAACTCGACATAATCATTCACTGGAATTTTTTTAACCTCATCGTCTAATCGAAATGAAACAATTTCATCTTCTTCTTTTTCTACTTTATCATTAGAGAACAGAGGTAAATCGAATGTTAATGTTATTTGTTTTTCTTCTTCAATATGATCTGAAACTACTTCTATATCGGTAATATCTTTATCAGCTTTAGACATCCTTGTTACAGGTTTAATAATGAAATCATCATCTTCCTGAATATTAGCACTTACCTCTTCATAAACAACTTTTATGTTTTTTATAAGTTCTGAAGTTGGAATTAAATCGATATTGTTTTCTACTGAAGGTTTGCTTATTTTCTCTTCCTTTACGATTGTTTTTCCAGCTTTCACAGGTGCATCATCTTCCATATCGAAATCTAAAGTATGTTTTACCACGGTTGGCTCTTTATCTTCTTTTAATTCAATAATAGGCGCAATAATAACCGGCTCTTTATCTTTAGCTTTGATATCTAAATCGTCACTTAGTGAGTGTACTACCTTTTTAGTTTCGGTATTAGATATTTCATCTTGTTGCTCTATATTAAAACCCGTAGCTATAATGGTTACGGCAATAGATTCTTCTAAACTTTCATCTTCACCAACACCCATAATAATATTAGCACCATGACCAGCTTCATTTTGGATATGATCATTAATTTCACCTATTTCATCAATGGTGATTTCATGGGTTCCTGAAACTATTAGCAGCAATACATTTTTAGCTCCAGTAATTTTATTATCATTTAATAAAGGTGAATCCAATGCTTTACGAATAGCATCTTGTGCACGATTTTGACCTGATGCCAATGCAGATCCCATAATGGCAGTTCCGCTATTGCTTAATACAGTTTTAGCATCACGTAAATCGATGTTTTGAGTGTAGTGGTGCGTAATAACTTCGGCTATACCACGAGCAGCTGTAGATAGCACTTCATCAGCCTTAGAAAATCCTGCTTTAAAACCAAGATTACCATACACTTCACGAAGTTTGTTATTATTTATCACAATTAATGAATCGACTACATTTCTTAAGTTTTCGATACCAATTTGCGCTTGTTCAATACGCATTTTACCTTCAAATTGAAACGGCATGGTTACAATACCTACTGTTAAAATGTCTAAATCTTTAGCCATTTTAGCAATAATAGGCGCTGCACCCGTACCCGTACCACCACCCATACCAGCAGTAATAAAAACCATTTTGGTATTGGTATCTAGCATATTTGCAATATCTTCAAAACTTTCAACCGCCGATTGCTCACCAACGTGTGGATTTGCGCCTGCACCCAACCCTTCGGTTAAGTTAAGACCTAATTGGATTTTGTTTGGGACGCCACTATTTTGAAGCGCTTGTGCATCGGTATTACAGATGTAAAAATCGACTCCTTTAATGCCTTGTTGGAACATGTGGTTTATAGCATTGCTACCTCCACCGCCAACACCAATAACCTTAATAACATTTGATTGATTTTTGGGTAAATCAAATGCGATACTTGCGAATTCTTTTTTGCTGCTCATAAATTCTGTTTTACTGGTATTATACTTTAATTATTACTTTTTGTTCTTTGGATTTATTTTTCACTCTACTCTGCGTTGTCTAAAAAATCTTTAACACGCTCTGTTAACTTGTCTAGAAAAGAACGACGTTCTTTTACAGGTTTCTCTTTAATTTCTTCGGCAGGTTTCTGTTCTTCCTTTTCTTCCTGCTTTTTCTCTTGTTGTTCTATCTTTTTACGTTCATTGCGTTTTAAACCATCTAAAACCAAACCTACAGCTGTTGCGTATAAGGGGCTTGTAATATCCTCATCGCTGTCTCCTGCTAAATGTTCATTAGGGTAGCCTATTCTGGTGTCCATACCCGTTATATATTCTACCAGTTGTTTTAAATGCTTTAATTGTGAACCACCTCCTGTTAGAACAATGCCTGCAATCAATTTTTTCTTTTGTTCTTCGTGTCCGTAATTTTTAATTTCCACGTACACTTGCTCAATAATTTCAACAATACGCGCATGAATTATTTTAGAGAGATTTTTAAGGGTTATCTCTTTTGGTTCTCTGCCACGTAAACCAGGAATAGATACAATTTCGTTATCCTTGTTTTCCCCTGGCCATGCTGAACCAAATTTTATCTTTAATAATTCTGCTTGCTTTTCTATAATGGAACAACCTTCTTTAATATCTTCAGTAATCACATTTCCTCCGAAAGGAATGACTGCTGTATGGCGAATGATACCATCTCTAAAAATCGCTAAATCGGTAGTACCTCCTCCTATATCAATAAGGGCTACACCTGCTTCTTTTTCTTCTTGACTTAAAACCGCATTTGCTGATGCTAACGGTTCTAAAGTGATGCCTTCCAATTCTAAGCCAGAACTTTGAATACAACGTCCCACATTTCTTATAGAAGACACCTGTCCAACCACTACATGGAAATTCGCTTCTAAACGACCTCCATACATTCCGATTGGCTCTTTAATTTCACCTTGTCCATCAACTTTGTACTCTTGTGGCAAAACGTGAATTATTTCTTCACCGGGAAGCATAACCAATTTATGCACTTGGTTTATCAGTCTGTCAATATCCTCATCATCTATAACCGTTTCAGAATTTGCTCTTGTGATATAATCACTGTGTTGCAAACTACGTATGTGCTGCCCCGCAATACCAACCGTAACACCTTCAATTTTAATATCGGAAGCTGCTTCTGCTTCTTGAACTGCTTGCTGTATGGATTGAATGGTTTGTGTAATATTGTTTACCACACCACGATGTACGCCCAAACTTTTAGATTTACCAATGCCTAAAATTTCGACTTTGCCGTACTCGTTTTTACGACCAATCATAGCCACAATTTTTGTGGTCCCTATGTCTAATCCTACTGCTAAATTATGCTCCATGGCTTATATTTTGGTACATACTACTTGGTTATCAAACTGTAAATTGACTTTACTATAACTATTAAGCGTGTTCTCTTTCATACTCTTTTGATAAAACGCTTTTAGATTATTTATTTTTTTATCTAAAAATGTTACATCTCCTATTTGCACTAAAAATTGGCACTGTCTTAGCTTTAAATAAACAGCCTTATCAATACCTTGATGAATTTCTATAACATGTTTTTTTAAGAATTCATCTTCTTTAATTTTATTCGCAACTATGTAGATGCTTTTTAAATTGTTTTTTTCAACATAACCAGTAACTAGCGGCACTCTAGCAGAAAAATTGCTTGAAAGCGGCATCGAAAAACCGTCGCTATCAACATAATAAGACGCGTTAGTACTTACTCTTGCAATAGGTGTTTTTTGTTCAATTTCCGCATTAAGTGTACCGTTTACAGCAACATACACTTCTGCATTTTTAATCATGGGGTTAGATTTTAGGGCATTTTCTAACTCATTCAAATCTAAAGTTTCTTTAGGTACATTTTTAACACCTTTAAAATTTTGTATTAACAATTTACTAACATTCTCGTTTGTTATAAACAAATCACTTTCTCCTTTAAATTCGATATTAGGATTCGATATATTCCTAACAGAATTTCTATTGGAAGCAAATGCAAACAGAAAAACAACCAAGGCTGCTAAAGCAAACATTTTTATGTAATTCCAGTTAATTTTCACGAGTAAATTCCTTTTTAATATCTTTTACTTCTTCACCTATATCACCAGCACCAATAGTTAGCACAACGGTTGCACTACTTTCGTGTATTTTTTTTAGTAATTCGGTCTTATTTACTAATTGTTTATTTTCATTTTCTATTTTACTCAACAACCAAGACGATGTAACTCCTTCCATTGGCAATTCTCTAGCTGGGTAAATATCCAACAACAACACCTCATCAAATTTTGATAAACTTTTAGCGAAATCATCAATAAAATCGCGGGTTCTACTAAATAAATGCGGCTGAAAAATGGCCATTACTTTTTTGTTTGGATACATTTCCCGCACTGCCTGATGTACTGCGTTAATTTCTTCTGGGTGATGCGCATAATCATCAATAAACACAAAATCATCCGTTTTAATTTGATAACTAAATCGGCGCTTTACGCCTTTAAAAGACGCTAATGCTTTGGCGAGCTGTAGGTGAGGGCAACCATATTCCACAGCCATCGCCAAGGCTATTAGTGCATTAGACAGGTTATGTCTACCAGGTAGGTTAAATTGTAAATTTTCCAGCACTGTTTTTGGTGTTTTTACATCAAAAACATAAGCGCCGTTTTCTATTTTTATATTTTGAACCGAATAATCGGAATCATCTTCTATACCATAGGTAATGCCTTGAATGGGCAACCCGTTTCTAACAAATAATTTCCCGTTAGGTTTTATTTTCTTTGAAAAATCTTCGAATGATTTTATTAACTCTGAAGCATCACCATAAACATCCAAATGGTCGGCATCCATAGAAGTAATACAGGCTAAATTTGGTGATAGTGTTAAAAATGAACGGTCGAATTCATCTGCCTCTACTACCGAAACTTCAGTGCCGTTGATTATTAAATTCGAGTTGTAATTTTCGCAAATACCACCTAAAAAAGCGGTCATTGGCACATCGCATTCATTTAACAAATGCCCTAAAATACTGGATGTGGTTGTTTTTCCGTGCGTTCCTGCAACAGCCAAACAAAAAGTGTTTTCGGTTATTAATCCTAAAATTTGAGAACGTTTTAGAATTTTAAAATGGTTCGCTTTAAAGTATTCAAACTCTAGATGCCCTTGCGGAATGGCGGGCGTATAAACAACCAACGTGTTTTCCGCATCTAAAAATGGCAAAGGAATATTTTTGACAGCATCTTCAAAATGAACTCCAACACCTAAAGCCACCAAACTATCGGTGATTTCAGAAGGGGTTTTATCATACCCAGCAACAAGTTTACCATTCGCCACAAAATAACGTGCCAAAGCACTCATGCCGATGCCTCCAATACCTACAAAATAAACGTTATGTACTTTGTTTAAATTCATTTGCTTTTTAAAAGTTTTTCAACCTCATCGGCTATTTGATTTGTTGCATTAACCAATGCCAATTTTTTTATGTTTTCTCCTAATTTTTTCTGCTTTTCTGGTGACGATATAAGCTGCGAAAATTTGTTCTCGAAATCGGCATCCAAATCTTCCTCCTTAATTATCATAGCCGCTTCCCTATCTACAATAGCCATAGCGTTTTTTGTTTGATGGTCTTCAGCTACATTTGGTGACGGTATAAAAATGACCGGTTTACCCACAATACAAAGCTCGGACACTGAACTTGCTCCAGCACGAGATATCACTATATCAGCCGCAGCATAAGCAAAATCCATGTTATTTAAAAATTCATAAACCTGCACGTTAACAGTATTATTATAAATTTTATACTGATTATAATAAAGCTTACCACATTGCCAAATAACCTGAACGTTTTGGGTATCCAAAAAATCCAATTCTTTCTCAATCAACTGATTGATGCGTCTAGACCCCAAACTACCACCTAAAACCAAAAGCGTATACTTTCCATGTTTTAAATTGAAAAAGTTTTTAGCCTCAATTGTTTTTGTTTCAATATCCAACAATCCTTTTCGAACTGGATTCCCTGTTTTTATTATTTTATCTTTAGGAAAGAAGCGCTCTAACCCATCATAAGCCACACATATTTTTTGAGCTTTTTTAGACAATATCTTATTGGTTATTCCCGGATACGAATTTTGTTCCTGTATTAAACACGGAATATTATTAAAAGCCGCCACTTGTAACAAAGGCCCGCTGGCAAAACCACCCGTACCAATAGCCACATCGGGTTTAAAGGACTTTACAATCTTTCTTGCATTCCAAAGACTACTAATTAGCTTCAATGGAAATGCTAAGTTTTTCAAGGTTAGCTTTCGCTGAATTCCGGTAATCCAAAGTCCTTTAATGTCGTACCCTGCTTGTGGCACTTTTTCCATTTCCATTCTATCTTTTGCGCCAACAAATAAAAATTCAGCATCTGGAAATCGAGATTTCAACTCGTTTGCAATAGCAATGGCAGGATAGATATGACCTCCCGTTCCGCCTCCAGATAATATGATTTTATAGTTACTCATTTATAAAGCTTCGCTTAATATTTCAAGTGGATTTTCATCCATTGTTTCTTGTTCTTTAATTTCTTCACGTTTGGCACTTACGCTTAAAATAATTCCTACAGCTAAACAAGTCATCCAAATAGATGTTCCACCACTACTTATTAATGGCAATGTTTGTCCTGTAACAGGAAATAATTCTACTGCAACCGCCATATTTATTAATGCCTGAAACACAATTGGCAATCCAACACCCAATACGAGTAATTTACCAAAAACCGTATCGGCCTTTTGTGCTACTATAACAACCCTAAACAAAAACCACATATAAAGTATCATGATGAAAAATCCACCAACAATACCATATTCTTCAATAATGATGGCAAAAATGAAATCGGATGACGATTGTGGTAAAAAATTCTTCTGAATACTTTTTCCAGGACCAACACCAAAAACATCGCCCGATGCAATGGCTATTTTAGCTTTCTCGATTTGATAATCGGCTTCGGTATCTTCACCGTTAGAATAATTCTTTATACGATTTTCCCAAGTTTCAACCTTCACGCTTAACGGCCCTGTAGTTAGTTTTGCAACCATTACAAAAAGCACCAAACCTAATATTCCCAAACCTAAAATAATGCCTATGTAACGAACGGGATACCCACCCAAGAACACCAAGATTACAACCATTAAAAACATGATGGCCGTTGTTGAAAAATTTGAAGGAAGTATTAATGCCAAAATCATGAACACAGGTACCCAAAGTGGTAAAATGGAACTTTTAAAAGTGATGTCTTTATCTTTGATTTTAGACATATACCTTGCCACATAAACCATAAGCACTACCGATGCAAAAGTGGATGTTTGAAATGACACCCCCACGATGGGTATTTGAATCCATCTACTGGCGCTTGCGCCCTCTACAACTGTACCTTGCAACATGGTAATTCCTAACAACACCAACACTATAGGAATCATCACCAACGACAACCCTTTAAAATATCTGTACGGAATTTTATGAACCCCATACATAATGGCAAACCCTAAACCTAAATGCACCAAATGTTTTACAAAAAAGGTGAAAGTATTTCCGCTAACGCTTCTATACGCCAAATTACTTGCTGCACTATAAACAGGCAAAAACGACACTATTGCCAACAACGCAACAATTGCCCAAATTAACCTATCGCCTTTTATGTTATTAAATAGTGTTTGCACGTTTTTAATTTCTATTTTTTTAAATGAAATGCTTCGACAAGCTCAGCATGACAAAATCATCGTTTATTATAAGTTTCTTACTGCTTCTTTAAATTGACGCCCTCTATCTTCATAATTTTCGAACAAATCGAAACTTGCACATGCTGGCGACAGTAATACATTATCACCTGCTTCGGCAAGTTTGTAAGCTATTTTTACAGCTTCACTCATAAATTGTGTTTCAACAATAACATCAACCATACCTTCAAAAGCCTTTAATAATTTTTCATTATCAACACCCAAACAAATAATGGCTTTTACTTTCTCGTTCACAAAAGAATAAAGCTCTTCATAGTTATTGCCCTTATCAACGCCTCCAACAATCCAAACTGTTGGTGCGTCCATACTTTCTAAAGCATAATACGTTGCATTTACATTGGTTGCTTTTGAATCGTTTATGTATTGCACTTTATTGATTTTCAAAACCTGTTCCAAACGATGCTCTACACCTTGAAAATTCTCTAAACTTTCGCGTATGGTTTGCTTTCTGATTTTCAGTAAATGAGCCACAGTAGAAGCAGCCATCGCATTTTTAACATTGTGATTTCCTTCTAACTTTAGACTTGTTGTTGGCATAATTATTTTATTGTTATTTATTGTTATTATTATATTTTGTTTATCTAAATACGCTCCGTTTTCAATAGTTTTTGTTAATGAAAATGGCAATAATGTGGACTGAACTGGGTATTTTTTTAACCAATTTGTTAGAATGTCATCATCGGCATCATAAATCAAATAATCTTCTTTTGTTTGATTTTCTGCAATTCTGAATTTTGAAGCGATATAATTTTCCAATTTGTAATCATATCTATCTAAATGATCGGGTGTAATGTTTGTTATTACTGCTATATGTGGTTTGAAATCGACAATGTCATCTAACTGAAAACTACTGATTTCCAACACATAATTCGGGTAATCTTTTTCCAAAATTTGTTTTGCAAAACTGTCTCCAATATTACCTGCCAATCCAACCGGCAATTCACTCTTTAAAAGATGATGCGTTAAAGTTGCCGTAGTTGTTTTACCATTACTCCCTGTAATGCCTACGATGGTTGCGTTTGTATATTTGGCTGCAAACTCAATTTCTGAAACCACCAAAATACCTTGTTCGCGAATTTGCTTTACCAAAGGCGCTTTATCAGGAATTCCAGGGCTTTTCATTACGATGTCGGCATTCAGAATTTTAGCTTCTGTATGCTTTTCATCTTCCCATTCAATCTCATTATGTATAAGAACTTGTTTATACTTCTCTTTTATTTTCCCTTTATCGGAAACAAAAACATCGTAACCTTTTCCTTTTCCTAAAAGCGCTGTCCCTACACCGCTTTCACCTCCACCTAATATCACTAATCTTTTCATATACGATTTCAGAATTACGATTTATGATTCACTTCAATGAAAATTCCAATTTTAAAATTTTTATTCATCCTTATTCGTGATTCTAAATTCGTAATTCGTAATTTTTTTATTTTATCTAATTTTCAATGTTACTATTGAAAGTATTGCCAGCAGAATGCCAATAATCCAAAAACGGGTTACAATTTTACTTTCGTGATATCCCGATTTCTGATAGTGGTGATGCAATGGCGACATTTTGAAAATGCGACGTCCTTCTCCATATTTTTTCTTGGTATATTTAAACCAACTTACTTGCATGACTACCGATAAATTTTCAGCTAAAAAGATGCCACACAACACCGGAATCAACCACTCTTTACGAACCGCAATGGCTATAACCGCTATAATACCACCTATGGTTAAACTTCCCGTATCACCCATAAACACTTGTGCTGGATAGGTATTGTACCATAAAAACCCAATAAGCGCACCCACAAAGGCTGTGATGTAAATAGTGATTTCTTCCACCCGTGGTATATACATGATATTGAGGTAATCGGAGAAAATAATATTACCCGACACCCAAGCAAAAATCCCTAAGGTTAGCACGATAATAGCGGAGGTTCCTGCCGCTAAACCATCGATACCATCGGTAAGATTAGCCCCATTTGAAACTGCCGTAATGATAAAAATTGAGATTATTATAAAAACAACCCAGCCATAATCTTTTAAACTTGGACTTATCCATGTGATAACATCGGCGTAATCAAATTCATTTCCTTTTACAAATGGAATGGTTGTTTTAGTTGATTTTGCTTCTTCTTTAAAAAATTTAGTAGGTGAAATATTTGGGTTTTCTGCAACCATTTGCTGGCGCACTTCCAAAGGCAACTTCTCTTTGATAGTTGCATACGGACTGAAATACAAAGTTGTGCCCACAATGACCCCCAAACCTACTTGACCAAGTACTTTAAAGCGTCCTTTTAATCCTTCTTTATCCTTTTTGAATTTTTTAATATAATCATCAATAAACCCGATGGTTCCCATCCAAAGTGTGGTGATAATCAATAAAACAATGTATACATTTGTTAATTTCGCCAACAACAATACAGGAATTAAAGTGGCCAGAATAATGATTATTCCACCCATAGTTGGTGTTCCTGCTTTTTCACTTTGTCCTTCTAAACCTAAATCCCTAATAGTTTCACCTACTTGCTGTTTTTGTAAAAAACGAATAATACGCTTTCCGTAAATAGTAGAAATTAACAACGACAAAATCATAGCCGATGCCGCCCTAAAGGTTATAAATCCAAATAGAGATGCTCCAGGAATTTGGAATTGTTTTTCTAAATAATCAAATAGGTAGTATAACATTTTTTGTTTGTTGTTTAGCTGTTTGTTGTTTAGTTGTGAAATCGACTTTACAACTCCACGATAACCGACTTAACTTCTTTAATTATTTATTCAGTTGTTTTAAACATTCTTTCACTATTTTAAAATCATCAAAATCAAAGCGTTCTCCTTTTATTTCTTGATAGGTTTCATGCCCTTTACCCGCAATCAAAATGATATCGTTTGGTTGTGCTAATTGGCAAGCTGCTTTTATAGCCTGAAGTCTATCAGTAATCGTTAGTGCTTTTTTATAATTTTGAGGCTCCACGCCTTTTTCAATATCTTTTAAAATGGCTTCTGGCTCTTCACTTCGTGGGTTGTCACTCGTAAAAATCACTTTGGTGCTTAAAGCAGTTGCGATATGTCCCATTTTAGGGCGTTTGGTTTTGTCTCTATCCCCACCACAACCTACAACGGTAATCAATTCTTCATTTTTAGTACGGATACTGTTGATGGTTTCCAATACATTTTTAAGTGCATCGGGCGTGTGTGCATAATCAACAATAGCAGTAATTTTATTAGTAGAAATCACATATTGAAAACGGCCGCTTACACTTTCCAACTCGCTTATTAAACGTAGAATTTCTACTTTTTCAAGTCCTAACAATTCCGCCGTAGCGTAAATTGCCAAAATATTGTAGGCATTAAAATTCCCGATGAGGCGTGTCCAAACTTCAGCATCATTAATTTTCAACAACAAACCTCCAAATTGGTTTTCTAATATTTGGGATTTATAATCGGCATAGCCTTTTAACGCATAGGTATATTTTCTAGCTTTGGTATTTTGCAACATCACCAATCCGTTTTTATCATCCACGTTAACCAATGCAAACGCTTTTTCTGGAAGCGCATCAAAAAACGATTTTTTCACATCACGATACTCCGCAAATGTGCTGTGATAATCTAAATGGTCGTGCGTAAGGTTGGTGAAAATACCCCCTTCAAAACGCAAACCTTCGGTTCTATATTGATGAATACCATGCGAGCTTACTTCCATAAAACAAAACTCAATACCTTCAGTATTCATATAATCCAAATACTTATTAATAGTTAAAGAATCGGGCGTGGTATGGGTTGCTTTATATTCCGTATTATCTACCATAATTTTCACGGTGGATAACAACCCAACTTTATACCCTGCTTTTTTAAATAGCTGATACAACAAACTGGCAACTGTGGTTTTTCCGTTAGTACCGGTTACCCCTACCAATTTTAAATTTTCAGAAGGATTTTCGTAGAAATTAGCAGCCATAAAAGCCAAGGCCTTACTGGAATTATCTACTTCTATATAAGTAACACCTTCGCTTAACTTTTCGGGCATTTCTTCACAAATAACCGCAACTGCACCTTGTTTTATAGCAACATCTATAAATTTATGTCCGTCGGAAACCGTTCCTTTAATAGCCACAAACGCACAACCACTCTTGATGTTTCTAGAGTCGAAATCTATAGCAGTAACACCTACGCTGGTAGAACCTGCTACCGCATTAATTGTTACTTTGTATAATATGTCTTTTAATGCTATCATGAAGCGGATAAAACGACTACTTGGTTATTTTTTAATTTTATATTTTGATCGATGGATTGCTTTTTAACAACACCATTACCTTCTAATTTTACTTTTACTTTTACTTGCATGTTTTCCAACAACGCCAACGCATCCATGGCTGGCAACCCTACCACGTTTGGCATCACGGTTTTGTAGGCTTGAGCTGTTTTATAAAAATTCTCGTATTCATTTTCAACCGAAGCAACCCTAACTTGTAATGATTTCACCTCATCTGTAATGGGCGTATCGGTAAATATTTTTTGAGCTATTTTTTTGAAAACGGGCCCCGACACATCGGCTCCATAATACCCAACACTTTTATCGGGCTCATGAACAACCACAATGCATGAATATTTTGGGTTTTCAGCAGGGAAATAACCGGCAAATGATGATATATAACTCAACTTATCTTTATTGGCATAATCTTTTTGACAAGTACCTGTTTTTCCTGCCATTGAGAAATTTTCAGAATACAACCTATGCCCTGTTCCATGTTTTTTCTCAACCACATTTTTAAGCAGTTGTTGAACTTTTAAAACCGTTTCTTTAGAACAAATTTGTTTATTTATCACTTCCTTTTTAAAAGGCACTACCACATGATCAAATTCTTTTACTTCACGTAAAAATTGGGGTTTTACCATTTCACCATCATTGGCAATAGCATTATAAAAAGTTAATGTTTGAAGTGGTGTAAAAGACACGCCGTAACCATACGCCATCCATTGCAACGCAATACCACTCCAACGCCCATTTTTAATTCGAGGATCTGGAATTACTGGTTTTGGCTCTCCAATTATAGGAAGATCCAAATGGTTGTTAAGATTCATGGCGTACAACCTATCTACAAATTTACTAGGTGTTTTTCCGTAAGCTTTATCAACTGCTCTTACAATACCCGTATTTGACGAAACTTCAAATGCTTTTGAAACAGTTATTTTACCGTAACCACCATGATGCGAATCTCTAACAGATTTACCATAAAACCAGATAATACCTTTCTCGGTATCAACCACATCGCTCGTATCAATCACTTTATCTTCAATACCAGCTGTTAAAGCCATTAACTTAAAAGTTGAACCAGACTCGTGCGATTCACCAACTGCGTAATTCAAACGCTCGTAATAATATCCATCGCTATTTCTTCCTAAGTTTGAAATGGCACGTATTTCACCTGTTTTGGTTTCCATCACCACCACACAACCGTGGTCTGCTTTATATTTTTCCAATTGTTCCAAAAGTGCATGGTGCGCAATGTCCTGAATATTTACATCGATAGTTGTATAAACATCATAGCCGTTTTTAGGGTCGATTTCATTGGCATCATTCAACGGTTTCCATTGGCCTTTTCCAATTTGCTGTTTTTTTCGTTGACCATCGGTTCCACGTAAATACTTCACCCCAAAAGCACCATCAATACCCGCTCTAGTAACATTGCCTTTTTCATCAAAGCGTTCGTAACCAATAGAACGCTGCGCAATACCTCCCATAGGATGCTCTCGCTTCGTGGTTTGCTCTACAATCAATCCTCCTTTAAATGCTCCTAATTTTAGCAATGGAAAATTACGCAAACGTATATAGTCTGAATACCCAACGTTTCTAGCAATTAAGTAATACCTGTTTTTATTGGCACGCGCTTTTCTAATCTCGTTTTGATAGTAGCTAGACGGTTTTCCTGCATATTCTGAAAGCGAATCGCTTAAAGGTTTTACATACTTTTCGAAAGTTTTAGCACTAGGCGTTATCGCATCAAACCTAATATCGTATTTAGGAATGGATGTTGCCAACAAATTTCCTTTCACAGAATACACATTCCCTCTGTTAGCAGGAATCACCACATTTTTCACAACGCGTTCACTTGCCATGGCTTTGTACTTTTCGCCTTGAAAGAATTGTATACTAACCAACTTGAATACTACAGCAAGCCCGAAGACGAACATACATCCTGCCACAAAATACAATCGGTTTAATATGTTTTTCTCGTTTATCACTAAGTTTACACGTTAATTTTGAGATTTTACTTTAATTTTTTTTGGAGGAATTACCGATGGTGCTATGTCTTTTTCCTTCATAACTTCTACGACTTTCGATTCCATTTTTAGCTTCATCAATCGGGAGCGACCATCAATAAACGCCGAACGCATTTCGCTTACTTCATTTTTCAATCGCGCTATTTCATATACTTTTCTGTCAGCACTGTGTGAACTCGCAATCATTACTATAGCTAAAGCCGAAATAAATATGATAAACCTCCAATTCTTAAAAGCGTCGTCACTTACCAAAAAAGTGCCTTTTAATATTTTATAGATATTTGTTTTCATAGTTAAATTTCGGCTTCAACCTCGATTAGTCACTTCCAATTATATTTTTTCAGCTATTCGAAGCTTCGCACTTCTAGCCCTACTATTTATCTTTATTTCATCTTTTGAAGGCACTATCAACCCATTTACTTTTTTAAGAGGCACTTCAAAATTTCCATACATGTCGCGCTCTGGCTCTCCTTCAAACATGCCGTTTCTTATAAAACGTTTCACCAATCGATCCTCTAAAGAGTGATAGGATATCAAACTCAAGCGCCCACCTTCATTTAAAATCTCAGGTGTTTGCTCTAAAAATTCTTTTAAAGCTTCAATTTCCTGATTCACTTCAATACGTATGGCTTGATAAATTTGAGCTAACACTTTATTTTCATGTCGTGGCGGCAAAAACTTTTTCAACACTGCTTTTAGCTCTTCACTAGTAACGATGGGCTGCACTTCACGCTGCTCTACAATCAATCTTGCCATAGCTGGAGCCGCTCTCAATTCACCATATTGCAAAAACACCTGTTTTAACTGCTCTTCATCGTATTTGTTCACAACTTGAAAAGCCGATAGTGTATTTTGCTGGTTCATACGCATATCCAAATCCGCTTCAAAACGTATTGAAAAACCACGTTCAGCAACATCAAATTGATGCGACGACACACCAAAATCTGCCAAAATCCCATCTACTTTTTTCGCACCATAAAACCTTAAAAAGCGCTTTATATAGCGAAAGTTTTCATTTATCAATGTAAACCTTGAATCGTCAATCGTATTTCTAAGAGCGTCTTGATCTTGATCAAAAGCAAACAGTTTTCCTTTATCACCAAGTCGTTTCAATATTTCTTTACTATGCCCGCCGCCGCCAAAAGTAACATCGACATACACCCCATCCGGTTTTACATTCAACCCATCAACGGTTTCTTTCAGCAATACGGGATTATGATATTCCATGGCCATCATCATCTTGCCCCATGACTTCTTCAGCTAAATCTGCAAAATCTATAGCTGCATCATCAATGGCTTGTTCGTATAAATCTTTATCCCAAATCTCAATGATATTGATAGCAGAAGCCACCACGATATCTTTTGAAATATTTGCAAAAACCGTTAAATCTTTAGGAATTAATAAGCGTCCATTCACATCCACCTCAACCATTTTTACACCTGCGGTAAAACGACGAATGAAATCGTTGTTCTTTTTATTAAACCTGTTCAGCTTATTCATTTTCTGCATAAGCACCTGCCACTCGCTCATTGGGTAGAGTTCTAAACACTTTTGAAACACCGAACGACGCAACACAAAACCACCATCCAAAACTGAAGACAGTTGCTTTTTAAGCGGTGCAGGCATCATTAATCTGCCTTTAGCATCCACTTTGCAATCGTATGTTCCTGTTAATAAGTCCAATGTGGTTTGTGAGCTTTTTTGGGTTTAAGTTTCAAATATATTGAAAATTTTACCACTTTTTACCACTTCCTACCACTTTGTTAATAATTTTTCGATCAAACGCCCTTTATAGCTGTTTTTAAAACCTCTTAACACCCACTACCACTTAGTACCAACCAATTAAACGCGACCATTTCATATCTGAACAATTGTTAACATCTCTATTTTGAAATATTATTTTTGAAAACCAATAAAATGATTGAAATATGAATGAAATAACTATATTTGTTTTTAAAGCAATGACAACCGATTAATGACGCACTGTTTAAAAAAAGAGAAAAACTACAGCTACATAGAAGCTGGCGAAGGAACGCCAATTATAGTATTACACGGACTAATGGGCGGTTTAAGCAATTTTGATTCGGTAATTAAAAACTTTAGCCAAAAAGGGTTTAAAGTTATCATTCCTGAGTTGCCGATTTACACCATGTCTTTACTAAAAACCAACGTAAAAAGTTTTGCCAAATACTTACACGACTTTATAGTATTTAAAGGTTATGACGAAGTTATATTACTTGGAAATTCCTTAGGCGGACATATTGGACTTTACCACACAAAATTATACCCCGAAAAAGTAAAAGCACTTATAATAACTGGTAGTTCTGGACTTTATGAAAGCGCCATGGGAGGCGGCTACACCAAACGCAGCGATTACGAGGTAATTAAAAAGAAAGCACAAGATGTTTTTTACGACCCAGCCGTAGCCACCAAGGAAATTGTAGATGAAGTTTACGAAACCGTAAACGACCGCAACAAACTTATAAAAACACTGGCTATTGCCAAAAGTGCCATTCGCCATAACATGGCTAAAGATTTACCAAAAATGAACATACCAACTTGTATCATATGGGGTAAAAATGATTATGTAACACCTCCAGAAGTTGCTCTAGAATTTGATAGTCTTTTACCAGACTCTGAACTGTTTTGGATTGATAAATGTGGACACGCCGCTATGATGGAACACCCCGACGAGTTTAACGAAATTCTTGATGCTTGGTTACAGAAACGTGGTATAAAATAAAATTTCTGAAATTTTAAAAGCCTAATTTCCTATACAGAAAATTTAAAGTTCAATAAATAAGATTCCCGTTTTCACGGGAATGAAAAAAAACTAATAATGCATATAAAATCGGCCGAATTTGTAATGAGTAATTCTGATGTGGCAAAATGTCCAAAAGGATTGCTACCCGAATATGCATTTATTGGCAGAAGTAATGTGGGCAAATCGTCCCTCATAAACATGCTTACCAGCCGCAAAAGTTTAGCAAAAACATCGGGCAGACCTGGAAAAACGCAACTTATAAATCATTTTTTGATTAATAAAAATTGGCATTTGGTAGATTTACCGGGTTATGGTTATGCACGTGTTTCTAAAAATGCTAAAAAGACATTCCAAAAATTCATTACCCAATATTTTGGTTTGCGCGAGCAACTGGTAACCGCTTTTGTTTTGGTTGATATCAGGCATGACCCTCAACCCATCGATTTGGAATTTATGCAATGGCTGGGCGAACATGGCATACCATTTTCCATTATTTTTACTAAAGCCGACAAACTAAAACCCAATGCTATTTTAAGACATGTTGAAGACTACAAAAACGTGCTTTTAGAAACTTGGGAAGACATGCCAAATTATTTTATTACCTCATCTAGCAATGAAGCAGGAAAAGACGAGGTTTTAAATTATATTGATGAGTTGAATGAGAATATGAAGACTGATTAAATAATTAATTGTTTTTCATTTTTTTCAACTAGACTTTATAAAAAATTCCAACTACCTTCGTTTAACGTCTGATTTAAAACATTAAAACAATTTCATATTATTAAAGTTAAACAAAAACTCCCAAAAATCACCCCTTCACATCCAAAGCATCACGCAACGCATTACCAATAAGCATAAACGCCATGACCAAACTCATAATACAAAGCCCGGGGATAATGGCTAGGTAAGGTTTCCCAAGAATGATATAATTGTAGTGGTCTTTTATCATAGCACCCCAACTTGCCATAGGTGGTTGTGCACCGATACCCAAGAAACTAAGTCCGCTTTCAATTAAAATAGCGGCGGCAAAATTGGCTGCCGAAATTACAATAACAGGTGCCATAATATTGGGCAAAATATGTTTGGTAATAATTCTATAATCATTAAAACCCAAAGCTCTGGCTGCTGTAACGTATTGCATTTCTTTGGCACTGATTATTTGACCACGCACCACTCTAGCCACTTCAACCCACATGGTTAAACCTACCGCAATAAATACTTGCAAAAAACCTTTTCCTAATGCTAAAGTAATAGCTATAACTAATAATAATGTTGGTATAGACCAGGTTACGTTAATTACCCACATAATAAGAGCATCTACTTTACCCCCAAAATAGCCGGCGATACTTCCCATAAAAATGCCAACTACCAACGATATAAATACCGCCACAAAACCTATAAAAAATGAGATTCTTGCACCTACCAAAACTCGGCTTAACAAATCGCGCCCATATTTATCGGTACCAAAAAGAAAGGTTTTCTCCTTAATATAAGGATCTACCGAATTGTTTGGAAACTCACTTACATTCATGGTCTTTTCAACACCTTCCAACCCATCCGATGCGTATTCTTTATAAGTTAACACCCCGTTCTCAGCTTTATACTCCGAAATAGGGATTTCGTTATCGGCATTTTTATCACCAAAAAACAATTTATCAAAACCACTTTGATTGGTTTTTAGTTGTGAAGGAATGGTAAGCATGGTAACTTTAAACCCTGGCTTTTTTGAGTGAATCGCCAAATGCATTTGGTTGGCATATTGTGAACTATCGGGTGCAAATGCGTACGCAAAAACCGAAACCAAGCCTATAAATATGATAAAATAAAAACTAAAAACGCCCCAAAAATTCTTTCTAAATTTTTGGAGCGCTAACTGTTTTAATGAGTTTGATTTATGCCTCATGTACAAACCTATTTTTTAACCGATGTAGCAGCAACTTTTTTAACGGGATACGACATTTTCAAGTCTTCTAATACATTTATTGCTTCTTCAACATATATATCATGACTTAAAGTTTCGTGCCATCTTTGACGCTTTTCTTTTAAATCGGTGGTATCTTTTTCAAAAAGAGCTTTTTCGTATTTTGTAGAATCGAACGTTAAATTGGTTTTGTAATCTGTAAGTGCATCAAATCGTTTTGCTTCTTCTTCATTCAATTTCAACCCAGCTTTATATTTGTCATAATTTAAAGATACAACGGTTTCATCTATTTTACTTTTTACCCATTTTGCATTTTCCTCAATAAGCTTTAATTGATTATTATTGCTCATGCGTTCTTTACTTTTCTTAATGGTGGTGTCATAATCAAAATAGCTTTCCCATGGGGTATAATCGGCAGCATCAATTTCATCCCAAGGTAATGGGTTTTCTTTGTCTTTTTCGCCAACTTCAATAAAACTGAAACGACCTGGCACATTTACATCACTTTTTACACCTTCTAATTGTACCGACCCTCCATTAATTCTATAATACTTTTGGGTTGTTAGTGCCAACGCACCTAAATCGCCACTGGTATTATTTCTAAGCATATTATTAAGGTTGATAACGTTTTGAACCGTACCTTTTCCGTAGGTTTGTTTCCCTCCAATAATAATGGCTCGTTTGTAATCTTGCATAGCAGCAGCCATGATTTCTGATGCCGATGCCGATATTTCATTTACCAAAATAACCAACGGTCCATCCCATGAAATTGACTTATCTCTATCTCTTAACACTTCTTTAGCTTCTCCTGTAGAACGCACTTGCACAATAGGTCCTTCTTTAATAAACAATCCTGCCATATCTACTACAGTCGGCAAAGAACCACCGCCGTTATTACGCAAATCCAACACCAAACCTTGAATACCTTCTTCTTTTAAACGCTCAATTTCTGCTTTTACATCTTTCGCTGCGTTTACGTTTTTGTAATCTTTAAAATCGACATAAAAAGAGGGTAAATCAATCACACCAAAAGTCATATTATCTTTTTTAACCACTAATGATTTGGCATAGGTTTCTTCCAACTCAACCACATCTCTTGTAATGGTTACATCTCTAATCGTACCATCAACTTTTTTTATCGTTAAGATAACTTTAGTGCCTTTTGGCCCTTTTATATATTTAATGGCATCGTTAATACGCATTCCAACAATATTCACCGGAAATGCTTCGTCTTCTTGTTTAACTTTCAAAATAATATCTTCTACCTCAAGCTCTCTACTTCTCCAAGCAGGCCCACCTGAAATAAGCTCTACAATTTTAATATGGTCCATTCTTTTTTGCAAACGAGCTCCAATACCTTCTAATTTACCCGACATACGCTGGTCAAAATCTTCTTTGTTTTTAGGTGCCAAATAGTAAGTGTGTGGATCGAACTCTTCAACAATCGTGTTCACGTAAATTGAAAACCAATCTTCGCGTTCTAAATCATCAATATTATCATTAAAATAAACATCTATAGATTTCAGTGTTGATTGACGCGCTTCTTTTTCAATCTCTTGTTCTGTTTTCATTACATAAGACGGATCGTTCTTTTTAGCTAACTCCTCTTGTGCCTTTAAGTCATCATAGTTAGAAAGGGTTGAAAACTTAAGTTGTTGTCTCCAACGTTCTTTTAACTCTTTTCTGTTTTTCACAAAACCTGTGTTTTCGTAATCAGTATTGAAACTTTCATCTGTAGAATAATCAAAAGGTGTTGATAAAACTTCTCTATAAATTTCTTTAGCTTCTTCGATACGTTTTAACATGCGTTCGTGTACTACATTAAAAAATGTAATATCGGTAGCTTTTAACTGGTCATCTATTGTTAATTTGTATTTTTCAAAATCTTTATAATCAGACTCATAGAAATAACGTTTTACAGGATCAATGATTTCTAAATAATCTTCAAATAATTCTGCAGAAAACGTATCATCTAAAACAAGTGGATCAAAATGTCCTTGCTCTAATACAAACGTAATTACTTGAATGAGTAATTTGTCTTTATCTGGATTATCAAATTTTTTGGTTGTAAAACTACACGATGCGAAAGCTAGCAATAACGATAATAATAGAACCTTATAATTCCTTCTCATAATTTTTTTCATTCGGTTAATATTCTATGACTCTTGAAGTCCAACATTTTTTTACTAAAATAAAGAAAAAACCATGCCAATACGGGCAATCGCTACTAATTTTTTGTTAAACTAAAGAAATAATCCATTTCCTAAGGAATTTATGTATTTTAGCGATACATTTTTAAGTAAGAAATGACAAAAAAACCACTTATATTAGTTACCAACGACGATGGCATTAACGCACCGGGAATCAGAACCTTAATTTCCATAATGAATACTATAGGCGAAGTGGTGGTGATGGCACCCGATAGCCCGCAAAGTGGTATGGGACATGCCATAACCATAGATTCCACTTTGTATGTTGAGCAAGTTTCTATAGATGGAGGCCCACAAACCGAATACAGTTGCTCTGGCACACCTGCCGATTGTGTAAAATTAGCCATTAGAGAAAAACTTACCCGAAAACCGGATATTTGTGTATCTGGGATTAACCATGGCTCCAATTCGTCTATAAACGTGATATATTCCGGTACCATGAGTGCTGCTATTGAAGCGGGTATTGAAGGCATTCCTGCCATTGGTTTTTCGTTATTGGATTATGCGTGGAGTGCTAATTTTGAAGACACAAAAAGCTTTGTAAAAACCATTGTTGAAAATGTTTTAAAACAGGGTTTACCAAATGGCATTGTGTTAAATGTGAACATTCCTAATATTTCAAAGAAAGACATAAAAGGGATTAAAGTTTGCAGGCAAGCCAAAGCGAATTGGGTAGAAGAATTTGACAAACGTAAAACCCCACAAGGTCGCGATTACTATTGGCTTACTGGGAAATTTGTAAATTTAGATGGTGGTGAAGACACCGATGAATGGGCTTTGGAAAACGGCTATATTTCGGTAGTACCAATTCAGTTCGATTTAACGGCGCATCATTTTATTCAGAATTTAAACACTTGGGATTTAAAATAATTAAAGTACTTAGATAGGTTTAGTACAAGTTAATTCAGCTTACATGAAAAAAGATATTTTTATAGGTATACTTGTTGGTTTAATTGCAAATGGCATAGGTCTAATTTTAACCGCACTACTCTTAGGGCAAGGTGAAGATTTCACAACGGTAATAAAGGCCGCAGCCAATGAAGGTTTTTTAGGAAAACTCATCAGTTTGGGTGCCATTCTAAATTTAGTTGCCTTTTTTGTTTTTATAAGGAAACGACAAGATTACCGCGCTAGGGGTGTTTTATTAATAACTATTTTTATTGCGGTTTTTACATTTGTATTTAAACTCTTCTAAATGAAATACTACATTATAGCGGGAGAAGCATCGGGCGATTTACATGGTTCGAACCTAATGAAAGCATTACAAAATGAAGATGTATATGCTGATTTTAGGTTTTGGGGTGGCGACCTCATGCAAGCGGTTGGCGGCACTCTAGTAAAGCACTATAAGGAACGTGCGTTTATGGGGTTTATTGAAGTCATCATGAACCTATCTGCTATTCTTAAAGATATTTCCTTTTGCAAAAGTGACATTCAAGCATTTAAACCCGATGTTATTATTTTTATTGACAACTCCGGTTTTAATTTACGCATAGCGAAATGGGCAAAACAAGAAGGTTTTAAAACCAATTATTATATTTCTCCACAAGTGTGGGCATCCAGGGCCGGCAGGGTAAAAGACATAAAGCGAGATATTGATGCGATGTTCGTGATATTGCCTTTTGTGGAAGCCTTTTACAAAAAACACGATTACAAGGTTACCTTTGTTGGGCATCCTCTAATTGATGCTATTGCTAACAGAAACCAAGTTGATGTTTATAAATTTAGAGCGGAAAACGAACTAACCGACAAACCCATTATTGCCTTATTGCCCGGTAGCCGGAAACAAGAAATTAAAAACATGCTTTCTGTAATGCTTAGTTTAGTGAATGATTTTCCCGATTACCAATTTGTAATTGCAGGTGCTCCCAGTCATAATTATAGTTTTTACGAGACTTTTATAAAATCGAGCAATGTCAAATTCATATCCAATCAAACGTACGATTTATTGAGTGTTTCCTACGCTGCTTTAGTAACATCAGGCACTGCAACTTTAGAAACCGCTTTATTCAAAGTACCGCAAGTGGTTTGCTATAAGGGAAGCTCCATTTCATACCAAATTGCAAAACGTATTGTAACCTTAAAATTTATTTCGTTGGTAAATTTAATTATGGACAAAGAAGTTGTTACCGAACTTATCCAGAACGATTTCAACAAAAAACGATTAAAAAAAGAGCTTGAAATAATTTTAGATGAAAAAGAGCGTTCTAAAATCTTCCTAAATTATTACGAATTAGAAAAAGCCTTAGGCGGCAGAGGTGCAAGCGAAAAAACAGCCAAATTAATTTATAAATCTATAAAAGCGAATTGATGTTGTTGAAGAAAATTAGTGTTTTATTATTAGTTGGTTTCTGTTTAGGCAACTGCAAATCTTCAAAAGGAATTGTAGTTAAAAAACAGAATGCTACCAAACAACCTCAAGTGGTTATTAGCTCTAATGAAACCATTAAATCCAACGATTTCGATATTACTCCTGAAAAAGAAAATGCTTTTAACAGCAGCAACAAAGCCTATAATATAGTAGATTACGCAAAACAGTTTAAAGGTGTGAAATATAAATTTGGCGGAGCTACAAGAGATGGAATGGATTGTTCCGGTTTGGTATTTGAATCGTTTAGAGCTTTTGGAGTCATTCTCCCAAGAATCTCCAGAGACATGGCTAAACAAGGTGATAAAATTTCTTTGAAAAATATCCAAGAAGGCGATTTACTTTTTTTTAAAACCATGAACAGAAGAAACGATATTAGCCACGTTGGACTTGTAGTAACTAGCGAAAATGGCGATATTGAATTTATTCATTCTACCACGAGTTTGGGTGTTATTACCTCTAGACTATCGGAAAAATACTGGGATTCAGCTTTTGTAGAAGCTCGTAGAATATTATAAGATATTTCGTATATTACGAGTAGTTATGAAGCTACTCAATTTTTCCATAATAAAACTAACGGTTTGCCTTATTACAGGTATTGCAACTGGTTATTTATTAGATATTTCCTTAGCATTAAGTTTACAACTTACAGGTATAAGTTTAGTGATGCTTTCTATTTTTTATATAGTTGCAAGAAAGCAATTTCTTAAAACCATTTGGTTTGGAACTTTCAGTTTTACAGCCATGACTTTAATAGGAATTCTTATAACGAATCTTCACAATGAAAAAAATTACTCCAATCATTACACGCATCAAATTTCAAAAGAAAAAGATTCTTTAAAAACCATCACTTTTAGAATACGGGAAGTTTTGAAACCCGGTAATTATTATGACAAGTATATTATCGATTTATTGGACGTTGACAATAATAAGATAAGTGGAAAATCATTATTAAATATTGAAAAAGACGATGCAACCAAACCGTTAAAAGTGGATGCTATTTACATCACCAAAACTGAATTTAAAGATTTGACCAACCCTTTAAACCCACATCAATTCAATTATAAATCCTATTTAGAGAAGAAATATATTTACCACCAAATATTTACATCTGAAGCATCACTTTTCAAAGCAAACACTAGAAATTCCACCCTTTTTGGAATTGCCAATAGTATTCGAAACCACATTAACGAAAAACTAAAACACTATAACTTCAAACCTGATGAATTGGCTATTATTAATGCCCTTTTATTGGGACAACGCCAAGACATTAGCGAAGAAGTCTACACCAGTTACACCAACGCAGGTGCGATACACATTTTAGCCATTTCGGGATTGCATATTGGACTTATTTTACTGATTTTAGAATTTATTTTCAAACCAGTTACCCACGTTAAACACGGAAAATTATTTAATGCTATTATACTAGTAAGCATCTTATGGTGTTTTGCCATTATTGCTGGACTTTCTGCTTCAGTAACAAGAGCTGTAACCATGTTCAGTATAGTGGCTATTGCTAAAAATTTAAACCGCCCAACAAATATTTATAACACGCTAGCTATCTCTGCATTCATTATTCTTTTATTTAAACCCATGTTTTTGTTCGATGTAGGGTTTCAATTAAGCTATTTAGCTGTATTTGCAATTGTAGCCATTGACCCTCTATTATATAAGCTATGGAAAACTAAATATTGGCTTACAGATAAACTTTGGCACACATTTACTGTTACTGTTTCGGCTCAATTTGGCATTATACCCCTAAGCTTATATTATTTTCATCAATTTCCCAGTTTATTCTTCCTTTCAAATTTGGTTATCATACCACTTCTAGGATACATTTTAGGTGCAGGCATCTGCATTATACTTCTAGCTGTTTTAAATTCATTGCCTCAATTTTTAGCAACTAGCTACGGACATGTTATTGGCTTAATGAATGGATTTGTAAGCTGGATTTCAAAACAAGAATCATTTCTATTTAAAGACATTCCTTTTAATATTTTATATGTTTTGGTTTCATACATAGTCGTTTTTGCTTTAGTTCAATTTTATATAAAACGAACCTTTATGGCTTTAAGATTTTTATTGATTGCTATTATAATTGGACAATGTGCACTTATTTTCACCACATATGAAAGACCCAAAAATGAGTTTATTGTGTTTCATAAAAGCAGATATTCCCTTTTAGGAAATTCAACCAATAATAAAATTACCATAATTTCAGATTTGGATAGTGTTACAAAATCTAAAAACAACATTATTAAAGATTATATCGTTGGAAATCATATAAAAACCGTTGAACAAGATACGTTTGAATCGGTTTATTTTTTCAATAAAAAAAAGTTATTGGTAATTGACAGTTTGGGAATCTACAATATAAAATCGTTTCAACCTGATTATATTTTATTAAGACAATCGCCTAAAATTAATTTGAACCGACTTATAGATTCCATAAACCCAATGTACATTATTGCCGATGGAAGTAATTACAAATCATATATAGCACATTGGGAAAGCATCTGTAAAAAAAGAAAGCTCCCTTTTCACCAAACCAGTAAAAAAGGAGCTTTTATTATTGAATATTGATTTTATCAACCTTTAAATTCAGGTTTAAAAGCGGAATAATAGGTGTTAAATTTTTCTTGGGTATCTAAGTTTTTATGCTCGTCTGCTTTAAACATTTTTAAATAAAGCTCTAATTGTGGTGGCGCTTGGTAACCTCTTATAGGCGCAATAACGTCCCCTTTTTCATCCATAAAAACGATGGTTGGAAATGCTTGAATTTGTAAATAACGAGACAACTCGTGCGAAGAATTACGTCTGTTAGACAATTCAGGTTTATAATCTGGGTTTGAAAACGTTTTTCCTTTATAGCTAATATTATCGTTTCCTTCTGCATTAAACTTAACCGCGTAATAATTAGCATTTACATATTTTACAACATCGGCATTTTGAAACGTGTTTTTGTCTAACATTTTACAAGGCCCACACCAGCTGGTGTAAACATCCATCATTATTTTTTTAGGCGTTTTCTTTTGAAGTTCTAAAGCTTTTTCAAGACTTACCCAATTTATTTCCTGTGCTACACTGCTTATCGAGGTTAAAACAGCAAAAACCAATACGTATAAAATTCTCTTCATAATTCACTTTGTTGTAAAACTAATATCTAACTTACAAAAAATGCGCCAAAAACGGCGCACTTTGAATATTTTTTAACTATTTTTTCGATTAACGAACCCCGTGCATGAGTTTTTTAAGTAAAGGATGTAATATTAACGATATAAGCCCTAACCCTATTGGTATTAGTGTAAAAATCAAAAAGAAAAAAGAAAGACCATACTCATCAGTAATCTTTTCAATATCGCCACCCACATAATGAGCAAGCTTATTACCTATAGCTATTGCCAAATAATAAACCCCAAACATAAAAGCAATCATACGTGCAGGGATTAATTTGCTTAAATAAGACAATCCCATGGGAGATAAGCACATTTCGCCTAGTGTATGAAATAAATATGCAAACACTAACCACGCCATACTTAAACTTGCTGTTTGGGCACCTGCAGCTACATCTTTTGCCCCAAAAGCTAAAAACCCAAAACCAAGTCCTAAAAGCAACAGTCCCAGAAAATATTTCACAGACGCAGGTGGATTGTACTTACTATCCCACCACTTTGTAAATAACGGAGCAAATATGATAATAAACAATGAATTTAAAATAGCAAACCATGTAATTGGAACCTCTGTTTCTGTGGATTGAAATTCAATATACACCTTGTATAAAACAATTACCCAAACAATAATAAAACTGAAGCCCAAAATAATATTGGACAATCCAATTCTATTAAAAGTCTTTCTGAATAAACTCCACAAAACATAAGTAATTACACCAAGAGGCACTACTGTTACAATCAAATCAACTATTTTAAACGTGGTTGCTGCATGCCCCTCTAAAATTCTATTAGTAAAATCTCTAGTGTAAATTGGTAGAGAACCCGCTGCCTGTTCAAAAGCTGCCCAGAAAAAGATTGTGAAAATTGAAAAAATTGAAAAAGCAATCATTCTATCTCGCTCAATGGCTACATATCTTGGAATCCTTATTATTAAAAGCAAAACAAACGAAATAGCTGCCAAAAGTGCAAAAAACAAAGAATCACTTAATCCGGCAACTGTAAAATTAAATGTTTGAATATTCCCAATTTTACTAAGCGGATCATTAATTATAAAAACTATGGCTGATGTTGTAAATACACCAATTAACAAATAATCCAATAAGGAAAAATGATTTAGCTTAACAGTTTTAATGTCAACGTTTAAATTATCATTATCTTCTAATTCTTTTTTAATTTTTACTGGTTTATTACCCAGATTACCAAACAATGGCTGAGCAAAATAAAATTGAAGCATTCCTAAAAGCATGAAAATACCAGCTAAACCAAAACCGAAACTCCAACCTATTTTCTCACCAACCCATCCACAAAGCATGATACCTATAAATGCCCCAGCATTCACGCCCATATAAAAAATATTGTATGCGCCATCTTTTTTTTCATCATGCCCTTCATACATTTTAGAAATAATGGAAGTCATATTTGGCTTAAAAAAACCGTTGCCAATAATTAAGAATGCAATACCAATGTATAAAAAAGTAGGTGTTTCAACAGCCATAGAGGCATGCCCTATAGTCATAAGCAAAGCACCAATAACCACCGCCATTCTGTAACCAATTTTATTATCAGCTAACCATCCACCCAATAAAGGCGTTAGATAGACCAACATAGCATAAGTACCTAAAAGAGATAATGCCGCTGATGAACTCCATTCCCATCCAGGATTATCCCCTAAAAGTGAACCTGTTAAAAATATCACCAATATGGCACGCATACCGTAGTATGAAAAACGCTCCCACATTTCGGTAAAAAACAATACAAATAATCCCGCTGGGTGACCTAAAACTTTGTCTTTAAAAAACTGGTCGGTTGAATTTTCACTCATATTTTATAATTTAATTTTTGGTTAATTCAAAACCTTCGATCTCTTCATCAATAACATGCTCGTCATCTTCTGCCCCATGAGTTAGTTTTTCTAGTTTTCTACGAAACAACATAACAAGTAGTCCAAAAGCTACGCAAAAAATAGCAATTCCGGTGAACACAGTATATTCACCTAACCCTTCAGCAGATTCACCTAATAATCCAGCTAATTTATTACCAAATCCAGTCATGGCAAAATATACACCCATCATAAGGGAAGCATATTTAACTGGTGCTAGCTTTGTTATATATGATAAAGCCACTGGTGAAATGCATAATTCACCAACAGTATGAAACAAATATGCTAAAACTAGCCAATACATTGCTGAAGATCCATTAGTTTCATACTGTCCTGCTGCTGCAGTCATGAAGAAAAAACCTGTACCCATAATTATCAATCCGATGATCATTTTAAATAAAGACGTAGAAACTTTTCCATTTAACTTTCTTCTAGCCCAAAACAACGCTACAGACGTTCCAAGGAAAATAATAAACATGGCGTTTAACGATTGAAACCATGAAGCTGGAATTTCATTTCCAATAAAAGGTAAAGAGAAAGATAGCATTCTATTGGTTTTTTCAGATGCATAAATATTCATTAATCCTCCTGCTTGCTCAAAGGCTCCCCAAAATACAATCACCAATAAAAATGATATGAACAAAACAACTACTCGGTCTATTTCAATCTTGGTTAGAGGCTTTTTCATAGCTTCTTTTTCGTTTTCATTTGTAGAAGCACCTAAAAAGTTTCCAACATTACTTAAATATTTCTGACCTGCCATATACTGAATTAGCCCCAAAGCCATACCAATACCAGCTAAACCAAAGCCATAATGCCACCCATAAACTTCTCCAACCGTTCCAACAATTAAACTTGATAAAAAAGCACCAATATTAATTCCTATATAAAAAATAGTAAACCCTTTGTCTCTTCTAATATCACCTTGTTTGTACAATCCTCCAACCATAGTAGAAATATTAGGTTTCAGCATACCAACTCCTGCTATTATTAAACCCAAACCAGTATAAAATGCCCACATTTGCTCTACTGCCAGAATACTATGCCCTGCTACCAAAAGCAAACCTCCATAGAGTACTGATTTTTTTTGACCTAAAAATTTATCGGCTATCCAACCTCCAGGAATGGACATTACGTATACCAACATGGTATAAGTTCCATAAAGTGACAAAGCCTCTCCATTAGTCCATCCTAATCCGGCATTTTCTGCTTTAGTTTGAGCGACTAAATACAATACTAAAATTGCCCGCATTCCATAATATGAAAAACGTTCCCACATTTCTGTAAAAAACAAAACGTATAGTCCTACTGGATGTCCAAATAATTCTTTTTGATGAGGTTTTAAGGTATTAACTGCCATAAATTTATTTTAAACTAGAATTAATAAAACAGACTGATTAAAATTTTAAAACATTAAAATAATCTTGCTTATTCCAATCAATCGTTGCGGTTTTGTTAAAAGTTTTCAAGTTTACTAAAAATTCTTTAAAAAACCCCAAATATTAACAATTAAATATCTCTTCATTCGAATAAAAAAAGGATGTAGTATCTTTGCATCATATTTAAACTTCAATTAATGTGCGCATCTATTTCTGGCTTTTCTAAACTATCAAAATCTAAAAAAATCGATTGGATGGTGGAAACCTATTTTTCTAATGCCGAAGAAACCAAAAGTATTTTAAAACAATACTGGAACTCCAACGAAAAACTTCAACAATTACATGACGAGTTTATTGAAAATACCATTACCAACTACTATTTACCGTTGGGTGTGGCTCCTAATTTTTTAATAAATGAAAAATTGTACACCATACCAATGGCTATTGAAGAAAGCTCCGTAGTTGCTGCAGCCAGTAAAGCAGCCAAGTTTTGGATGGATAGAGGCGGATTCAAAACCCAGGTAATTTCTACCAATAAAATAGGGCAAGTACACTTTATGTACTACGGGAATCCTGAAACACTCAAAAATTATTTCAATTACATCAAATCCCAACTTATTGAAGAAGCGAAACCCATTACAAAAAACATGGAAAAACGTGGTGGCGGCATCTTAGACATTGAACTACGTGATAAAACACAAGATATAAAAGGTTACTACCAATTACATGCATCGTTTGAAACTCTCGATGCTATGGGCGCAAATTTTATAAACTCCTGTTTAGAACAATTTGCTAAAACGTTTAAAACTGAAGCGTTAAATTTTGATGGGTTTTCTGAAGAAGAAAAAAACATTCAAATTGTTATGAGCATACTCTCTAACTATGTTCCCAACTGTTTGGTGCGAGCCGAAGTAAGCTGCAAGGTTGAAGATTTGAATGAAGACAAAAACATTTCAGCTGAAGAATTTGCTACTAAATTTGTACAGGCTGTAAATATTGCTGAAGTAGAACCATACCGTGCTGTAACACACAATAAAGGTATTATGAACGGTATTGATGCTGTTGTTTTAGCCACCGGCAACGACTTTAGAGCGGTTGAAGCCGGCGTACATGCCTATGCTTCTAGAAATGGTAAATACAGTAGTTTATCGCATGCCAAAATTGAAGATGGCATTTTTACTTTTTGGATGGAAATACCATTGGCGCTTGGAACCATTGGAGGTTTAACAGGCCTGCATCCATTGGTAAAATTATCATTGGAGTTATTACACCACCCAACCGCTAAAGAATTGATGCAAATTGTTGCCGTTGCTGGTTTAGCACAAAACTTTGCAGCATTACGTTCGTTAACTACAACAGGAATTCAACAAGGACATATGAAAATGCACTTGATGAATATTTTAAACCAATTTGAAGCTACCGATGCTGAAAAGCAAACCTTAACTGAGTATTTTAAAACGAATGTGGTAACCCATAGTGCGGTGGTTGAGGCTATTAAAGATTTACGATTTAAGAAGAACGATTGACGAATGCAGAATTTTTACAGTAACGGAAAACTTTTAATTACAGGCGAATATGTAGTGCTTGATGGCGCGTTATCACTTGCGTTACCGACAAAATTTGGACAATCATTAGATATTGAAGCCATAAACGAATCTAAAATTATTTGGAAGAGTTTTGATGAAAATGGTAACATTTGGTTTGAAGATAGTTTTGAATTAGATACTAATATGATGTTGAAACAAGTTCAGCATGACGAAGAGATTTCAAAAAGGATCATACAAATATTAAATGCAACCAAAACACTAAATCCTGATTTTTTAAACACAACAAATGGTTTTAAAATTTCAACAAAACTAACCTTTCCAAAAAATTGGGGCTTGGGAACTTCTTCTACCTTAATAAACAACGTAGCAAATTGGGCACATGTTGATGCTTATAAATTATTAGATAAAACGTTTGGCGGTAGTGGTTATGATATTGCTTGTGCGCAAAACAATTTACCAATAACATATCAATTACAACCTTTCGACTGCGCTCAAGGTGACAAAAGGAAAATAAATTCAGTTAATTTTAAACCAAAGTTTAAGGATTGTTTATACTTTGTGTATTTAAACCAAAAGCAAAACAGTCGTGATGGTATTGCCAATTACAAATCAAATAAAGGTAACATTACTTCTGCTGTTTCCGAAATTAACGACATAACCAATAAAATGATTGAATGTACTAATTTAATGGATTTTGACTCTTTAATAATCCATCATGAAACTATTATTTCAAAAATCATCAAACAACAAACCGTTAAATCACTTTTATTTAATGATTATAACGGAAGTGTAAAAAGTTTAGGTGCCTGGGGAGGCGATTTTGCTTTGGCAACTTCGGAAGAAAACCCAACTGCTTATTTTAAAGATAAAGGGTTTGACGTTGTGATTCCTTATGATAATATGATTTTATCAAACTAAAAAAGCGGCTTCAAAAAATTGAAGCCGCTTTTTTTTAGTTGCGTTAGGGATTGAAACGGCATCCTTTTTTGAGGCACGAAAAAAAGACACAGTGTAAAGCCCGACCCTTGTGGTAACGCCCCAAAAACTATTTATCCATAAAGTGCTTTATATGTAGCACATGCCCTATAATCGGATGATTCTTTGTCCATACCAAACGATGCCCACGCACTTGGACGGAAAATTTTATCTTCATTAACATTGTGCATATTTACAGGAATACGCAACATAGATGCTAGGGTTATTAAATCGGCTCCAATGTGTCCATACGTAAACGCACCGTGGTTGGCGCCCCAATTTGCCATAACACTATACACATCTTTAAACGCACCTTTACCCGTTAAGTTAGGCACAAACCAAGTGGTTGGCCATGTAGGATTGGTACGCTCATTAATAGTATTATGCACATCTTCTGGAAGTTCGATGGTTTTGCCTTCTGCTATTTGCAACACCGGACCAATGCCTTTTACAATATTAATTCGACACATGGTAACTGGCATGCCCCCTTTGGTTTTAAAGGTTGATGAATAACCGCCACCTCTAAAATATTCTAGCATGCCTGGGCCCCAAGTGGTGTTTTCTAAACATTTTTCAACTTCATTTTCGGTGATATCCCACCAGGGTTTCATGGCCGGTTTGCCATTTATGGTTTGTTGCCCTGTGCCGTCTAAAGCAGAAGCCCCTGAATTTATAAGATGAATAAACCCGTTTGCAGCATCTCCTGTAAGGATATGACCTGTAACGCGTTTTACAGCTTCGGGACTCCAGTAGGTACGTACATCACTAAAAATTTGTGCTGCACCCGTTAATAAATGTCCGAACAACATGGAAATACCGTTTAAACTATCGTTTTCGGTAGCGAACATAAAGGGTTGACGGATGCCATTCCAATCGAAAGACGAGGTTAAAATAGCTTCCATAAAATCACCATTTGGGAAATGGTCTGTCCATTGACGTTGCCCTTGGAAACCGCCAGAAATAGCATTTCTACCTAGAGCTTCTTCGGCATAACCTATTTCTTTTAGTTTTGGATTCCCAATCATTAAATCGCGACCAATTAATGCCATTTTTACCACAAATTCCCAGTCTTTATCTAGAGCTTCACGTGATTTTACTTTTTCAGTTGGATTGTAATTTTTACCTTCTTTACATTTTGATTTTGTCCATGCTAAAGCTTTTTCATATTCATCTTTATCGTAAATTTCTTGTTCAATTCTACGGATGAATTCAGACATATCGATATTTTCACAACGCATTCCTAAGTAACTTTCGAAAAAATTAGGATCTAGTATAGAACCCGCAATTCCCATAGACACCGAACCCATTGATAAATATGATTTACCTTTCATGGTAGCTACCGCTAATCCTGCTTTTCCAAAAAGCAATAACTTTTCTTGAACATCTTCAGGAATACTGGTGTCGTTACTATCTTGTACATCGCGACCGTAAATACCAAAAGCAGGAATACCTTTTTGGTTATGTCCCGCCAAAGCCGCAGCTAAATACACAGCTCCAGGACGCTCGGTACCGTTAAAACCCCAGATGGCTTTTGGAATTAATGGATCCATATCAATAGTTTCACTACCATAACACCAACATGGAGTTACCGTTAAACTTACGCCAACACCTTCTTTTGAAAATTTATCGGCAGACGCTGCTGCTTCGGCAACACCTCCAATACAAGTATCTGAAATAACACATTCCACTGGACTGCCATCGGCGTGTCTTAAGTTTTTAGATAAGAAATCAGCAGCTATTTTTGCCATATTCATAGTAGAAACTTCAAGCGATTCTCTAACGCCATCCAATCTGCCGTCAATTACAGGACGTATTCCTATTTTAGGCAATTGCCCTATTAAGTTTTTAAAATTCATTTTTATTTAGTTTATTCAATATTAAAATTTAAGATGATTGTTTTTTAGGTTGCATCAGCATCGATACTAAAAAACCTACCAGAAAAATGGCAATTGTACCAAACACAATAGTTAAGTAAGTGTGAAATGATGCTCCTAAAGAGTCTTTTCCGAAAATGGTTTCGGAAAAAGTCAACCATAAAATAACCAATATCCCTGTAATCATTCCTATAATAGCGCCTTTCACATACCTGGTTTTTGAAAAAGCTCCTAAAAGAAATAACCCTAACATACCACCACTAAAAATAGACGACAATTTCCACCAAGCATCCAATGCGCTTTTTACGTTTATCATAGCAATTCCAATACCAATTCCTATGATACTTATTATTAATGAAGATGTATAAAGCACTTTCATACGTTGTTTGTCGCTCGCATCTTGTTTGAAATATTTGTTATAATAATCGGTTAGAAATACCGTAGCAGAACTATTGAAACTGGTAGAAATGGTACTCATACCTGCTGCGAAAATGGACGCAATCATTAAACCTGTTATTCCAGCAGGCAGTGCATTCACAATAAAATACGGAAACACACGGTCTCCTTTTGCTAAATCTTGCAGTTCTACAGGTAGTGTTGCTGCAGAATGGTAATAACCATAAAGCGCCGTTCCTATAAAAAGAAACAATGCCGATATTGGCAAATATATCAACCCTCCAATTAATGCCGAACGTTGGGCTTCTTTATCCGACTTTAAAATCATATAACGCTGTACATAATTTTGATCAATTCCGAAGTTTTGTAAATTGATAAAAACGCCATAAACTAAAACCACCCAAAAAGTTGGCTTCGACAAGTCTAAATCGAAACTTCCTAAACTAAATTTATTGTTTTCTGAGGCTATCGCAAATATTTGGGAAGGACCTTCGGGCATACTATAAAGCATATAGGCTATACAAACCAACGCGCCTACTATTAAAATTATACCTTGAATGGCATCGGTCCAAAGTACCGCAGTGATACCTCCTAACATGGAATAAACCGCTACAATTAATCCCGTAAACACAATTATAGTAGCAATATCCCAACCTGTTATGGCATTTAAGGTTAATGCAAGCAAATACAAAATAGTACCAATACGCATCAATTGGGTTAATAAATAACAAATAGAGACATAAATCCGTGCCCAAGGCCCAAAACGCTGCTCCATAAAAGTATAAGCAGATGGACTATTAATTTTTCGATATAATGGTACAAAATATTTAACCGCAATAAGAGTGGCTATAGGAAGTGACAAACTAAATACTAGGGCATTCCAGTTAGACTGAAACGCATTTCCTGGTAACGCTAGATAACTGATACTACTTACAAAAGTTGCAAAAATAGACATAGTTACTACCCAACTTGGTATATCGTTATTACCTATGGTATACGATGAAGATGTTCTGTTTTTTTTAAAGAAAGAGCCTCCAAAAAGTGCAATACCACCTATGTAAAGAAAAAAAACGATGAGATCAATAGTATTCATTAACTTAGTTTTACTTAGTTACGCAGGCTCGAATTATACAAAATTTGGGCAATTAAAAATAGTTTAAAGTGGTTAGTTTTAAACTGTAATAGTATTACAATACTTTATCCAGTTTAATTTCAATTCTTTTAATATTTTTAACAACTTCATTCATTTCCTTTTCATCAAAACAACTGAATGGTGGTGCAATATAAGGCTGAATAATCCCTAAAGTAGCTAAAGCACCTTTAACACCTTTAAGATAACTAGACCCATAAGAACCCAATGTATAAATACTTGTTGTGACATCCATAACCAAACTTTGCAAAACTTCAATTCTTGCTAAATCTTTAGCGATGGCTGCATTGTATAAAGCTACATAAAGTTTGGGAAACATATTAGCACCTCCGTTAACGCCCCCTTTTCCTCCCATTAAAATGGTTTCGGCAGTAATTTCTTCTGGACCAACAATTAGTAAAAAACTTGGTTTTGATTTGAGTAAAAAACATAAATTTTGAAAATATACGGTATTTGCTGAACTATCCTTTAAACCTACAATATTGGGATGCTCAGACAAACGAACAACTGTTTTTACATCAATATTTATTTTGGTATGCGAAGGCATATTGTAAAGAAAAAGCGGCAAAGGAAGTAAATCTGCAAGTTTCCAATAATATTTATATAATTCTTCCTGACCCAACCCATAATAATAAGGAGGTGTAGCCACTACATAGGAAGCTCCTGCCTTTTTTGCAACAGATGCTAATTGCAAACTTTCCTCAATAGATGTATCGGTAATTCCAACAAAAACAGGAATTCTACCATTTACAATCTTACAGCTTTCATTAATAAGCTGCTCTCTGGTTTTATAACTCAAACTTGTTGACTCTCCAGTTGTTCCTAAAACGAACACACCATGAACACCGCCAGCAATTATATGTTCTAATAGGGTTTTTACGCCTTTTACATCTAATGAAAGATTATCAGATAACAATGGTGTTACCATGGGCGGAATAATACCTCCTACTGCTATATTGTTTGTTTTTGATGACATGCTGATTATTATTTTTAAAAATCTAAATTAAAAGCTAAGATTTATAATTTAATAATAAAACAGTGGTATTTTTAATCGATGGTCAATTTTATAAGCGCGTCATTTTTGTGAAACAAGACTTTTCTAAAACAAAAAAGGAACAAATTAAATTTGTTCCTTTTTTTATATTGAAAAATTTCTTCTTGAAATTATATTATTGTATTTGATTTTTAGCTCTATTATCTTCAATATCCGAAGCTTCTTTTAAAGCATTATAAAGCCTTGACGATACAACGTTTACTTTCTGTTGCGCTACTCGGTTAGCCACCGCTTGATAGTTATCTAATTTAGCAGCTGGCTTAACTTTAGTTACTTTAATCATATAAACACCGTTAGCACCTTCTATTAACTTAGATGTTTGCCCTTCTTTCAATCCAAAAGCAGCACCAACTACTAACGGCTCTCTACCAGCTCCGGTTATCGTTGGGTTTTTCATATTAATATCGGTAGCCGTTCTTACAGTTGTGTTTTCAGCTTTAGCCAAAGCATCTAAACCGGTTGCTTTTGCTCTACTTTTAATAAGTTCTGCTTTCTTTTGATTGCGAACTATAGGCATAACAGTTGCTTTCGCATCTTCAACCGACATTAATCCTTCTTCGTGCTTTGCTACCAACTGCGCTATAACATAACCATTTGGCACGTTAAAACGTTTGATGTCACCTTCTTCAGTGTCGTCTTCAAATGCCCAACGAACAATTGGTCTTTGGCTTCCAACACCTGGTATATTTTCGTCTAATTCTTTTAAACTATTTACAGGAAGTACTTTGAAATTTTTCTCTTTAGCCGCTGCTTCAAAATCTTTTTTCTCAACAGCAAGTTCAAAATTAGAGGCGTCTCTGAAAATTTTATCCACAGTAGCTTCAGATGGTTCTATTCTTCTAGCTAAAGTGGCAACTTTTAAAGCTCTTTTCTTATCTTTTTGACCTTCAATTTCTATAATATGAAAACCAAAAACTGTTTTTACTACTCCTAAATCCCCTACATTACCTTCAAATTCAAAATCATTAAATTCTGGCACCATAGAATTATAAGGATGCCAATCGTAACGCCCTTCATTGTTTACACTACCTTGGTCTGAAGAATATTCAGTTACAAATTCAGAGAATTTACTTTTATCTCCTTTTAGAACTGTTAATAAACTATCGGCAGTTGATTTAGCTTGTGCTTCAGATTGTACAACTTCTGGTCCTGCACTTTGAGATCCAATAAATGGAATTAAAATGTGTCTTACTTTTGCCGAATCTGGTATTTGTTTAACAGCAACTATTTTAGATATTTTAAAATACCCGTTATCTTTATAAGGTCCGTAAGTTTGACCTTCACTTAATTTATAAATACTATCGGCAGCCACTGCTGGTAAACCTGATTTGAAAACAAAACGATTATCAAATTTTATATCTGAATTTCCATTTACAAAGCTTTCGTTATTCGTTGTATTTAAAAAACCAATAATTGTTTCATCAGCTTTAGACACATCATTATACTCTACTTTGTCTTTTAAAAGCCCCTGTAAATTTGCTTTAATGGCGTTTTCATCTTCTGTAGAAGCCATTTCATTAAATTGAACAAACTTAATATCTCTAGATTCTTTTACTTCAAATTGTTTTTTGTGCTTGTTTATGTAATCTGAAATATCAGAACTTGAAACCTTAATTTTATCATCTTCAATGGAAGAATAAGGAATTTGAACAAATTGAATATCAACTTTATTTCCTTCTAATTTATGCTCCAACTCACCTTCTTTAAGTGTTGCTGTTAAACCAGCTCTAACCATGTTAAAGTAGTTTTGTTGCAAAGCATTTGAAGCAATAGATTTTTCGTAGTTAATCCAACCTTGATAACCTTCTGCAGATGTTTCTTTTAAATTAGCAATGTATTCGTTTAGCTTATTTTCGTCAAACATACCTGCTTCGTTTAAAAACTCTGGACTTGTAGCCAAAGTAGTTTTCAACAAATCTCTCATTTGGTCTTTTTCAATAGAAATACCTAGTTTTTCAAACTGGTTTTCCATAATGGCTAGTCTTACTTCTTGCTCAAAAACTTGATTAATAACTTGTGAACCCGTAGCATTTGGTCCTGCTTGACGTTGTGCTGCTTCCACTTTTTGCATAAAGTCTTCACGGGTAATGTCTTTCCCGTTTATGGTTGCAACAATATTTTGAGAACTTGATGAAAACGAGCTACCGCTTTTAAACAAATCTGCTAATACAAAAGAAAATAACGCTAACGCTATTACAATGATTAAAAATAGTGAACGTTGTCTTATCTTATTTAAAACTGCCATTTGAAATTATTTTTTTTAAAAAAACCTGTTGTTAAGTTGGTTGCCAATGGTTAGTTGACAAAATATTGTGCGCGAAAATACTATTTTCTGTTTAATAATAAAAGCGTTATTCTTTTATTTATGAATTACGTTTTTTGAATTACGTTTTTTAAATTATCATACATGATTTTTACCTTATGATTTTCGGCATAAATACCTTTTGAAATTATTTTGAATTCGTAAATCATAAATTAAAGAAAACTAATCTTCGTCTAAAATTTTTAGTTCTACAAGGTCTATTTTGGTGTTTGAAACTTCTAAAATAGTAAAGCCGAAATTATCTATTTTAACTACTTCATTTTGTAAAGGAATCTCTTCGGTATGATTTACAATCAATCCTCCTAAGGTTTCATAATTTTCACTTTCCGGAAGGTTCAATTTGTAGGTTTCATTAAGATAATCAACTTCCAATCGTGCTGAAAATGTAAAAGTGTTTTCGTTAATTTTATCTTCAATTAAATCTACCGTATCGTGTTCATCTTCAATTTCACCAAAAAGTTCTTCAACAATATCCTCCACCGTCATAATACCCGAAGTACCTCCATATTCATCTAAAACCACCGCAATACTTTTCCTTTTCTTAATAAGCACATTAAGTACGTCTTTTATAAGTACGGTTTCTGGAACAAATTCCACAGGAAGCAAGATTGCTTTAATATTTTTAGGCTTTTTAAACAGTTCAAAAGAATGAACGTAACCTAAAATATCGTCTATGGTATCTTTGTAAACCAAAATTTTTGTAAAACCCGTTTCTGTAAAAATAGCATTTAATGATTTAATGGAATCGTTAATTTCAACAGCTGTTATTTCTGTACGTGGCACCATAACTTCGCGAGCTTTAAGCTCAGAAAATTCTAAAGCATTTTGAAAAATTTGTATTTCAGAATCTACATCTTCATGCGCTTCAACCGACTCCATTTGTTCGCTAATATAATTGCCCAATTCTACCTTTGTAAAGGCCAATTGTATTTGGTCGCCTTCAGTTTTAAAGATGTGTTTCAGTACAAAGTCCGAAATCCAAATTACAAAATCTGAAATAAACGTAAACAGCATATAAAAACCGTACGCAGGAATTGCCAATGCTTTGATTAGCAAGTTTGCGTATATTTGAAAAAATACTTTTGGGAAAAATTCGGCAGTTATTAAAATAACAAGTGTAGAAATTATGGTTTGGGTTAATAGGCTAAAATCGATTAGCATTAAATCTAAAAAACCATACGAGGTTGGAACCAAGGTTTTAAACCAATCTACCAACAGATCGCCCATAAAAAATCCATAAATTACGAGAGCTATATTGTTGCCAATAAGCATGGTGGCAATAAACTTTGAAGGTTTTGCCGTAAGTTTTGTTAAAACCTTTGACAGAACACCATCTTGTTTTTTTTCAATTTCTATATGGATTTTATTTGAAGATATGTAAGCTATCTCCATACCCGAAAAGAAGGCAGAAAGTATTAATGATACAATAATGATAACAACATCAACACTCATTTAGTTTGAATTGTTTTTATTATCGTATTTTTTAGCAAATTTTCTTCTAAAGAAATACATAAAAACAGCCAAAGCCGCTAAACCAAATGAAACGTAAGCACTATTTGTACCGTCATTTAATTTTGCAATACCATCATAAATAAATAGTACAGCGAAAACCAAATAGGCGTATTGAAAAATTTTAGAATATTTCATGTCTTTTTATATAATAATTGTAAAGATAAATAAAATTGAAGAAGCTACCGTTTTAAATCAATTTTTGGAAAAAATTAATCTTCAACAGTAATAATACCGGTTACTTCCAGTACCTCGGCATTGGTGAATTTTGAATTGGAATCGAAACCATTGCCATTTATAATATCGGTTTCTGTTTTAAATGTTACGGGTTTATTGGTAAAAAGCCATTCCTTTTTCTGGTCGTAAAACAATTGATCGGTTTTTAAAACTCTATTATCGGCAGTTGTAATTACTACATTTCCTTGTAAATCCAGCAGGTCGGTTTTATCATAAACAATGGCGTAATCGGAAACTACAGTGCTTTTTTTGTTTTCATCATATAGATTCAAAACAATACCATCCGGAAACTCGTTATATGGAAAATCTCGGTTAGTAAAATCCAACATCTTCGGACTTAACAAATTAGCCGTTACCTTTCCTGAATCGGTATGCTTTAAATTGATGTTTTCCGCAATTCCAATGGGTTCATTTTCTGAAATCCCTATTTTTTGAACTTGGTTGAAACTATCATTACATGAAAAAAACATAGTCACCAAAAAAATGGTGACTATGTTTAGTATTCTATGTAAATTTATTTTTCTCATTACATTTTTGGCACTGTAACCGAAGCTCCAATCCAACAACCAATAGTAATTGTTTGTCCGGAATTACCAGCGCTAAAAATCTCAGATTTTGATGGTGCTTTAGCTTGATAACTAGCGGCAGATTGTGCTGCTGCTCCCGATAATTTAGGATCTACACGTCCTGCTTTAAGTGCTTCATCTGCAGCTAACCAGTAAACTGCTCTTTTATTAAAGTTAGTATCGCCACAATTGTTAGCACTTGCTGCGTACATAGCAGCTATAGATAAATAAGGACGACCATTTGACGGGTTCAATCTTAAAGCTTCTCTAAAGAAGGTTCTTGCTTGTCCATAGTTTCCTTTAGCTTTTAGTTTTAATGCAATCTTATTGTTAAGATTTGATTTCTTGAAACTATCTGTTTCTAAATCAATAGCTTGTTTATAGAAAGCAATAGCTTCGTTTGATTTCCCTTCTTTATCTTTTAAGATACCTAAATAGTAAGCTGAATTAGCTGACGGGCTTAAATCATGATAAGCATTTACTAACTTAAAGAACAAAGGATCTTCAGTGCAATCTTTTTCAGACATTTTACCTGCTGCTCTTTGTAACCAAACAGCATTTCCTTTGTTTTCCTCAAAATTCTTTTGGTATAAAGGAATTAAAATTTCACAATTCGCTCTTGTACCCATTTTCTCATCAATACCAGCAGCAATTTGATCGTAGGCTGCTAAATAACTTTCATAATAAGCTTTGTATTGCCCTTCTTTACTTGTTAACGCAGTTCCAGCTTCTTCTTTCTCAATAAGTACATTTAAGCTTTCAGAGTAGTTTTTTACTTCATCTTCAACTTTCTCTACGATATCATCATATTTATTAAATAAATCCTCTGCTGGTTTTTTACCTGCATCAAATAAATCTACCATTAAAGAAAAGTAAGTATATAAACTCTGTGGGTTTGTAAATGTTGCTTTATCTTCTTGATATACAGCATCAAAACAAGCGTATAATTCTTCGTTTGTTTTATTTAATAATGCTCTATTATCATATAGTAATTGACAAGATTGCGCACCATATTCACCTTTAGGTGTTTTTTCTGGAAAATGCTCGCCTCTTTCTTCCCAAAGTTTTACTAAATCATTTAAAAACGGTACCTTATCTGCTCCGGTAGCTTTTTCAATTTTATGGGTTAAAATTTTCTCACCATCTACATATATCGCATTGTTGAATTTAGGAAATTTTGTTCTTACATCCATCCAAGGTTGGTAAGCTGCATCATAATTTTTAGCTTTAACATATTCATGGAATATAGACAGTTTTGTCATTGCTTCTTCGTCTTGAGCAAAGCCTATATTTAAACCTATAAATAAAAATGCTAGTAAAAATGTAAATTTTGTTTTCATGATAATAATGTTACGCTGTTAGTCATATTTTCTTTTCTGAAACCATCTATCGTTCAAAGATAAACTTATTTGAAAATTAATAAAATTCTCTTGTATTAAATTACTGTTGGTTGTTCCTCTTTTTCCAAGCTCTAAACCTAAGTTAGCATTTGAGAAAAAACTTCCAACCGGTAATCCTACTCCAAAAGATATGCCAAACTCGTTTATTGACTCGTTTTCTATATTTAAACCTGTATTTTCAAAATGTATACCTGCTCTATAAACAGCACGTTTAAAGTAACTTGTAAAGGAATTGTATTGCGGAATATAAAACCCTCCAATAGATACAGAAGAAGCATTTTCATATTTCACAGCTGTACTTGTGTATAAATCGTTTGAAAAATTACTTGTTTGTTGATATTCCGATTCTATTCCTATAAACCATTTTCTTGGCTTACCTATCCCTGCTCCTACCGAAAACTTGGAAGGCAACACCAAGTCTGTCTCTAATAATCCTAACGATTCTAAATCGGTTTCTATTGTATTGAAAACGGTTTCGTTTCCAGTAGATGAAATTATAATGGTTGAAATAGATCGTTCGTTTTTTGAAGCAAGGTTGCTTTGCGGCGTATATGTTAAACCTGAAACTAATTCTAAGTTTTCACTTAGCATGGTTTTATATGACAATCCTAAATTTATATTCAAGCCGCTTAAATCGGATCTGTTACTTTCTCTAGTTTGATATTGCGTCGCATTACCATCATCATCATATATAAATGCGATATTACTGTTTTGAATATTTCCAAAGTTATAATGAGCATCAATACCAACACTTAATTCATCTGTAATTTGATATCCTAAGCCTAAAAACGCTTTATTAAGACCTCCCTCTCCTCTAAATCTGCTTGATTTTCTGCCATCATCAAAATTATCATCAACAGATTCTAATTTATAACCAACAGATGTATATGGCATTAACCCAAAGCCAAAGCCAAATTTCCCCATAGGTATAGACATGGCTAAATAATCGAATGTTGTTGCGCTTGCTTTTGCACTCCCTGAATCACTTTTTAATTTCACGTCTGAATAAGTGCCTCCAACCGCAAATTTTACGGGTCTGCTTTCTCCATTTAGCATCTCTAGGTTTTTCCCAGCATATGCAGCAGGATTTCGTAAATTAACATGGATACTATCGGTATAAATACTTAAACCTCCCATGCTTCTGTTTTCAACTGTTCCTTTAAATTTCAAGCTACCAATTCCGTAAAAAGAATATGGTGAAGCCGTTCCTTCTTGCCCGTAACTATTAATTGCAAAAACTGCAATAAAAACCAATACAAGTTTTTTAATCATTCGTTTGAATTAAATTGTAAAATAAAGTTCAGTCCTTCTAACAGAAAATTAGAAGTCGCAAATATGCTACTTTTTAATTGTTTAGACAAGAAATTACTATCACCTCCTGTTAAAATAACTGTTAAATCTGTATATTTTAATTTATAATCTTCTATAATCCCATCAATTTCCTTTAAAACGCCATATACCACACCCGAGTGAATGGACGCTTCTGTTGAATTACCAACAATACTATTTGGCAAAGCCGTATCTAATAACGGTAAATTCGCGGTTAAATTATTCAACGATTTATACCGCATGCGCAAACCCGGAGAAATAGCGCCACCTAGGTAATGGTTGTCTTCAGTTATAAAATCATATGTAATGCACGTTCCGGCATCAATAATAAGTACATTATTGTTTGGGAATTGATTAACTGATGCACTTACAAGCGCTATTCTATCAACTCCTAAAGTTTTAGGCGTTTTGTACAAGCTTTTATAAGGCAGTTTTAAGTTTGCGCTTAAAATCAATAGATCGAAATAAGCACCAATAATTTCAACATCCGTTTCTTTTAATCTGCCTACCGAAGATATAATAGCCCTTTTTATAGCATTAAACTCATGCTTAACTGCTTTAATACGCTCTAAAATGAAATCCAGTTCAACAACTTCTTTATGCACAATTCTATTCCCGTTAAAAACAGCCAATTTCACAAAAGAATTACCTACATCAATTATTAAATTCATAGAAATTATAAAAATTCAAATTTACAAAACGAAACATAATAACAATTCTATTTAACTTATTATATTGATTATAAAACACATGCGTTTTTAGAAATAAAAAAACACAAAACAAGATGCATTTTTCACAAATTTATCTTGCGGAATAACAAAAATCAACATATATTTGCAACCGCTTTGGCGAGGTACCTTAGCTCAGTTGGTAGAGCAAAGGACTGAAAATCCTTGTGTCCCTGGTTCGATTCCTGGAGGTACCACTTTAAAAACTCATAACAATCTATTAATTAGAAAGTTGTGAGTTTTTTGTTTTTAACAGGGACAACATTAGGGGCAACAATCACTTATTTGACCTAACTTAACCCAATTAAATTAACTTTTTAAAACCACTTTTTTATTTCAGTTCTGAATCTAATACCGAATAACACATTTAAAAGTTGGCGGGATACCTAAAAAAAATGAATCTCGATATTAACCACAGGGGGTAGTCCTTAGACATACGGGGACTTTTTTAATTTTCATAACTAACTTTACTCCTATAAAAAACACATACGCACATATATCACATAGAGCAAACCTATAAAATAGACCTATTATAATGATAGTAACTGATTTTGGGCATATCGCCCCATAGACTATGTTTTTAGACTCAAATTGAATACTTCATCATAATGTTGATGCCCTATAAAAAACATATACGTACAATGAACTTCTTTTAAACCTGTTTTTAATACAATATTGACACCTTAAAAAGTTTGTTTTTGAGGGTTTAGAGGAGGGTAACCTTAATATCCCATAAAGTATTTTAGAAAATAGATAAAAACATTACCTCTATTCTTATTAATCAGAACATTTTAATCCATCTCTTCATAAATTCAAACTTAAAACAAGTTTTTTTGTGTTTTCATATTAAATTTAGAGCTTGTTTGTTAAAGTTTTATTAAAGTTTAAAACTCATTTTTTGTAAGACCTTTCTCTGTTATTTTTAAACAAATTTATATTAATTTTAATCAACTTATTTTCAAACATTTAACATTCGAAAAAAACTTAAACAAATTTATTTAAAATATTGACTATCAGTTCGTTATAAAAATTATTTGTATTTTTGCCATGTAAATCATTGTACAATTTTACATCAAATTATTATTAATATTTAAAACTTAATAAAATGGAAAACAATATTCAATTTTTTCAGATGTCAATGGATGACTTAAAGGCACTTATTAAAGAAGCCGTTAAATCAGGAACGACACCACCAATTAACAACACGAATGGAGTTAATACTACTAGTTCTTCTGATGATGGTAAAGAATGGTACACAAGAGAAGAGGTTAAAGACCTATTAAAGGTTTCATTTACAACTTTATGGAAGTACAACAAAGAGGGGGTTTTAAAAGCAAAAAAAATCGGTAGTCGTGTTTACTATTTAAAAACTGATTTATTTAACCTTTTAAATAACGCTGCATAATGATTGGTAATATAGCCCCGAAAGCAGCTCAAATATAATCAACTTCACTAAGGCTCTTTAGCCACAAATTTCAACATTAATAACAACAAGGCATAAGCAGTGTTTACTCATTGCCTAGCATCGCTTATGTCTTTTTTTAATGCAACAACCATGAAAGAAAAAATAGTATTAATACAGGAAAAACTTTTAAAAGATTTAAAAGTAAGAGCTATAACTCACAATAAGGAATTAACAAATTCTAACTTAGGGAAAGAGAAAAAAGATAAGCAAATTAAACTAAAACTTGACGTACTAGCCCTATTTGTTAGTCTTGTAAACAGTATTCAGTGTTATTATAGAGATGATAGCGTTGAAAATGAAGGTGTGGTAGCCATGAATGCAACTAGAATGAAAAAAGCATATCATGATAGATATAATGACTACATAACATTTTTATTAGAGCACAAATTTCTAGAAAAAGTTTCAGGAGGTTCAGCAAAAGCTCATAAAAGTTCAAAGTACCGAATTAGTGACAATTATTATATAGACAGGGTTGTTGGATATAAGATATTAGACAAAAAATTATTAAAGAAATTGTCTGACAATATTTATTTGGATGAAATAAAAGAAAAAAAAGAGTTTTGTGAACATAAAAGACCCCACCTAGTAAAGTGTTTCAATGAGTCCTTTACAATTAATAAGGGTGCTGCATTCAAAGAAATAGCTCTGCTAAACAATAAGGACACATACAGCGCATATTTGAAGGGACTGCATTCTACACTTGATGTTAACTTGAATAGCCATATCTATTCTATTGACCCACAAACAGATAATAGGTTGCATACCACACTTACCAGAACACCTAAATTTTTAAGAAAGTATATATATTATGATCTAGAAAACATTGTTGGACTTGATGTTAAAACCTCCCAAGTTTACTTCTTTTGCGCTATTTTTAAAGCTATTTTAATTAATGACGTATCCCTGTTAGATAGAATTAATGCAACTAAAGTTCTTGATGAAAAATTGGTGTTTAATTTGTTGAACCTAGTAATAAACAATGATGAAGTTAAAGGTTTTGTGTCGGGGGTTTTAGACCAAAAAGAGGACTTTTACGAAGCGTTTTCTAAGAAAATAGAGATTAAATATAATAAGGAGGGGCTTCCAACTCGACGGGAGTCAAATTATAAATCTAACCATAATAGAAAGAAAACTATAACGGAAGCATATAGCATTGTACCTTATAAAAGCGCAAGAGCATTAGCTAAAGGGGCTATTATGGAAATATTCTACAGCTCCCCCGAAACAACGATTTCAGAAGCTGTTGTTTTTAGGAAGGAGTATCCAAGTATCACTAAAATAATGAAGTGTATAAAGGATTATGGTGTTCCATTATGGAGGTTATTGGACTATGTGGAAGCTTATTGCCTTTTGGACTATGCGGCATTAAAATTTGCAGAAAAGCACCCTGACATCTTTATAACTAGCATACATGATTGTCTAGTAACAACTAAATCTAATATAGAGCTACTAAGAGAGGAGATTGAGCAATATCTTATGGAAGTTACAACAATTACAGTTCCGCCAAAATTTGAAGTAGAAACGTGGGAGGAAGATATACCTTAAAACATGATGTGGGCGCAACAGCCAAATAGTCACTAATATCCATGTCCTTAACTAGAAAATCAAAAAGACAAAATTGACAAAACTTATACTTCCTTTCTTTTTTTCTTTCTTCTCCCCTTTTCTTCTTCTCTTCTTTAAAACCTAAAATCTTCTCCCTTATGTTGCGTGCTTTTTAAAACCCAGTGTTTATAAGGGCTAACAAGGTTATCGTATTTTACTATATATGTTGCGTGCTTTTTTCGACAGTGTTCAATGATTTTACTCTACAAAGAGAGACATTGATTGCGTGCTTTTGAGAGAAATCATAAAAGTAATATTTTAATTTGTAAGTAAAATTTTATTATATTTGATTGTACATATAATATGGATATAGACAATTGATCATATCCAATTGATTGCCATCCATTTAAACGAAGCTTATGAGATTCGACCATTTAGATTATTATGAATTAGTTTCTGACTATTGTCAAGAATATCAAACTGAATTTGGTAAAAGGAAATTTGAAAAAATTTATCAGAAAATTCAAACTTCGAATAAAGTAAGTAAATTACTTTTTAATGCTCGTCAAAAAAGAGCAATACCAAATAAAAATGACTACTTATATAGTTTAAATGAAATTCCCTATTTTATATTCTCTAAAGCCGATACTTTAGCTCTTGGAGCATTATTAGCTCTTGAACGATGGAATAAGGAATGCAATAAAGATATTGTTTTTGCAAACGAATCTGTGTTAAAAGATATTGCTTGTAAAATTCTTGAAGACTGTAGTAAAATTAAGATAAACCTTTAAAACAAATTTTATGTTATTTAATTTTTTCAAAAAACACGAACAACAAAGTGCTGTCAATGAACATTTAGGCGGATTTCAAGATGATTTCAATGAGCATCAGAAAAAAGCTATTATGATAAGTCTATTTCTAATAGCCAATTCTGATGGTGAATATCATAATAAAGAAAATCAATTTTTCGAACAGACTGCTACTCTATTAGGTTACAGATTGAATCCTGATTTTGACAAAACTGTTGATGATTTTATGACTATGGACAAACCATCACTATTTAGACATTTAAATAGTTTAGGCTCATCACAAAAGGATTGGTATATAGTAACTGCATTCGGAATGGTTCACGCTGATGGACAAGCTCTTGAAGAAGAATTTCAATATATGCTAGTGTTTTTTGATGAAATGGGAATTACAGAAGAGAGATTCGAAAATGTTTTAAAGAAAACTGAACTTATGATGAAAATGTTCAATGGATAAAAAACGTATGGCAACTCCGAGTATAATTCATTGCTAGTTCTAGCCTACTTGGAAATTCATTTGGAATTTCCTCTGGTTCGTTTTTGTTTGCTAATTTAGTTGCTCAAACACGCAATGAAATCATACACAAACACGTTAGCATAAATTATGAAAGAAATTAGTTCTATAAAATTTAATACAGTTTATGTAATTGAATCTCTTGATTTATCTATAGAAAAAGAAACAGGAAAAGAATTATACGATGACCTTCTTAGATGGAAACAATTACAATTAGGAAATCCATTTACTGCGAAATTAGAACAGGTTAAAAATAGAACTGAATTTTTTGATACGTTAAATACTATCAAAAAGGATTGTGAAAATAGAAATGTATTTCCGATGATTCATTTTGAAATTCACGGAAATAAAGAAGGACTTGGCTTAGTATCGGGAGAATTTATAAAATGGATTGAATTATACGAAGTTCTAATTGGAATAAATGCCACGATCGGCAACCATTTATTTATAACATTGGCTGTATGCCAAGGAGCATACTTGATGGAACTCATTAAGTTAGCTAATCCAGCACCTTTTTGGGGGTTTATTGGTTCTTTTGATAAAATAGATGCTGAGGATATTTTAATTCGATACAATGAATTCTACGTCGAACTTTTAGATTCTTTTAATATTAATAAGGCCTTTATAAGATTACAGAACGCAAACAGTCGTTTTCCTTCAACTTACAGATTCATAAATTCTGAATTGACTTTTAAGAATGTTTATGCTAAATATCTTAAAGAAGAAACATCCGAAAAAGGCTTGAATAAAAGAGCTAAAAACGTACAAGTTGATGAGGATTTAAAGTTTACTAATAGAGCTGAAAGAAGAAGTTTTGAAAAGACATTTAAAAAAAGTGTAAAGTTGACAAAAAACCAATTTTATAAAAAACATAGTACACAGTTTTTTATGATTGACAAGTTCCCAGAAAATCGGAAAAGATTTAGCGTAAAATCAAGTTTATGAGGAATAACTTATGCTAACAACGCATATAAAAAATAGCACAGGTCGTTGCTAACACTAAGGCTTGGGTACTTTTTCGAGGTCGCCAAATTTTTAAATTTGGCTTATTGAGAAAATAAAAGTAATAAGTAAAATTTAAAAATTCGGATTTTGCTCAACCGAATTGTAACTGCGTATTTTCCGCACTACTTTTCATATGCAAGACCGTCAGACTGTCGTTAGCAAATATTAAATCAAACCTTATGGAAAAACTACAATCAAGAATTTTGATACAGCACGAAAAAGGTGCTACAATTGCATATTTATATAATAGAGAATCATTTGACCTCTTAAAAATTGATAAAGACTCATATGACGATTCTCAATTTCTTGAAATCGGACAAATAATTGAATATGATGGACGCAAATTAAAAATTGTAAATATAAATTTCAAAATGGAAAAGGACTTTTACGATGCCAACCCCAATATGGGAATTAATCTATATTCTCCAACAGATCCTTCTGGCTATAATTGCCAAATCGGAATATTTGTCAAAGATATTTAGGGGTTTATTAATTTCATGAATAACTTAAAATTCAAAAAACTGAATTACATAATTATTTTCTAACGGATTTTTATATTGGAATAAATTAAAAAACATTTGCTAACAAAGAACTGAGCTAAAAAACAAATGTTTTTAGGCCATTTTTGAGATAAAATTCTCATTGTATGGTATTCCTGATTTAGCGATTGCAAAAGATTGTTTCAATAGCTTATTACATACCTCTATTAATGTGTAAAAATTATGCTTAGGTTAATCCTTAACATATAGCTTTTTATATTTTCTATATAGATAAAAAAGATAAAGTGTGATAATGGGATGTATTATAACAAATAACCAAATGTTAATTGCTTCATACGATATTCCAATAGAGTCAGCCAACATTCTTAATATATCTACACAGAATTGAAAGATTGCTTGCATTTTTAACTTCTTTTATTTTTAACTTCTTTTATTTTTTTAATAAACATATTCTAATAAAACTGTCCAATACTTTTCGTATAATTGAATTAACATTTTGTTTGTTTTTTAGCCTTTCGACAAGGTAGGGAGAGTGCTTATAGTAAAACTTAATGAAAATTCTGCCAAAAACAGTTTTACTCAAAATATTGTCTCTAAAATTTCTTAGCTCTACAACTTGTGGATGGTTGTAATTGCCATAAGCCATTGTAGCTATGTAACATCCTTTTTTAGGTTTTAAACTATTTTTAAAATCATCGATTTTTTTATTTGTCTCATCAAAAATTATTAGAGTAGAAGCTTTAAGATGTTTTTTCATGGATTCACCTTGATCAACCATTACCAGAAACTCTGCTAAATCAGATGAATTTCCTTTAGAGCGAAAATTTGTAAAATCTCCTTTAAATTTAAAAAAGAACTCCTCAGTAATTTCTTTTTTAATTGAGTTAAAATTTTGAATATCATTTTCATACAGATTGTCTAAAGTTTCTTGATTGTTCATTAATAGCTGAACTAATTGAAAGTTTAATTCATCTGGTTCTAATTCAATAATTGATTTCTTGATTGGCTTTAAATCACTTAAATTCATAATTATCAATATTTATTATTACTAAAATTTGCGATACTATTTATTTCATCAAGTAAAGAGTTAAATTCAGTATGTGAAATCCCTGAAAATTTAACAAACCTATCCTGAGAAATCTCAACTTGTTTGTTTGTTGGATTACCACCTAATTTCATTAAATCAGTTAAGAATGTTACTAAATATAACATTTGAGGTTTTTCAAATGTTTTTAAATCATTCATGTGAATTTTCAGATTTGCACCAATAAGACTTGTATAGTCAATGATTCTATTATCAGCTAGGTTAAAAGATTTGGTTAGATTATCTATATAATCTTTTTGAAGATTCAACTTATACTCATTATTAGAAAAGCCTATAGAAATTACATCAAGCATCATTATTGTTGCTAGTTTTTGTCTTTCTGTAAAAAGGTCATTTATTACTCTTGATACGTATTCATTTGTCAGATTTTGTTTTTGTTTTTGCTCCTTTTTAAAACGCATCATTATTTGCTCCCCTTCTGAATATTTTAAATTGAAATATATATTATATACAATGATTCCAATTACTACTAATATTATTATTCCTATGAATCCCATTTTATTATAAAATGATATTATTTAAATAGAATGGTTTTGCTTAACCCCCTTTTATCCTCTTCGTATAATACAAAGTATTGTTTGCTATAATCTGAATTGTAGAGCTTAGATGATACTGAAAATTTTACTCCACTTAAATTATCTCTGTCCCTTACAGTTAATTTAGCTTTTGTAGCATCCTTATTAATCCTAATAGCTTTTGAAAGGTAAGAGTTAGGATCAGACACATTCTTTTCAATAGATCCATCTTCACGATATATTTCTAAAGTTACTTCGGCTAGAGTTGGAGCATTTCCAACACTAATAACTAACCAAGCATCATCATTATTTAAAGGGTAAATGCTGTTCTCTTCAAATAATGCACAAATTTCCCAATCATTATCCTGTTTATTATAGATAGTACTGCGACCTGATATTTTAATTTCACTATCTGAAACTTTTTCAAACACATAAGTATTTCTAGTACCTGACATTTTAGTTTCATTTGAATAAAATATCGTTACAGAATAAGATGAATCGGTAATTTCTTCTTCTACCGTATTAGTCTGTCCTTCTATACCACTAAAGCTTTCCATTTCTTCATTTTTACAGGATTTAGTGCATAATGAAATAATACAAAAATCATCAGAAGTAAATTGATAGCCTGAGTCTATTGAAGAATCAAATAACCAAGTCCCCTGTATCCAATCAGGTGGGTTTATAGAAGATGAATTGTTTTTTGAAGAACTAGAATCGTCAGATGATGAACAGCCCAAAAACAAGGTTAAGCAGAGTAATAGAATTATTTTTTTCATGTGTTTATTTTGGGGTTAAACTTATATCTCAAATTAGTAGCAATCTTACGGAATACCACAAAACCAAATCAAATATATAAATAAAATATTACACAGGGCATTTGCGCCCTCTTTTTAATGATGTCAAAAATATACTTTGTCCATTCATTAATATGTAGAAATGCCTTTAACCCCAGAAGAAAAAAAATATTTAAAAAAACTTGGTAATCGCATTGTTGAGATTAGGGAAGGGAAAGGAATTAAACAAAAAGAACTTTCAGACTTACTCGATATGGACGACGGTTCATTACGCAGAATAGAATCTGGTCGAACAAATCCAACTACAACCACACTTTTAAGTGTTTCTAAAGCCCTGAATATTGATATGTCAGAATTGCTCAACTTTTAAAACAATCCATTAAAGGGTCAATATTTTAATTTTATACTATTGTTTAAATAAGTCTTCCTTAGAACTCATGTAGTAACTTTTTTTTGAGCCACTTTCTAATTCCTGTTTCCACATTGCTTTTATTACATTTTTTCTATACCAAAAATCCATTCCATTTTTCCAACTATTCCAAACATCTTTATCAATTCTATTTTTCTTAAACCAAAAATATTCTTCTGCACAGAGGTTGAAGTAATCATATATTATGTTTTTTTCCTTAAAGCTTAATTCGTCTATTTCTTTCTTCTTTTTGGTGATTTCATAAAGTTTAGCATTTAGTTTATCATACCGTAAATTAAAATCTAAATACAACTCCTTAAAAAACTTGTCGTCTTCCAAAAATATTTTAGTTAAACCTAGAAAAAATGTTATAATACCCCCTAAAAGACCAATTAGCAATGGTGTTTCAATATCAAGGAAAAAATGGTAAATTAAAACACCAATAAATAAAAATATTGATAAAACCGATACTATCTGTGTTCGATTGTTTCTAATATGCCTTTTCATGTTCTTTAAAGTTTCTCTTTGATTGTAATTTTATCCTTTGCTAAACTATAAGAATTATGAACTAATTAGTCTAACTATCCTTTTGTTTATCATCTTTTGGTTTAAGATTATTGCTGGGTTTTTTAATAGTGTTCCCTAAATCTATTTTGACTTTTTTAGCTTTGGCGTTTTTATTTTCTTCTGCCATATTATTACTTTTTAGGCTTTGGGGTTAATTGTGAAGTTGGTCGTGGAATCGACTGCCCTTTGAAATTTTCCGAAAGTGGCTTCGGGTTCTGTCTGTTTTGTGGTTTGGACTGTGGTGTCTGGTTTTGTTTCTTTGCCATGATAAATATTTATTGATACATATATAATTATTAAAAGTAATCCTATCCCCAATAAAAATATTGAAGCTTTGTTTAGTTTGTCAATAAGAGTGTTTCGATTATCCAAATTATTCTTAAACCCTTCATAAGTAATACTGTAATTAAGTACACCATCTATTTCATCAATGGACTTATCTGTTGACTTACTAGATTTATAATGACTTATCAAATTAATAAAAAGAGTAGCTACTAAAAGAAACCATCCAATAGAAATTAGATAAACAACTTTTGCACTTCCAACTGGTACAATTTTATCGTGAAATGTAAGTGTTAGACCTAATGCTCCTGATGTTATAAAGGTTATTGCCTTTTCAAACATATCATCGCTTTTGGTTTTCTGTACGTACAACGAGTTTCTGTACTCTTCCCACATTTCTAGCTGTTCGTTAGTGAATTTTGCGTCTATTTGGTTATTATTTTGTTCCATAACTAACTATTTTCAACCATGTCAATCTCCTGTTGAGTTAAACCGTACAGCTCATATACCATTGCATCAATTTCTTTATCTGTTTGGTTTATTTGGGCTTGTAATTCTTGGGCTTTTTGTTTATTATCTTCAAAAAGATCTAACCAATCAAACTCGTCTTTTTTTGTTAGGGCTGATACTTCTTCTAAACCCTCTTTAACTCTTGCCTTATTGTTTGCTTTTATGGATTTATTCAACTCTTTTATAAAATCTCCAAATTCTAAGTCGAAATAGTTTTGGAGTTTTTTTGAAAGCGTTTCTAGTTTAAATTTTTGTTGGAGATACCTTTGGAATTTAGATTTTTGTGAATCTAAATGGGAGTAAGTAGAAATAATATTTGAAACTTTAGAAGACATTTTATCTTGTTCTAAAATTGGAATTAACATAACAGGTAAATCTCTAAACTCTCCAATTTTGATTTTAGGAAAAAGTGCATCAAATTCGTTTGCTTTGAATTTGAAATAATAAGCAACTAATTTTGAACAAAGTTGACCTAGTAAAAAATGAGGTTGAATATATTCTAAATGCTCACTTTCTAACTTTGCAATAAAAACACTTTGATCTATTATAAATTTTTCACTGAGGTAGGTACAATTCAAGTAATTACTTAAAACTTGTCGACAGATAATTCTATCTCCATTAAAATATTTTGGTTCACGAGGAGCTGCTAACCAATCGCCATAACTTATATATGAAGTATTATCCCATTTTAAACAGTATCTATCCACATGTTTTCCTCTAATTTCAGGGACAAAAGTTTCATCTTTTTTGTATTCTGCATGATAAATTTTATTTTTTATAACCTCCTCACTTTGACCTCTATATTTGTCGTATGGATTTACCCCTCTAGTAATATCAGAAACTTCAGTTAATTTTTTCGAAAATAAATTTACTTTTTCAAAGATTGATTCAGCTTCTTCAGATATTTCAACATCGAAAATAAATTTAGGATTATTAAGAAACCTTGTTTGTTTAGTATCGTGCTTTTTAAAATAAGATCGTTCAATAAAATGTCCGATTTCTAATTTAGTATTAAGAGATTTTGTCTTATAAGCGATAAATATTAATGTATCTACAGAAGCATCTATAAATATATTCTCTAGATTAGGTATGATTAGCTTAAAGTTTAAGTTATCTAAAAAGTAAGCACGAGACTTATCAAACATAAGATTCTTTAGCCAAGAGTTTGGTACAATGTAACTGAGCAATCCATTGTTTTTTAAAATTTCTGTTCCCTTTTCCATAAATGAGATATACAAATCAAGTTGATATTGAGCTGTTTTATAATGGTCATTTATGTAAGCCTTTATACTATCAGGGAAAGACTTTGTAACATAAGGCGGATTTCCTATAATTACATCAAAACCTCCTTTTTGAAATACTTTAGGAAATTGTTCTTGCCAACTAAAAGCTTTATCTCCTGCTACGGCTTTACTATCTATTAAAGAGTTACCACACTTAATATTAGAACTTAAATCATTTAACTTACGTCTTGGTTGTGCTGTACGTAACCACAATGAAAGTTTTGCAATTTCTACAGATTCTTCATTAAGGTCTACCCCAAAGATGTTATTCTCTAAAATCGTGTTTTCTATATCTGGAAACTGTAAACCGCCACCCAATACTTTAGTTTTCAGTTCGTCTATATATGAATGTTCTTTAATTAAAAAGTCTAATGCTTGATTCAAAAACGCACCTGAACCACAAGCAGGGTCGCAAATAGTGAGTTTTAAGAGCCAATCTCTATAAGTATCGAGTATTGAGACTAATTTTGTAATGGTGCTCTTATTTCTATTCTTGCGCCCTTTAAAATATTCTTCTTCTTTAAACCCTAGTTCAACCTTCTTTTCATCACATAATTTACCAATAGTATTTTCTACTATATATTTAGTAATATATTTAGGCGTGTAGAATACACCATCCTTTTTTCGTTTGCTTTTTTGCTTATCAAAATCCCCTCCTTCAATCTCTGCATTAACACTTTCTATTTCATTTAAAGAGTTTTCAAAAATATGCCCCAATATGTTTACATCAACCTGACTTTCAAAATCGTAACCTGCTAATTGCTTTGCATATTTATGAAGTAACTCATTATCTATTTCTAAGTCATCTAATAATGTGTCTTCTTTAAATAAACCACCGTTATAAGCGTATATTTCAGCTCTGTTACTTGTGCCTTGCCTTCCTAAATCTAAAAACTTAAAATACTGCTTAAACAAGTCGTAAAGAGGTCTTTCATCTCCAAATTCTTCATCAGCTTTCCACTTATCTAATATTTGCTGTGTACTGTTTGGAGGTAATAAACCTCTATCTTCTGCAAAGAATATAAAAAGGAATCTGTCTATTAATTTTTGAGATTTTTTAAAGAGAGTAAGCTTAACATTTTTTTCTAAACTTAGTAATTCTGTCTTCTGCTCTTCATCTAAGTTTTCGGATAATTCTGTGCTATTTTTTTTGTTTTTAAGTCGCTTAGCATTACGCTTTACTAAGTCTCTATATAGCTCACGTTTAAATAGCGAATAGTCTTTGTAAAACTGTTTTGTTATTTGTTCTTCTACTACAATAGACGCTTCCTTAATTTGTAAAGGAATATTATTTAATACATTTTCTTTTTGAAGACATAAATACAATAGTTCAAAACGTTCTAGTGTTAACTCAAACAGATTAAACTCTTCGAACTCGGTAGCATCATTTATATAGAATCGAAGCTTTTCAAAGTTTGATGTTATTACATATACACAGCCTTTTTGATTTGCCTTATAATCAAATGCTTGTTTACGGATACTTTCTAAATCTTTAGTATTTGTACCTTTTAACTCTATCACACCTACTGCAGCATCATTCAATAATATCGCTCCGTCTGCTTTACGTGAGTTAGTTTCGTTTTTATACTCGGCGACGAGATTAAAATCTGCTTTAGGCTTTAATGTATAATCTAAAACATTAGCAAATAACTCTGTTAGAAATATACCTTGATATTCTTCTTCTTTTGAACTGCGTATATTATCTTGTATGGTAGGATTTAAGAAGTATTTTGAATACTTTTTATAGGCTTTATTTAGTTTGTCCTGATCTTGTAATTTAAGATGTTTTTTTAGTACCGAATTTTGATATAGAGCCATTAATAATATTGGTTGCTAGATTGGACCTTAAAAATAGTAATATATATGCTTAACTAGACATTTTAAAGTGTGTTTTTTCTTATAATTAAATAGTCTTCAAAAAAATATTTATAAATTTTAAATACTTTCTAACAAGGTTTATTTATGTTTGAATATAAATACTTACATAATTTTTATATATTAGACATCTCTCCTAAGATAATAGCAATTTTAGTTTTCAACCATTAAACAATTTATTATGAAAAATTCAATTCTATTAACCCTTGCATTATTAATATTTGTTAATGTAAATTCACAAGAAACTTATTTCACTCAGTTCTGTGTTAAAGAATCACTTAAAACTAAATTAGGAAACACAATTTCTCTTTCTAAAGATGTAGAGGTTGATTTTACTGAACTACCAGACGACAAGAAAAACGAATATATTGCATTAATTGAAAAAAACAGAGGAGGAGAACTTACAGTTGATAAAAAAATTGGCACTTTAACAATTAAGGACATAATTAAAATCCCTTCTACTGGAGTTATTGACTATAATGAACTTTTGAAAGGGATAAAATTTACAGTAACTAAAAACGTCTCTCTTAATAATACTAAAAGAAAGTCATTTGTGAAATTCGACAAAGATAAAGTTATTGTAAATCCTTGGTTAACAAATGATAAAGATGGAAAAGTTGAGCGAGATATTTATTATTATAAATTGGAAAACAGACAAGTTATCTATCTTAATTTTCAAGAGGTTTCTTTATCAGGAATTACAATACCTATAAAATATAGATTTAAAGAAGGAGACGATTTAAAAGAACAATTTAGCACTTCTTTTAATGCAAATTTATTTTTAGGTTGGACTTTTTATGGGAAAAGAAGTTTTTTTTACAGAGACGGTGTAGATAATAAAAGTAACATTTTCAAAGCTACTCTTGGGGGATTCTTAGGAGCTGCGACAGTTAAATTAAACAACAGTAATACAAGCCTTGCTGATGAACCTATTGCTGAAGGAACAGAAATAACTGAAGGATTAGCTTCTTTAGGAATTGGCATAAATTTATCGTTTAATAAATTCAATTTTGGTGTCTTTACTGGTTGGGATTATAGTGTAGGGGAAAATTCGGATAAATGGAATTATAATAAAAAAACATGGCTTGGATTATCTTTAGGCTACACATTACTAAAAATTTGAAATTATTAAGACTGTTTTAATAAATTTTACCTCACTTGATAATATTATTTTTGTTAGTATTTTAAGATATACCTGATATTATTTCAATGCAAGAAAAAACAAACTCCATTTTAGTATCCACACTATTAACTTTATATGCAAACAGCTTATCTTCTACTTTAGATGGTCAAATGATTGTTTTAGAAGGCTTCTATTCTGACAATAATGGAAGATTATATGGCAGGTATTTTTACGATGAGATTTTAGATAAGGATAAGAGCCACAAAATTACGGCTCAGTTTACAGAAAGTTTAAAAACAAAGCTTAATTCAGGTAGCTATTACCAATTTCAAGGTTTTATCCAAAAAGGACAATCTATTGACAACGATTCTCGCCTAAAAGTGTTCTTTAGAGTTACTAAAATTCTAAAACACGAAGAAAAGGTACAAATTGTTTCTAAGGTTGAATATGACATTTTAAGAGCAAGGTTTGACCGAGACTTCCCAATCATTCAGGACATTCTATTAAGCAAGATAGAAAGAGAACAAAAACCGATTATAGATATTATAACAGGAGTACAATCAACGTCACAAGAAGATTATTCAAACCAATTACATGACAAAGACTATTATAACATTCGCCATCATAAATGTAACTTATCTTCAAAAGATGCTATCCTTGAATTTTTAAACAGTTATAATTTTGCCAATTCTGATTTACTAGTAATTATTCGTGGTGGTGGAAGTGGATTAGAAGTTTTTAACGAAATAGAACTGTGTAAGAGAGCCATAGAGCTACCAATTCCTTTTATTACTGGAATTGGACATGAAGAGGATAAAACGCTCTTACAACGTGTTTCTGACAAGGCATTTTCTACACCTACTGCAGTTGGTGTATTCTTGCAAAAAGTTGTTAGTTCTCATAAGGAACGTTTGAGGTTAGTAAGTAATAAAGATTTGGAGATGCAGAGATTCAAAAAACAAGTTGAAAGTGAGAAATTGCTATTGACAAATCAAATTGCTTTACAAAAGAAAACTTTGATAATTATTTCGTTTACTGTGTTTCTTGCAGTTCTAATAATTACCTTTTTATTATTAAAATAATGTACTTACGTAAATCTATAAATATTAATCAACTAAAATAATTATCTGAAATTAGAAAACAACATCCCATAATGAGAGAAGCTAATATCATTTCAATATTAAGTGCATATAAAAACCTATCAGAAGAAATTTTTCAATCTTATCTAGATTATTTTTCAATTAATATAAAAAAAGATGAATTAGATGATTTAATAGTTTTATACACTCATTTAAAATCTCTCACTAAGAATATTGAATTATTTGATAAATACTTCATAGGATATTCCATTCCTCAAATTGGTAAGGAATTTGACTTATTAAGACTTGATGAAGAATCTGTTGTAAATATTGAATTAAAAAGAGAAAGTGATTTAGATACAATTTCTGACCAACTTAAACGCAATAAATACTATCTAAGCTTTTTAAGAAAAGAGACCCATCTATTTTCCTATGAATCTTCCACTAAAAAACTTTATGGACTTGACTCTAGTAACAACTTAGTAGAACTAAATATTAGACAATTAATTGAAAAACTTGCTTCTCAGAATGTAATTAAGTTAGAGAACATTAACATCTTTTTCAACCCTTCCAATTATTTAGTATCTCCATTTAATTCAACACAAGAGTTCATAAAAAGCAAATACTTTCTAACTGTTCAACAAGAAAATATTAAAGAGCAAGTTTTAAAAGAGTTAAGTAAGTCAGGTCACTCAATTATTGCTATTAAAGGTAAAGCTGGAACAGGAAAAACCCTACTTACCTATGATATTGCTAGGGAAATCTATAAGTCAAAAGAAATTATTATTATTCATTGTGGTTTATTAAATAGTGGACACAAAACTTTAAGGGATGATTTTGCTTGGAATATTATCGCAGCTAAAAATCTTGTTTATCAAGATTATTCAAAATACAATCTAGTTATCATTGATGAAGCCCAAAGAATACGCAAAGGTCAATTGAGCCATTTAATTGAACAAATAAAACTCCATTCTCAAAATTGTATTTTTTCTTATGATTCTGTTCAGACTTTAGGAGGTCGAGAAATTAGAGCCGATATTAGTTCAGAAATTGAAAAAAAGACCACACTAAATTGTTTGGAATTGACAACAAAAATAAGAACTAATAAAGAAGTTGCTCGTTTCATAAAATGTCTATTCGATTCAAGCGAAGCAATACATAAAATGGATTACTCTAAAATTGAATTAAAATATTTTGAAGATTATCCAATTGCAAAACAATATTTAACCCAATTAAGGTCTGAAAATTGGAAAATCACTAATTATACACCTTCAACAGTTCATACCTTACCTTATGAACAACATAATATTAAAGATGAGTTAGATAATGCTCATACAGTTATTGGGCAAGAGTTTGATAATGTTGTAGCCGTTATTGACGAATATTTCTGTTATGAAAATGATAAATTAACTACGAAAAACTACAAAGACAAACCTTACTATTATCCCAATAAAATGTTATTCCAAATTGTTTCAAGGACAAGAGTTAAATTGTGTATTGTAATAATAAACAACCCCTTAATTCTGAATAGATGCCTGAAAATTATGAGCAGAAATAGCAGCCCATAAAATGTATAATAAAATGCTTAATTAATGACCCTCTACAACTTCAACATACTATCATTTGAAGAAAAGCAAGCTGTTGTATATGACATTGGTGTCTTCTTAGATAACTATGTAACTAAAGATATTAGAATCAACTGTTATGCTATAGATAAGTTCTTTGTAGAGCTTGTTTATAATGCGGAATTTAATACAATCACAGAAGTTAGGAGCTTTAAATACGGTGCTGAAATGGAGAAGTATTCTAAGGACATAACATTGTGATAAAAATCAAGATGACGACTTAGGTCTTATTTTTTTAACCGATAAACTCTATAAAACCAAATTTAAAAATTAGTGATTGTTAATAAAAACTTATTCCGAATAGAAATATTAAGAAAGTTTTTTTCATTCTTTTGACTTTCATCGTAATATTTGGCAAAACAACTAATAAAAGGTAATTTCCTACTTTCTAATAGGTATCTTATTGTTTTTTTTACTGCTCTTTATCTCTAATTTGTATTTATAATATATATCTAATAGACATGGATTACAAAAAACATTTATCCCTATTATTAGGACTATCATTAATGTTGTTTTTTATTTGGTTGGGAAAGGACAACTATACCACTCACAATAATAAGTATAACACTTATTTAAAATATAAGAAAGATTCCACGGAATACGAACAAGAAATTAGATTAAGAAACAAACATTTACAAGAAATTAATGATGAGGAATTAATTAAATTTAATGACAAAAACACTTTAACTTCTGACTTGAATGAAGGTTACATAAATGCATCACAGGGATTTGAAGTACATTTAGAAGGGATTAGATGGTTCGGACAATGGTTTAATAAAAATCAAGATCATGGAATTTCAAAAATTGGTGGTAGATCCGACATATATCTTAATCAGTTATTTTTTGATCCAGATTTTGAAAAGTCTGGATTTCCAGATTTAAATGTTGAGGTTACACAGCCAAAGTTCTTTGATTCTAAGAATATTTTTAATGAATTAGCCGAAAGGCTAAACTTAGTGAGTATTAAATCTAGGGTTAAAGACCGAAAACCTATTAAAACAATCAGTTTAACAACTACTCCTGACAAGAAAAAGGTTATGAATGTGTTTTTAATGGAGTTTGATACTTTTTTGAGAATTGAACCTAGCCAAGACCATGATAACGAAAATATTGGTAACTTAGAAAGACATCCATTAACAAATGAAAAAACAAACAAAATAAGACGTATTAAAGAATATAAAAGCCCAAGGTATGGTAACGTCTCCATAATGTTGAAGTTTAAGCCTAAAAATAATGTCTGGTATATTGCAGATAAGGATAAAAACGGTGTACTGGTTAAAAACAAAAACCCTGTAATTGGAATTGCTGCAGTAGAATGCATAAATATTTATCAAAAGGAAGAAGAAAAAGAGAACAAGAAAATAGGCGTTTATTTAAGACCAGGAAGCAATTTAGCCCTTTACAATAGTCCTGAGGACTTGGATAAGAAATTTACAATAACAGGTATTAACAAAAAAGATGTTTACTACCCTGTGGAGTCAAGCGATTATAGTAGTTTAATAAATAAGGACTTATTTGGAAAGGAGAAATACTCAATTATTCACATATCTAATTTTGGCTCATGGGACACAGGAGGATGGTTCTCTGGTTCAAAATATTATCAAGACTTATACCATGTCAAGTTTCTTGTCCACGTCTTTGTTATTGGAGAATGGGATGTTCAGCCTCTAAAAATTATTAAACCTGAATCAAGAGAACAGGCAGTCGTTTTTAAACCTGGATTAAAAAACTTTTTACCTAATTTTGGAATAACTTTTTTTGGGGAAATAATTTATATTTTAGGTTTAGTATTAGCTTTTTATTTAATAATTAACTTTGTTATTCCTTTTGTTAAGAGCTTTAAATCTAGCAATAATAATTAGCACCATTACACAGCTAAACATGACTCTTTAAATGCCTCTGATGATGTGATTTGTGAAACACGTTCCTCTTTAGGATTTCTGATGTACTTCATAAACTCTTTAAGCGTTGAATGCCCACTTAATTCCATTATTGAATGCACTGGCATACCTGCTTTGTATTTTAGGGTACAGAACGTTCTACGAGCTGAATGACCCATAATTAAATCGCACTTAGGTACATATTCAATTATTCTTTTTCCGCCTCTTGTTATTTCATTTTTAATTGGAGTATTTATCTTAGCTTCTTTTCCGACTATTTTAATGTAATCATTTAGTTTTTGCTCTGCTATTTTGGGCGGTAATTGCCCTCCATACCTATCATTCATAATCTTTTCGATTACAGGAGTAACTTTACATAAGACTTCCTTTTTAGTCTTTTCTTGTTTTACTCTAATGTACCTTTCATTTTGATGCTCAACGATAGACTGCTCCATTAAATCATGGTAATCACTTATTCTTTGTCCCATTTCACAACCAATTACAAACACATCTCTTGCTAATTGATAATGAGGTTTATCACTTAAATCTAATTCGTATATACTTTTCAATTCTTCTAACTCCAAATAGATCGCTGTAGTTATTTCAACTAAAGGCTTGAACTTTTTATATTTTAAGTTTGTATGCAACTCCTGATCTAGTGACGCTCCCATAAAAACTTTTAAATTTTTAATGTGCTTACCAATAGTATTTAAAGAATAGTGTCTTTGTTTCTTATTATATGTGTAGGTTTTCAAATTCATGTATTCTATAAATTCAGAATAAAACTCACTATCAATAGTCCTAAAATCTACCACAAAACCTACCTCATTTTGAAAGCTTTTTAAATGACTTAAAGTTTGTTCATAAGATTTAACTGTATTGTTCTTGTTGCCATTTTTAGCCTTTGGCAACTCCTTTTTCTTTTGCTCAATGTGTTTTTTAATGAACGATAGTAAATCAACTTTTACTTTCTCTTTTTCAGAATCTATTTTTTCAATCTTATTCAAAAACTCATCCAAATGCTCTTTCATTATTGGATTGGTAATTTCAATTTGTTTGGAATCACAATCAGAAACAAAATCTTCAAGTTTAGTTTCTAAATCCCTAATAAGTTTATTTATATAATCCGAATTTCTAACAGCGTTAACATTTTTTACTTTACCCGTTTCATTCCAATACTCTGGATTAACAGAATAACCTATTGAGTACCTAAACCTTTTTCCTCTGCCATAAGAATAATCTAACCTAATTGGTTTTTCTTCACTTGTTGAGTTTTTAAGTCTAAACGCAATAGTCCCTTTAGCTCTTTTTGAATTTTTCATGTTAAAACAATTTAAACCAAATATAATCAAAGGGGACAACATAAGGGACAACATTTTGTTTATTTATGTTAAATACATTAAATTAAAATGGATTTAATTATATACATTTACAATACAAAAAGGCTATTACAAAGGAGGCGTAAATCAATATAGAGTTTTATAGATTAAATAAAGTGGTACTGGAGGTACCACGAAAAAATCCCGAAACTTTATGTTTACGGGATTTTTGTTTTTAAACAATTTCTATTAAATTCTTCTAACTTTCAAGTTCTAAAATTCAATAATCACTATATCGTAATCCTTCAATATACAAATATAGCTGTATTAGTTTTGCAAGTTTTCGCAAAAAAAGCAAAAACCGCGCTATCCGCTATATCTTTTTATGGGGAGAGGTATATCGGTCATGTCCATGCCCTATCCCAAACTGGCAATCTTGCCTCGGCAACAGGTAATAAGCCCATAAAAAGGATGCCACTGCTATCGCTCTTGCGCACAGCTGCCGGTTCGGTGCCAATTCCCAAAAACCAGGTTTGCCAAAAGGAGCTGCGATTTCGAAAGGTACAAAAACAAAAAACCCTTCATATTTCAATGAAG
>NZ_JBIFXS010000049.1:0-507 GCF_043558645.1 Mariniflexile sp. HNIBRBA6329 | reverse complement strand
GCCATTTTTTAGGTTTACCATCTAAAACTTTTTTAAGATGAGTAAATATAGAAAATTAACACATGTGTATTACAAATGTGACTATCACATTGTATTCACTCCTAAGTGTCGTTTCCGTGTGCTGGAGGGCATGGTAAAATCACTGGTAGAGCATGATTTACAAGTAATCAGTACTTGGAAAGATGTCATTATTCAAGAAATGAATGTACAAAAAGACCATGTCCATTTGGTTTGTTCAATTCCACCGAAGGTATCCATATCCGAATTCATGGGTGTTCTAAAAGGAAAAATGGCAATCAAGTTGTTCAAGACGTATCCAAGTTTAAGACAAAAGCCTTATTGGGGCAATCACTTTTGGTCGAGAGGTTATTTTGTAAGTACAGTAGGTTTGGATGAGGACATGATAAGGCGATATGTGAAATATCAAGAGCATCATGAATGAGCCTAATGCCCCTTTGGGGCTAATCTGAAAATCAAAGCCTCCGTTTTTAACGGAGGTTTTTTACT
>NZ_JBIFXS010000048.1:0-521 GCF_043558645.1 Mariniflexile sp. HNIBRBA6329 | reverse complement strand
CAAGCAAACGAGCAACAAACTTTGGTTTAGCTAAAACTAGCAATTTTTTATATACTGTGTTGTACACTGGCTTTTATTTTTTCTTTAGTCAGTTTTACAATATAAAATCCGAAAGTATAAGTCGTCAAAAAACCTAAAACGATTATAATTCCGATGACTATTAAATTCAGGGTTAAATAGTTTTCAAATCCACTGAATACTAATTGAGAAAACAAAAACACAATCCATATTATAAAATTCACTCCAAATGAGAATTCAGCTGAAGTTTTTATAATGCTCTTTCCTTGATTTAAGCTTTTGGTGTTTCTTTTTCCAAAAATCCAGAGAGCAATTGGCAAAGTCAGATATAGTAAAGCCAAGGATATAAATAGGGAATTATATGACAACAATGCTCCAATTCCGATTAATCCGAGTAAACCACCCGAAAACATTAGTCCGATAAATGTCATAATAAATAGAAACCCTAGTCCAAATGTCATTCCATTTATTAATGCAACTTTGGCTCCAATGTTCTCATTTTT
>NZ_JBIFXS010000047.1:0-563 GCF_043558645.1 Mariniflexile sp. HNIBRBA6329 | reverse complement strand
TTTTAGCGCAAAGCGAACAGGGCATCTGTAAAGTCATTTGTTTTAGTCCGGACCACTCCAAAAGTTTGGCGGACATGAAACCTTCAGAAATTGAAAAAGTGGTTTTTGCATGGCAACGGGAATACAAAGAACTTGCTGCCAACAAATTAATCAATTACGTTCAAATATTTGAAAATAAAGGCGCCGTTATGGGTTGTAGCAATCCGCACCCACATGGACAAATATGGAGCCAAACAAGTCTGCCCAATGAGGTTGACAAAAAAGACAAACACCAATTAGCATATTATAATAAAAATAAAAGCAGTCTTTTAGGGGATTATTTAAAACAAGAATTGCATAAAAATGAACGTATTATTTTTGAAAATGATGCCTTTGTGGTACTTGTGCCTTTTTGGGCTGTATGGCCATTTGAAGCTATGATTGTTCCTAAAAGACATCAATCTAATATTCTTGAATTAAAAGATAACGAATCGTTTCTTTTTGCTGAAGCTATTTCGGTATTGACCAAAGCTTACGATAAATTATTCAACACTTCATTCCCCTACTCCAGTGGTATCCATCAA
>NZ_JBIFXS010000046.1:0-569 GCF_043558645.1 Mariniflexile sp. HNIBRBA6329 | reverse complement strand
AGAAAATCCAATTCATCACAACTTACCTTGTATTGGTTTTGTAAGCCATCATGCGAGGCATAAATTAGTTTTCCAAGTGTTTCCAAATCATTTTCTTGCATTGCTATTGAAGCTTGAACGGCACGTTCGTTTTCCTGGACTACATATAGTACTTTTTGAAAGTTTTCCGACGTGATTTTATCTTTTATGGATTCCAGATCAAATTCCGAAGCATCTCTTAAGGCTTTTACATTCAACATTTCAGCTACCAATTCGCAAACAGAACGTCTATCATTATAAGCACTATCAGATAAACTGTGTTTTACGTTGGTGTTTATTAAAATAAGTTCGTGGTCTTTAAAATCGATTTTAAAAGGTTTTGATTTTACCGTTCTGCAATCCAACAATAATGCATTGTTTTCAATACCAAACATGCTGGCATATTGGTCCATAATACCACATTTAACCCCTACGTAATTATGTTCGGCCTTTTGAGAAATTAAAATCATTTCATGCTTGGTCAATCCTAAATTAAACAGCTCATTTAAACCAAAAACCACACTGTTTTCCAAGGCTGCAGAAGAGGACAT
>NZ_JBIFXS010000045.1:0-607 GCF_043558645.1 Mariniflexile sp. HNIBRBA6329 | reverse complement strand
CAAACGCTGCTTGCGGTGCTGGGTTTACATTGATCGTTCTGCTGTGCGTGATGGTACGTTGGCAATCATCGGTATAGGTCCATGTTTCCGTATAGCTTCCGCCACACTCGTCATGGCTTCCGGTAATAACGCCTACCACTGAGCCGCTGATGTCGCATGCATCGCTGGTCGCACTGTTTGTATAGCCCAAGCTTGTTCCACTTGGTGGTGCATCGTCACAGTCGATGGCCATATCCCCTGGCATGCTCACAAACGCTGCTTGCGGTGCTGGGTTTACATTGATCGTTCTGCTGTGCGTGATGGTACGTTGGCAATCATCGGTATAGGTCCATGTTTCCGTATAGCTTCCGCCACACTCGTCATGGCTTCCGGTAATAACGCCTACCACTGAGCCGCTGATGTCGCATGCATCGCTGGTCGCACTGTTTGTATAGCCCAAGCTTGTTCCACTTGGTGGTGCATCGTCACAGTCGATGGCCATATCCCCTGGCATGCTCACAAACGCTGCTTGCGGTGCTGGGTTTACATTGATCGTTCTGCTGTGCGTGATGGTACGTTGGCAATCATCGGTATAGGTCCATGTTTCCGTATAGCTTCCGCCACACTC
>NZ_JBIFXS010000044.1:0-609 GCF_043558645.1 Mariniflexile sp. HNIBRBA6329 | reverse complement strand
ACAATGATTAGGTATATGAAAAGTAAGGGATAAAAAAAGACTTACCTTCCAAATTTGTACAAGCCAATTTAGTAAATAAATGTTTACAATTGAAAGAAATGTTAATTTGCTAAATTGGCGACCGTGCTTTTGGCGATAGCCCTTTACAAAGGCACGGCATCCCTTATTTTTTTATATACCGTGTTGTAAGCTTTATATTTTTAGGCCCCCATATTTATAGATTGCCCAGGGTTTAGGGTCTTAGGGGCATAAAAAGGATCATTTCATTAAATTAAAGAAAAATGGAATGATATAAATGCCAGTAGGTCAACTTCAGTCCCATTTAAAGGATTCCGGATGTTTTTTATAAATTTTATGACATATACATTGTGGTATGGGTCGTCCAATTTAGGCGCTTGTTTCCCCAATGCATTCAGCCAGCGCCCAGTAAAATATATAAGCTATCAGATTTAATGGGAGGGGCCTTGACTTTTTAATTTAAATCTTATACCTTAGCAACCAAGTTTTATACGACACCGCTCGTTTGAAAATACATTTTCACGGGGTTTACCGCCGAAAACTTGGACGGCGTATTATCTTCTATAATCCACTATATTTTACTGGGCACTG
>NZ_JBIFXS010000043.1:0-664 GCF_043558645.1 Mariniflexile sp. HNIBRBA6329 | reverse complement strand
CATGTCCGCCAAACTTTTGGAGTGGTCCGGACTAAAACAAATGACTTTACAGATGCCCTGTTCGCTTTGCGCTAAAAGTAAACCATCTTCAATCTGAAAGTTTTTGGAATCGGTCTGTAAAGCGGCAAAATCATTGGTAAAAACAAACACATCTTCATAATTCGGGTTTATTTCCCCATTAATTCTGGTGTTTCCAGCACATAGGTAACAACTAGGGTCGTGTGTTGGCCTAACTTCGTTGGATATAGCTTCATTTTGTCCTTGCCAAGGACGTTTGGCGCGATGTGGCGAGACTAATACCCATTCGCCAGTTAATATATTGTACCTTTTATGTGAATAATCCTGTAAATCCGTATTCATTTTGTTTGAGATAAGTTTTTAATTATTTTATTAAATGTGTGCCTTCAGAAAGTTTAACGCTATATATAGAGCATTCTTTGTTGAATTGGGTTTTATAAGCTTCGGAAACAAACGTTTTAAAAGATTCTGTTTCTGATTTTTCAATTAAATTAATGGTACAGCCACCAAAACCGCCTCCCATCATTCGAGCGCCTAAAATATGACCGTTCAGTTTAGCCTGTTTTACAAGAAAATCCAATTCATCACAACTTACCTTGTATTGGTTTTGTAAGCCATCATGCGAGGCATAAATTAGTTTTCCAAG
>NZ_JBIFXS010000042.1:0-714 GCF_043558645.1 Mariniflexile sp. HNIBRBA6329 | reverse complement strand
AATCCAAAGTTAAAATGGGAAACTGTACGTAAATTTAATTTAGGAGCTGATTTAGCTTTATTCAATGAGCGTTTTAATGCATCTTTAGATATTTACAATAACAAAACTACTGATATGATTACTTACGAAACCATCAATACAACAAGTGGTTTTGATTATATCGTATCAAATAGTGGTACCATGAAAACCCAAGGAATTGAATTGGGTCTTAACAGTAGAATTATAAACACATCGGATATGAAATTCGATTTAGGTATAAACTTATCCAAATACAAAAATGAAGTTTTAGGAATGCCAAACAACCGAATTATTACTCAGTTTGGTGGAGCAACTTACATAACTGATGAAGGACAAGATGCAAACCTATTTTTCGGCTATCAAGCTAATGGTGTTTATAGTACTACTGCTCAAGCTAATGCCGCAGGTTTATCACGTCGCTTAGAAAACGGTAGTTTAATGCCTTTTGCTGGTGGTGATGTTATATTTGAAGATCTTAACGGTGATAAGGTAATAGATGAAAACGACCGTAAAGTTATTGGCAATCCTAATCCTGATTTTACAGGTAGTGTGAGCACAAGCTTTACCTACAAACGATTAAGTATATCTGGTCTATTCAACTTTTCAGTAGGCAACGATTTATACAACGGTGTACGCCAAAACATTGAGAAAATGAGTGGTTACGAAAATCAAAGTACCGCTATACAAAACCGATGG
>NZ_JBIFXS010000041.1:0-877 GCF_043558645.1 Mariniflexile sp. HNIBRBA6329 | reverse complement strand
CTATAGTTACATCAGCTGGCACAGTTAAGCTAGGAGGCGTTGTGTCAACCACCGTTATAGTTTGTACTGCAGAAGTTTTATTATCACAAGCATCTGTAGCTGTCCAAGTTCTAGTAATTATTTTAGTATTTCCACAAGTAGCTTCTTCTGTATCACTTTCGGTAATAACAACGACACTACAATCATCATCTCCAGTTGCTACACCTGTAGCAGCACTAGATGTGTCAGCGGTGCATTCAATAGTTACATCTTCAGGTACGGTGATAGAAGGAGGGGTTGTATCTTTAATTAAATAAGTAGCTGTAGTTGTAGATGAATTACCACATACATCAGTAGCTGTAAAGGTTACAGTAATAGCACCATCATCACATTTTACATTAGTATCCTGACCATAATTATTTGTCCAAGTTACATTGCTACAATTATCTGAAGCGGTAGCACCAGCATTATTATTCAACCAATTTTGTAAAGCATTAGGATCGGTTATACCACATTCTATTTCTACGTTATCTTTATTGTCCGTGTTAATAATAGGAGCAATCTCATCATCAATTATAATTAGTTGAGTACATGAGGTTGTATTACCAGCCATATCAGCAATTTGATAGACTCTAGTAACGGTTTCAGGACAACTTAATCCATCACTAACTTCACTCAATAATGTAAAGCTAGCTTCATTAATATTACAATTGTCAAATGAACTACCACTTGCAGCAACAAATTCGGCATATGTAGCATAAGCTGGTTGTTCTGATATATCACATTTTGCAGATAAACTTTCAGGGCAAGTTAATGTTGGCGCTTGGTTATCTGTAACCACCACATCTTGGGTACAAGAAGTCACATTGTTCTTGGAATCAGTAAATGTCCAAGTAAT
>NZ_JBIFXS010000040.1:0-878 GCF_043558645.1 Mariniflexile sp. HNIBRBA6329 | reverse complement strand
GTCATAATAAATAGAAACCCTAGTCCAAATGTCATTCCATTTATTAATGCAACTTTGGCTCCAATGTTCTCATTTTTTTTCATTCAGATTGGTTTTTTTAGCTTGTGTACAACGTTTATGTATATGGAAAGTTGCGTGTTTGAGTGCGAGGATTTTCCGAAGGAAAATCGGATGCAAGCAAACAAAGCAACTGACATTGGTTAAGCTAAAAATAGCAATTTTTTATATACTGTGTTGTGTGTAGTTTTTATTTATTTTTATTCCTGCCCACAAAAGTCCTAATCCAATTAATGTCAAAATCAATCCGCTAATTAGAAAAGAAAAACCAATATCGTTTGTAAAAAGGGAGCCAATTGAGTTAAATAGACCTGTAATGAAATCAATATTAAAAAATCCGATTGGAAACAATAAAAAGACTAAAATTAGGGTCAAAATTGTATCAGCTAATGGCAGTTTAATTTTCCATTTAAATAATAAAAGTAACAATACCCAAGCTAAAAAAATCCAAAACCCAAATATTTGACTGTCATACAAAAATTGTCCGACGTTTTTTATTTTTAAACTTTCCAGTTTTTCTGAGTCAACCTCGATAAGTGCCTTCCAAATATCTGAATAGTAAGATATCTGAAATCGTTTTGAGCCATGTATCAAAAAAATAATGCCGATAGATTCGGCAACTATAATTTTCCAATTCAACTTTTGCATTAATTTTCTTTTCACTTCGGTTTTCTCAAATTACACACAACGGTTTTGTGTATGATTAGTGGCGTGTTCCACGCACCTAGGTTAGCAAATACAAACCGAATAGAAAATGGACTGCCCCCAAAACCTTAGACAAATTTATAATTAATTTTGACAATAATGAGCTCGATATTCAA